>CAJWEP010000030.1 GCA_913030945.1 uncultured Verrucomicrobiota bacterium
ACAATCCCCACGCGCACGTCACTCATCGTGAAATTGGCAGTCTATGTATTTGTTTCAGCCGGAAGGCTATTCCTTCTCGCTGGCGTGTCGGCGCAGGATTGCGATGACTGTTTCGTCCCTGGCGTAGTCAAGGACGGTCTTGCCACGCTTGTCCTTGTGCTCGATATCGGCACCACGGCTGAGCAACTGGCTCACTAGTTCAGGGCGCCGACCTCGAACGGCCCAAAAAAGAGGCGTCACGCCAGAACTGTCAGCGAGGTTCGGGTTCGCGCCCCGGGCGAGCAGATGGGAGACAACAGCGTTTTTCTTGGTGCGCATGGCCCACAGCAACGCCGTTTTGCCGCTCTTGTCCTGCGAGTTAACCTTGATGCCGTTGGCCAGGTGGTATTTCACGGCATCGATGTCGCCGCTCCCAGCACTGCGGAAGATGTCTCTCTTGGGCGTCGTGTCTTCCGGCTTCGGATTGACAGCCGGCTCGACGGCTGGGGCCGGCTTGGGAGTCACCACTGCCGCCGGCTTGGGAGTCACCACTGCCACCGGCTTGGGGGTCGCATCGGTCAACGGCTTGAGGGCCTGCTTGGGAGCCGGCTCCGGCTCGGGCGTCACGGCCGCCTCCGGCTTAGCGGGTGGAGCCAAGACAACGGATGAGGCGTTGCTGTTGTCAGCGGAGCTGCCGGAGGCAGCATCCTGTTCGGAGGTTTCGGAGCTGCAACCGGCCAGGCCAAGCGACAGCAGCAGATTCAGGCCAATAAAACGCACTTTCATGAACCACCGTTTTTGCGGAGGCCGGCTTGGCCTGTCAAGGCCGGCTTGAGTTTTGCTGCTAGGCAAAGCGTAAAACCGGCGAAAACAGGTTTTTTCTATGACCTTGCAAAAGGGCGGAATCACGGTATAATGCGCGGCCCCTTGTAGCCCAATCGGGCTGTTTTGGTTTACCGGAGAAACCAGACCACAATTTAATCATGCCAATCGCATCACCGAAGCAGTACGCCGCGATGCTGGACGCCGCCCAACAGGGCGACTACGCCTACCCGGCGGTCAACATCACCTCCATCACCACGATCAACGCCGCGCTCAAGGCGTTCGCCGACGCGAAGTCCGACGGCATCATCCAGATGTCCACAGGCGGCGGGCAGTTCGCCTCCGGGCTGAGCAACAACGATCCAGTACTCGGCTGCATCGTGCTCGCCGAGGCCGCCCACCGACTGGCCGAGCGGTACGACATCCTCATTGGCCTGCACACCGACCATTGCCAGCCGGAGAAGGCGGCCGGCTTCCTCAAGCCGCTCATCGAGGAGACGGCCCGGCGGCGCGCCAACGGACAGGCCAACCTGTTCCAGAGCCACATGCTCGATGCGTCCATTCTGCCGCTCGAGGAGAACATGGCCATCTCGAAGGAGTACCTCGAGTTGTGTGCCGCCAACGAAATCATCCTCGAGGTCGAGGCCGGCGTCGTCGGTGGCGAGGAGGACGGCGCGGCCGGAAACGAGGACACCCCGGCGGAGAAACTCTACACCACCCCGGAGGACATGCTCACGGTTTACGAGAGTCTTGATGGCATCGGCCGCTACATGTTCGCCGCCACCTTCGGCAACGTGCACGGAGCGTACAAGCCAGGTGCCGTCAAGCTGCAGCCGGACATCCTCAAGCAGGGCCAGGACACCGTCATCGCCAGGCACGGCGAGGAGGCCAAGTTCGACCTCGTCTTCCACGGCGGCAGCGGCTCCGCCAAGCACGAGATCAAGGAAACCCTAGAGTACGGCGTGATCAAAATGAACATCGACACCGACACGCAGTACTCCTTCACCCGCCCCATCGCAGATCACATGATGACGAACTACGAGGGCGTACTGAAGATCGACGGCGAGGTCGGCATCAAGAAAGTGTACGACCCGCGCTCCTACCTCAAGAAAGCCGAGCAGGCCACGGCGGACCGCCTCATCGAGGCCTGCAACGACCTCGAGAGCACCGGCAAGACCATCTTCGGCACGGTCTAATCCCTCTCTTGGCCAAGGCTCCGCACCGCTTGACCAAGGTTTCCCGCTGCTTGGCCAAGCGCTTGGCTATTTGCCCATCGAGATGACGTCGCTCTCGCCACCGGGCTCCACGGCCGCTTTCGACTTAGTCGCACGCCTGCGCGAGTCGGCCGGCTTGACCGTGCGCCCCCGGGCGGCGTCTTCACCCCGCTCGGTCTCCTGGAATTTCACCGACACGATCTTGCTGACCCCCTGCTCCTGCATCGTCACCCCGTATAACGTGTCCGCCATGCTGATGGTGCGTTTGTTGTGCGTGATGATGAGAAACTGGGACTGGTCGAGAAACCGCTTGAGTACACGGATGAAACGGTTGATGTTCGACTCGTCCAGCGGCGCATCCAACTCGTCCAGCAGGCAAAACGGGCTCGGACTGACCTGATAAATTGAAAACAGCAGCGACACAGCAGTCATCGTCTGCTCGCCGCCGGAAAGCAGGGTGATGCTCTGGAGTTTCTTGCCCGGGGGCCGTGCCACGATCTCGATGCCGCTGTTGAGCACGTCCTCCTCGTCCACCAGCACCAGGTCGGCCTTGCCTCCCTCGAACACCTCGGTGAACAGGTCACGGAAGTTTTCACGAATCTGCTCGAAGGTTGTGCGAAACATCTCCGTGGTCTCTGTGTTGATCTTCTCGATGATCTCCAGCAGCCGCTCCTTGGCCTGAACCAGATCGTCGTGATGGCGGGTCAGTTCCGCGTAGCGCTGCTCGATTTCCTTGTATTCCTCGATGGCAACCAGGTTCACCGGTCCCATGCGGTCAATCCGGTCCTGCAACTCGGCAACCTTTTCCCCAACCCGCTCCCAGTCGGTCTCCACTCCCCCGTCGGCGACCGTTTCCACCTCGAGGCTGCCCGCTTCGTCTCCGGTCACCTTGAGGCACTCCGGCTCCACGTCCTGCAACACAACCTGATATTTCTCCTGGATCCGCTCGCAGAGGTTCTCGGCCATCATGTTGTTCTGCGCCAACTCCACCTCGAGCTTCGAGCGGCGCTCCTGCGAGGAGCTCAACTCCTCGCGCACGGCCCGCAGCGCCTCCTCACGCTCCTCCACTTTTTGGTCGGCCTCGGCCTTTTGCAAAAGCAAACCCGCGATGTTGCCGCTGGACTGTTCGCGCTCGACACGCACCGCCCCGATGCGCTGCGTTGAGTCGGCGATCTCTTTTTCGGTCTGCGTTTTTTTATTCCCAGCCGCCTCAATGTCGCCTCGGCGCTGGGTGACAAGCTGCCCAAGTTCTCCGATGCGGACGTTGAGCGGCTCGAGCTGCCGCCGGAACGACGCCAGCAGCTGCTCCTCTGAGGCCAGCCCGACCTTGGCCTCCGTCAGCTCCGCATTGGCGGCGTCGCGCCTGCCGCGCAGTCCCTCGACGACTCCGGTCACCTCGCCCAAAAGTGTGCTGTTGGCGACCTCCCTTTCCTCGAGTGAAACCAGCTCGGCTGCCAACTGATCGCGCTTGCCGCTGCCCTCCGACTCCTGGCCGGCGAGACTCTCCAACTCGAACGTGACGCCCTCGATTTTCTGCGCCAGCACGCGCTGCGAATTTTCCAGCGCCTTCAGCTCACCCTCGCTCGACGCAATGGACACCTCCTGCTGTCGCAGCTCGTTTTGCTCCTGCTGCAAGCCGGCCTGCAACGAGGTTTGCTCTCCCTGCATGTCCCCCTTTTCGCAGCTGAGTTCGTCGACGTTTCCACCGAGCCCCTCGAGTTCTTTTTCCAGCCCGGCAATTTCATTTTTCCGCGCAAGCAGCGAGGCGGACGTGTTACCGTTGCCGCGGCCGCCGCTGAACACGCCATGCCGTGAGAGCAGTTCGCCGGCGCTCGTCACGAAATCCAGATCGCTGTGCCGCTCACGACCGCGCATCGCAGCGTCGAGATCGGGCACGATGACCAGGCGGCCAAGCAGCCGGTCGAGCAACGGCTGAACTGCGGCGTCACATCCCACTTGGCCAAGCGCAGCCACGCCGCCAAACTCACCCAGCTTGGCCGTGTCGATCGCAGGCGGTGCGCCGCCGGAAATCAGGTTGAGCGCGACGATGTCCGCCCGCCCCTTTTTGCCTTCGTTCAGCGATGCCAAAATCGACTGGGCATCGGTGGCCTGCCGGGTGATGACCAACTGCAGGTGCCGGCCAAGCGCAGCCTCGACGGCGGCGACGTGTTCTCCCGGCACACGGATTTGATCGGCCAACAGACCAAGCGCGGCCTCGGACTCGCTGATGGCCGCCTGCGCCCCGGCACTGACGCCCTCGTTGGAAGCCTGCAACTGCTTGAGCACGTTTAGGCGCGAGCGTTTTTCGGCTTGAACTCTCAGTAAATCGTTCAATTCGACAGTCAACTTGGCCAAGTGCTCCTGTAGTTCGACCAGGCGCTGCTGGCGTTCCTCGACGGTGCCGCGATGGCTTTGGGCGGTGGATCGGCGGCTCTCGACGTCGCTGGAAAATTGGCCAAGCTGCTCCCGAAGTTTCGCCGACTCCTCCTCGAGCTGGGTTTTCTCCGACGTAAGTTTCTCGAGCCGGACAGTGTTGCCGCGCTTCTGCAAATCGATCGAGTTGATCTCGTTGCGCACGCGGGTCAGTTCCTGTGCGACGCTGTACGACTCAGACTGCGCCTGGCGCAGCGCCTCCTGCCGCTGGCCGAGCTCCTCCTCGAGGGCATCGCAGGCAGCCTGCTTTTCATCCACCGCGCGGCGCTTGTCGCCGACGGCGTTGTCCGCGTTGCCGAGTTTGCCCTGCATCTCGGCCAATTCCTGCTCGGCATCGCTGCGCCGCTGTTCGGCCTGAGCAATGTCGTCGTAGGCCTTGGCCACCTGTTCGTCCAGTTCGCGGATGCGCTCGTGGCTAAACTGAATTCGGCTCTCGAGTCGCTCGAGTTCGGCCTGAAGGTTGGCGTCGTTTTCCTGCGCCTCGCTCACCTGTTTCTCGATTGCACCGCGCTGTTGCCGTGACTGATTGATCAGCGCCTCTTCGCTCTCGATCGTGCCGGTGAAGTCATCCGACTTGTCCTTGAACTTGCTGATGGCCTGTTCGCATTGCCGAATGGTTTCCTGAATCTCCCCGAGCTGATGCCGGGCAAACTGGCTCTCCAGACTCTGGAGTTCGTCCATCGCCGCCTTGTAGCGCCGCGCCTTGCCGGCCTGGCGCTGGAGCGAGCCGATCTGCCGCTTGACTTCGCGTATGGTGTCAGACGCGCGCAGCAGATTCTGCTCAGTGTAGTCGAGCTTGCGCAGCGCCTCTTTCTTCTGCGACTTGAACCGCGTAATGCCGGCGGCCTCCTCGAACACCGTCCGCCGGTCATCCGGTTTACTGGAGATGAGTTGGGTGATGTTGCCCTGGGCCATGATGCCGTAGCTGGCCCGCCCCATGCCAGTGCCCATGAACAACTGCTGGATGTCCTTGAGCCGGCACGCCACCTTGTTGATGAAAAACTCGCTGGCCCCGTCCCGGAAAATCCGGCGCGTTACCGTGACCTCGTTATAAGGCAAATCGACCCCTGCCGCCTTGAGTTGATCAGTATCAATGCCGCCAAGCGTCAGCGACACCTCCGCCATGCCAAGCGCCTTGCGATTGTCGGTGCCGTTGAAAATCACGTCCGCCATCCCTGAGCCCCGGAGCGCCTTGGCCGATTGCTCCCCCAAAACCCATCGAACAGCATCGGAAACATTGGACTTTCCGCAGCCGTTGGGTCCAACAATCGCCGTCATGCCCGGCTGAAAGTCGAGTGATGTCTTGTCCGCAAACGACTTGAATCCAAGGGCCGTGAGGTTCTTTAAATACACGCCGCGGCGAATCAGAGCCAATTCAGCCCAACGAGTAAAGTCTAAAACACAAGATAAGGCAGCATCTTATTCGCTAAACCACAATGGGTTGTGTTTTTTCATGGGCCATTCTGATTCAAGTTATTAACCGCTTTGCTAACCCACAGGCCCTGAACTGGTTGACCCTCGGCCCCGGGGCCAGCACAATCCGCCCGCGCTTGGCCAAGCGTAGTTATTCTATGAGCATCGATTCGGTTTACTCGGACCTGACCTTGAAGAACGGGGCCAAGATGGCACTGCTGGTGATGGACGGCCTCGGCGATATCGCCATCGCCGCCACGGATTACAAGACCCCGCTCGAGGCAGCGACTACCCCCAATCTCGACGCCTTGGCCAAAGACTCGGCGCAGGGGCGGCTGATCCCGGCCGCGCACGGCATCACACCCGGCAGCGGCCCCGGCCACCTCGGGCTGTTCGGCTATGATCCACTGAAATACGAGGTCGGCCGCGGCGTGATCGAAGCGCTTGGCCTTGGCCTGGAACTGCAATCAGGTGATGTCGCCGCGCGCGCCAACTTCTGCACCCTCGACACCGGCGGCTTGGTCACCGACCGACGCGCCGGCCGCATCGAGACCGAACTTTGCGAGGAGCGCTGCGCCAAGCTTTCCGAGAACATAAGGCAGATCGGCGACGCGGAGGTCATCGTCACGCCGGGCAAGGGCCACCGATTCGTCATCATCTTTCGCGGGGCCGACCTGGCCGGGCCATTGAGCGACACCGATCCGCACCGCGAAGGCCTGCCGATCGCCCAGTCGCAGCCCAACAATCCCGACTGCCCCAAGGCACAAAAAGCTGCCAAGCTAATCGGCCATTTTTACGAGGTCGCCCTGCCGCTGCTCGCCGGTTCGGAGCCGGCCAACGGCTTCCTCATGCGCGGCATCGCGCATCAGCCGGACATCCCGTTGTTCGCCGAGCGCTACGCGATGCGTCCGGCGTGCCTTGCGGTTTATCCGATGTACAAGGGCCTCGCCCAGCTCGTCGGCATGACCAAGCACGAGGGTCCGCAGACAATCGAGGAGCAGTTTCAGCGGTATGTCGAGTTGTACGACGACTACGAATATTTTTTCATCCACTACAAGTACACCGACATGTACGGCGAGGACGGTAACTTCGAGGCCAAGACCAGGGCGATCGAGGAGTTCGACAAGGCACTGCCGATCCTGCTCGAGAAAAAACCGGACGTCATCGCTATCACCGGCGACCACTCGACACCGTGCGCGCTCAAGGGGCACTCGTGGCATCCGCAGCCGGTGCTGCTGCACTCGAACGCCAGTGGGTCGGACAAACTAGATCGCTTCACCGAGACGAACTGCAACCGCGGCTCGCTCGGCATCATCGAGGCCAGGCACCTCATCCGCCTGATGCAGGCCAACGCGTTGATGTTCGACAAGTTCGGCGCATGAAGGCCGTCATCCTTGCCGCCGGGAAAGGCACCCGAATGGGGGCACTCACCGACGAGTTGCCCAAGCCGATGCTGCCGGTCGAGGGCAGGCCAATCCTCGATCACATCATCAGCGGCATCGCCGCGCAAGGCGTGCGCGAGTTTTGCCTCATAACCGGCTGGAAAGCGGAATTCATCGAGCAACATTTCGGCGACGGCTCAGCGCTTGGCCTCTCTATCACCTACGCGCGGCAGGAAGTGCAGGACGGCACCGGCAAGGCGCCGGAATTGGCCAAATGCTTCGTCGACGACGACCCGTTCCTGCTGACCTACGGCGACATCCTCGTGCGTCCGAAGACGTACGCGACCATGGTCGAGCGCTTTGACCAAGGGGAGTTTTCCGGCCTCATCACGGTGACGCCGGGCGAGGACGTGACCAAGGGGGCGATCAACTTTTTCGACGATCAGTTTTGCCTCCGCAAGATCGTCGAGAAACCGAGCGTCGATCAACTCGACCAACTCCGCGCCGACGGTTGGCTAAAGGAAGGCGAACCGATGTGGTACAACGCCGGCATTTACATCTTTCACCCCATCGTGTTCGAGCACACGGCCAGGCTGCAAAAATCCCCACGCGGCGAGTACGAGCTGACCGACGCAATTGCCACCATGATCGACGCCAACGAACCCATCGCCGGCGCAAAAATCGAAGGCCGCTGGATCGACATCCGCGACCCCGATGTGCTCGAGTCATTGGGCTAATTATCCCCCCCCAACCCAAAGCAGGCGAGTTCGTTGGGGCCTCGGAGGTAGAGGCGGTTGCCGACGATGGCGGGGTGGGACATGGAGTCGGCACTTTCGGTGCCGAAGGGGCGCAGGCGGCTGAGCGGCTTGTACTCGTTTGCAGCGGCGTCGAGCAGGAGCAGGTCGCCGCTGTTCGTCCAGACCAGCACCCGGCCGTTGCCGCCGATCATGTTTGAGTGATCGTAAAACATATCGCCCTCCGCCACCCACACGGTTTTCATGCCGTCTTTCAAGTCGAGGCAGTACATTTCTCCGTAGGCGGTGGCGAACACACGGTCGCCGACGATGACCGGCGAGCAGGTGTCCGGCGCGAGGCTGTTGTTGGCCAAGACCGGCTTAGGATCGATTTTTCCATCGGGCAAAAAGCCGTGCAGCCGCGTGGCGTTGTTCTCGGTGGCGAGCAGCAGCTGGCCGGCGTGGATGAGCGGCGTGGTGACGTTGAAATCCGAGCCCTTGCGCGGCACGTGCTCCCAAAGCCGTCCGCCGGTGGCCGGATCCCAGCCGCCAAGGCTTGCCGAGTCGTAGCCGATGAGTTGCCGGCGGCCGCCGAGTTCCCCTACAACGAACGCCGAGTAGGCGGCGGCATGGCCGGGTGTTTTCCAAATCAGCCTGCCGGTTTTCCGGTCGAGCGCGACCACCGAGGCGTCGCGGGCGCCGGGGTTTATGATCAGCATGTCATCCACGATCAGCGGCGGCGAACTCGAGCCCCACGTCAGCCGCTTGGCCCCGTGGTCGCGGTAGTAGTTCGTCCGCCAAACAACGGCGCCGGTGTCGAGGCGAACGCAGTGCAGGTCGCCCAGCGCGCCGTGCAGATAAACCAGGCCGTCGTGAACAACCGGCGTCGCGCGGGGTGAGTTGCTGTAATCCATGTCGCCGGCGGCAGCATAGTCCAGCCGCCAGACTTCGCTGCCGTCAGCAGCGTCGAGGCAGCGGAACAGGTCGCGTGTGGCGTCCTCGTTTTTGTCGGGGATGATGACATGCGTCGCCGTGGCCGCCGGGCCGGCGACGGCCGGGCCGGTGAGCTTGGCAGACCAGATTTTGCGCAGCGCCTCGGGCAATTTTTTTGGCAAACTGGACGCCTGGCCAAGGCGGCCCGGCCCGCGCCAGTCCACCCACGCCGCCGCTTGGCCAGGCGGCTTGACGAAGCCGTTGGCCGACTCGAGCGCGGCGAGCAAATCCTTCCGCTTGGCCAAGGCGATGACCTCCGCCGCCACGCGCTTGGCCAAGACGTCGTCAGTCGTGCCGGTGCGGAACAACCGAACGCCGGGCACAGGCGGCGTCGTGGCCAGCACACGCACCGCGCCCGGCTCCACCTTGCCGCAGCCGACGAGCAGCGGTGGTAGGTAGTCCGGCACCACGGCGGCAGCCACCTCTCCGTCGCTCAACGCCAGCACGCCGGAGTCGATCGCCCCGGCCGTGTCGAGCTTGGCCGGCTTGGCCAGACGGGCCTGCTGCAGCGTGGCCCTGGCGGCCTGATGCGTCTCGGCCTCCTCCGCCGGGCCAAGCATGACGTCGCGGCCGGAGAGATCGGTGAGGCGCTCGGCGGGGTCGCCGGTGCGGACGAGGAACACGCCGCGCTGCGTTGTGAGCCCATTGCGATCGGTGAGGTCAGCGAGTGGCGTGACCGGCACCTTGAGCCGCCCGGCGTCGAAGCGCACCATTGCGTTCTTGCCGATGATGAAGTCTGGCTTGGAGCGGATGCGGCGCAACGCCAGATCGAGACTTTCCTCAAACGTCAGCTTGAAGCGGCGGCCGGTCGTCTGCTCGAGATGGGCGGCGAGTTGGTCGTAGCGGCGTTGGCCGACACTCTCAACGCAGGAACAGGAGAGCGGCAGCGCGAGCGGATCCATCACCACCACTTGTACCGGCGTTTCAGTCGCCTGGCCAAGCGCGAGCGCGAGAAAAAAACCGGCGTGCCGGATCATTTTCCCCTCGGGGCCAGCACGCGGATGAGGTTGGCGCGGACATCCACTACGTATACGCGGCTGGCGTCGTGGTTGACCTCGATGGGGATGTAGCAGGTCTGTGAGGCCAGACGGCTGCCCCGGTCGTACTCGGTGGTGTCCACATGGCCGACTACACCGAGAAACTTGCCGCCGGGGGTGTACGTCTTGATGCGGCCGATGCCGGACTCAGCAGTGTAGAGGACGTTGTCCGGGCCGATGTCGATGTTGACCGGGTTGCAGCAGGCGGCGAAACCCTCGATGCCGGTGCGGTCACGTTTGCCCCACTTGCCAAGAGGTTTGCCGTCGAAGTCGAAACGATTGACGCGGTGTCGCGCGTTCTCGGCGACCAGAAGTTCACCATTCATCACCTGCATGTCTATGTGGCTGCAGCAGCCGTACTGTTGCTCAATGATTTTTTTGGCGCCGGTTAGGTCGCGATTGAACCGGTAAATGTCCTCCGTTGCCCGCATGCTGTTGCCCATGCCAACGGCGAGGAACACATGCTCACCGCTGACGAACATTCCAGCCGCGAGCGCCTTTTCGCCACTGAGCTTGTCTATGTCGGCCATCACGAGGCGTTGGCCACTTTTGTCGTACGAGGCAATTTTGCCGTGGCCGGCGACGTACACCGTGCCGTCATCGCAAGCGTGGATCATTTTCGGGTGCGGACCGTCATCCGGCATTGGCCACTCGGCCTTCACGCTGCCGTCCGTGCTGATGACGCGGATGCCGTAGGTGTGTTTGAACAGGTCGTCCACCGCGAGCGGCCCGCGGTTGCCCCGGCGCTCCGGCCGGTCACCGGCCCCTCCCCCGCGACCGGCCCGATCCCGGCTCTGGCCACGTTCGCCGCCGCGTTCACCGGGCCGCCGACCACCAAAACGGCTGCGGAAGCGCCTGCGAATCTCCTCCGGCAGGGCAGTCATCACCTTGCGACGATCATCCGAATCCATTTCGCGCATTGCCTCAAAAAACTGGCGGGGATCGGCCTCGCGAGCCAAGTCGGCGATGTCGTCCTCGGTGCCAAACTCCAGAATGCGCACAATCTCTTCACTCGACTTGTCGATGCCCTGCGCCTGGTCAAGCGGCCGGCCGACTGACCGGCGTTCACGTTGATTGCCGCCACGGGAGGGCCGCACTTCGTCGCCGCTCAACTTGCCGTCACTGTTTTTGTCGAGCTTGGCCAGAGCCGCCTCGGCTTTCTCGATTTCGTCGGCTGAAATCTCGCTGTCCCCGTTTTCGTCCAGTGCCACCAGTACCGGCAACGCCCGCATCAACCCTCCGGAACGGCGTTCACCACCGGAATCACGCGAACGCCGGTCCCGGCCGTCCCGGCTGCCGGCATCGTCCTCACCGCGCGGCTGTGCGAACTCCATCTCGCCTTCGCCCCACGAGATGCCGACGAGCAGGTCGCCGTCGCAGCTCATCGCGATGGTCTTGATGGTGATTGGCTTTCCGCTGGGGTGTGTGCCGAATTGGATCGGCTCGATCTCGGCGTGCGTTCCCTCCGGCTTGGCTTCCTCCTCCGCCGCCTGGCCAAGCACGATGCCGAGGCAAAGCGCAGCGAAGCATGCGGGTGTTTTTGTGAGAGTGTTCACGCCAAGTCGAACAGCCGGAATGACGCTGTGGTGTGGTCCAGCGCGACGACCCGGTCGCCGAGCAGCGCCACCTCGATGCCGCCGTTTTGGCAGGTGGCCAGTTCGGCGCCGGTGTCCACTTGCTCGTGTTCGGTCACATCGAATGCCTCCGGGCCGGCGATCACGGTGCGGAACTGGCCGTCCTTGCCGAACAGCTTGATGCGCGGCTGCCCGCGCTCAGCGGTCACGAACTCGCCGCCGCCGGTCACCGCCACGCTTACCGGGTTGCAGCAACCGGAAAAGCCGTCGAGCCCGCGGGAGCGTTTACCCCAGCGCGACTTCAGCTCTCCATCAGCATCGTAACGCTCAACACGGTGCCGCCCAGGGTGCGCCACAACGAGAGAGTCGTTTGCCCATGTGATCGGGAAAAATGACTTGGGCACGGCAAAGCGTCCGCCCTTGCCGCCAGCCAACCGATCGAGCACCTCGCCGCTTGGGCTGATGCGCCAAATAGAACTGCTGCCGCCATCCGCCGCGTAGATCGAGCCATCCCCGGCCACAGCCAGGCTGGTCAGCGCGGCGTCCTTGGCCAAGCGCTTGGTTTCGGCCTGCGTGTTGCCGTCGAGATCGCAGAGCAACACCCGGTCGCGAAGGCCGACAATCAGCCGGCGTTTGGCCACCACGATGCAGCGCGGTGTCTCGGCGAACTGAATCTTTCGCACCAACACGCCACCTGGCTTGAACACGGCCACCGCCGAGTCGCCGGCGACATACACCAGGCCATCGGCCACGGTCATGTCACGCGTCTGCCCTAGACCGGTCGGCAGCCAGCCGTCCGGCCTGGGACGGGCCGCCGGGGCCGCCGCTCCGGATTGCACCGCCACGCCAATGGCGGCGATGGACTGGGCGCCCCGGCTGAAAAACTGGCGACGCGAGGGTTTGGGCTGGCAGTCGCCGGTGGAGCAACCGCAGTCGGGAGAGGCGTCTGTTCTGGATTTTGACATAAGCTTGATTCGTTCTTTCCGCGTAAGCAGGCCAAGACGGCGCAACCGGCAAACCGGTTACACCGCGAAGCATGACAAAGCGGGATAGTCGCACGATTCCTGTCGCCACGCAACAGTTGACAATTGGGCGGGTTCGTTGTGGCATCGGGGCTCTGGAAATTCGGAACTCATGAAAAAATTCAACGTCGGCGTGATTGGCTACGGGTGGGTGGCCGGCGCGCACATCGACGCGATCAACGCCACCGGCCGGGGACAGGTCACGGCGGTCTGCTCGTCGCGCAGGCTCGACCCAGCGGAACTCAGCAAGACGCACGGCAGTGAGATCCAGTGCCACACCAGCCTCAAAAAAATGCTTGCCGATCCGGCGATCAACGTGGTCTCGGTATGCAGCTACCCGTATCAGCATGCCCGCCAAGTCATCGCCGCCGCCGAGGCAGGCAAACACCTGATCATCGAGAAGCCTCTCACGCTGAACCTGAAAGATCTCCGCGCCATGCAGAAGGCGGTGGACAAGGCTGGCGTGCAAACTTGCGTCTGTTTCGAGTGCCGCTTCTCAAGCCAGTTCCTTGCCACCAAGGCGGTGATTGATCGCGGATTACTGGGACAAATCCACTACGGCGAGGTGGACTACTACCATGGCATCGGCCCGTGGTACGCCCAGTTCCGCTGGAACACCAAGCGCAACGCCGGTGGCAGCAGTTTGCTCTCGGCCGGTTGCCACGCACTCGATGCGCTGTTGCTCTGCATGGGCGATGAGGTTGAGAGTGTCAGCAGCTACTCCACCGGCTCGGCCAACAAGGATTTCAAAAAATACGAGTACGACAGCAGCAGCGTGACAATCCTTAAGTTTAAGGACGGCCGCGTCGGCAAGACTGCGTCGGTCATCGACTGCATTCAGCCGTACTATTTTCACACGCACCTCGTCGGGAGTGAAGGCAGCCTGCTGGACAACAAGTTTCACTCGAACAAACTCGGTGGGGCAAGCGGCCTCGACAAAAACAAGTGGAGCGAGTTGTCGATGAAACTGGTCGACTCCGGCGACGTAAGCGATCACCCGTTCCAGACGCAGTTCGAGGCGTTCTTCGCGACCCTGGCCAAGGGCAAGGAGATGACGCTAACCGACCTCGCCACCGCGGCCAAGACGCACGAGGTGATCTTCGCCGCCGACTTGTCCGCAAAGAAAAACCGGCCGGTAAAACTCTCCGAGTTGCGTGCCTGACCCGACCAACCAACGGCGGCAAGTCGCCATCGCCATCGCCGCACACCCGGACGACATTGAGTTCATGATGGCTGGCACGCTGCTGCTGCTGCGGGAGGCCGGTTGGGAGATTCATTGCCTCAATCTCTCGAGCGGCAACTGCGGCAGCGTCCGCCTTCGCGCGGAGGAAACGGAAGCCAAACGCCTGGCCGAAGCGCAAGAGGCGGCCGCCATTCTCGGCGCCACATTTCATCCGCCCTTCTCGCGCGACCTCGAGATTCTGTACGACCTCCGGCATCTGCGGCGCCTGGCCTCGATCATCCGCGAGGTCAATCCGGCGATCGTGCTAACGCATTCGCCGGAGGATTACATGGAGGACCACACCAACACCTCGCGCCTGGCGGTGACGGCCACCTTCTCGCGCGGCATGCCCAACTTTGAGGTTTCACCCGCGCGCCCGCCGATAAACGGCGAGGTGGCAGTGTACCACGGGATGCCTCACGGCCTGCGTGACGCCCTGCGGCAGCGGATCGTGCCCGGGCTGTTCGTCAATACGACCAGTGTGCTCGAAACCAAGCGGCGGGCGCTCGCCGCGCATCGCAGCCAGAAGGAATGGCTCGATGTCAGCCAAGGGCTGGACTCGTACCTGCAGACGATGGAAGAGATGTCGCTGGCGCTTGGTCAGGCATCGGAGGAGTTTCAGCATGCCGAAGGCTGGCGTCGGCACTCGCACCTTGGCTTCAGCGTCGGGGAGATCGACCCGCTTGGCCAAGCGCTTGGCCAAGCGGCCTTGACGAACGCAAACTACGAAGACGGTATTGGTTAAGCCGCAACCACGGCTCAAGCCACCATATCGAGAACATGCTTGTCGTTCTCGTCAGCCACCTGAAGCAGCTTGGCCGCAACAGCCGACTGCTCCCGTGATTTCATGCGCAATTTCATCGCCTCCGCCGGGTCAGCCGTCAATGACTGCCTCAAATCGCTCCAAGCCGACTGGAACAACTTCTGCGCGGAATACTGTACAGCAGCTACCTGCATAATCACTCCAGTTGTCGACTTGAACTGGAGAAACTTTAGTTTTTTTCGCGCCTTGGCTTGTGTTGACCACCCGATACACTGCCGCCGTGCTGGACACGGAACTGATCCCCGCCGCAGAGCCGGACTCAGAGTGGCTGATGGTGGTGCTGCACGGGCTGGGCGACAGCATGGAGGGTTACCGCTGGCTGCCCGGGGCGTTGCGCATCCCTGCTCTCAACACCCTGCTCGTCAACGCGCCGGACGACTATTACGGCGGTTTTTCGTGGTACGATATTTACAACAACACGGCGCCCGGCGTGGAGCGCAGCCGCGACTTGTTGTTCGACCTGCTCGACCAGCAACGCGCCGACGGCTTTGCCTCGGAGCAGACGTTCCTGTTCGGTTTTTCGCAGGGCTGCCTGATGACGCTCGAGGTGGGCCTGCGTTACCCATATAAGTTCGCCGGCCTGATCGGCATCAGCGGCTACGCGCACGAGCCGGACAAACTCGTCGCGGAGCAGTCGCCGGTCGCAGCAGAGCAGTCGTTCCTCATCACGCATGGCACGGCGGATCCCCTGCTGCCGCTGACCCAGACCAAGACGCAGATGGAGCAGCTACAGGCCGGCGGCATTCGGATGCAGTGGGAGGTGTTCGAGAAGGAGCACACCATCCAGGGCGAAGCTGAAGTGGCGGTGATCCGGAAGTTTGTCGAGGATCGGATGCCGCCGCTATGAGCGGAAGAGCAGCCGCGCGATCGCCGGGAGCAGGAGGATGGCGAAGACCATGTTCATCAGGAACATGAACATCAACAGGATGCCCATGTCGGCCTGAAACTGGAGCTCTGAGAAGGCCCACGTGCCGACGCCGACGGAAAGCGTCAGGCCGGTGAACACCACCGCGCTGCCGACCTGTGTCATCGTGGCGTCCATCGACTCGGCAAACGGGAGCCCCTTGCGCCGATGCGCGATGAAGCAGCTAAACAGATAAATTCCATAGTCCACCCCCTCACCGACCCCCAGCGCCACGACCGGCAGCGTCGAGGTCTTCAGACCGATCTCCATTGCGTGCATCAGGCTGTGCGCCAACACGGAGACCAAAGCCAGCGGCAGCACGATGCACACCACCGCCCGGAATGAGCGGTAGCTGGCAAGGCACAACAGCGCCACGGCGGCGTACACGTAGATCAGGATCGGAAACTGCGCCGCCTCAACGACCTCATTGGTCGCTGCCATCACGCCAGCGTTGCCGCCGGCCAGGCGGAATCGTGTTTTTTTAGTTCCGTGTTTTTCGTTGAACGCCTTCACCGCGGCGACGACGCGTCGCAACGTTTCCGCCTTGTGATCCTCGAGAAACACCATCACCGGCAACACACTGCCATCAAGGTTGGTCAACCCGGTCGATGTCTCCACGTGCCCGACCGCCTGTGCCAGCATGTCGCGGTTGAACGGCAGCACGCGCCACTTGAGGCTGCCCTCGCTGTAGCCGGAATTGATCGTACGCGCGATACCGGCGAGGCCCATGACATTTTTCACCCCCTCGACGTTGGCCAGATGCCACTCGAATCGGTCGAGTAGTTCCATCACCCCGTAGTCCACCGAGCCGTCCTTCACCGTCTCGGTGAACGCGATGAGGATGTCCACACCAAGATTGAAGTTGCCGGTGATCGTGGCGCTGTCGCGATTGTAGCGCGAATCGGGCCGCAACTCCGGCACGCCCTGGTGCAGGTCGCCAACCTCCACGCGCATGGCCTTCGAAAAGCCAAGCCCGAACAACACCGTGCAGACGGCAACCAGCGGGGCCGCCACCTTGGGACCCGACAACCGCGCGACCGCGTGCCAGATTTTGATCGTCCGCACCTTGCGCCGGGCCACGCTCTCGCGGTAACCAGTGCGCGGTTTCTGGTACGACAACAGCAGCGGCAGCAGCAGCAGGTTCGTCAGGATGATCACCGCCACGCCGATGCTGGCCGCAATGGCCAACTCGCGGATCATCGGCACCGGGATGAGCAGAATGGTGACAAACCCGATCGTGTCGGTGATCAGCGCCACGCCTCCCGGCACGAGCAGCTGCCGGAACGCTGCGCGCCCCGACTTGAGCGGGTCGCCGCCCGCGAACAGCTCGGCGCGAAACGCGCGCACCATCTGCACGCCGTGGCTCACGCCGATCGCAAAGACGAGGAACGGCACGAGGATCGACATCGGGTCGATGCCGTAGCCGAGGAGGTTCAACAGGCCAAGCTGCCACGTCACCGCCGCGATCGAGCAGCCAAGCGGCAGGGCCGCGAACCGGAACGACTGCGCGTAAAACCAGACCAGCAGCGCGGTCAGCAGCACGGTAATGCCAAAAAAGGTCACCACGTTGAGCGCTCCGTCCCGAATGTCACCCATCACCTTGGCAAAGCCGATGATGTGCACACTGGTTTGCTCGTCCTCGTACTTCCCGCGCAGCGCCTCCAGTTCGCGCGCCACGGCGAAGGTGTCCAGCGGCTTCTTTGATTTAGGGTCGATGTCGAGCAGGTTGGCCATCACCATCGCGCCGTTGAACGAGTCGGTCACAAGCCGGCCCATGTAGTTCGACTTGAGCACATTCTCCCGCACGCGGGCCAGATCCTCATGAGTTGGATTAGCCCTACCCACTGGAAAGTCAGCCGGGACGACGTTCCCGCCGGTAAAGCCGTCCTCGACGACCTCGGTAAACCGGACGTTCGGCGTGAACAACGACGTGATACTCGACTGGTCCACGCCCGGCATGGCGTACATCGCGTCGGTCACAGCCTCGAGTTTCTTAAAATATTCCGGCGTGAAGATGTCCCCTTCCTTAGCCATCAACGCCACCATCACGCGGTTGGCCCCACCGAACTGCGACTGATATTCTGTGAACGTCTTGATGTGGGGGTGTCCATGTGGAAGTTGCTTCTCGAAGCCGGCGTCAATTCGTGTCTGCGTGGCAAACCCAAACAACACCACCGTGGCCAGCAGAAATATGACCAGCATCAGTTTGCGACGACCAAACACCCACTGCTCCACCCGAGCCGCGAATCCGGTGCCGCTCATTTCCCCGCCTCCGTTTTCAGGCCGACCAACTCGAGCCGATGCACGCCCTTGTCACTCGTCAGCAGCACGCCTCCGTCAGCGGCCTGCCACAGGCTGGTCGCCGTGGCGGTCTCATCCGCCACGATGGCGGCCCAGCGGAACGTGCGCCCATCGTCAGCGCTGACCAGCAGTTGGCCCGGAGCAGCCGTCAACACCAGCCGGCCATCGGCCAGGGCCAGGCCGCCGTGCAGCAGCGCCTTCGTCGGCGACTCGATTTTGAGCCACTCGCCGCCGTCCCCGCTGCGGAAGATGTTACCGCGCAAGCCGAACACCACCGCACCGCCCTTGGCCAAAGGCAGCGCGCCGAAGAACGTGCCCTCGTACGGCGTCGCCAGCGGTTCCCAGCGCTTGGCCCGGTCGCCGCTGCGCCGCACGGTGCCGAACTCACCCGTCAACCAAAGGCCGCCGTCCGGCGTGGCGATAATGTGACTGAAGTGCGGGTCGTCGTCCTGTTTCGCCTCGGTCCAATTGTTGCCACCGTCGCTCGTCGAGAGGAATTTGCCGTACGAGCCGACGATGAACCCGGTCCTGGCATCTTGAAAAAGTACGTCGAGATAGCCGGTCTCGGGATCGTTTTCGGCGTTGGCCTTGGCCCACGTCTCACCGCCATCGTCGGATTTCAGAATCACCGACTGATGGCCCACCGCCCAGGCAGTTTGGTCGTCAACGAGGAACACACCCGTGAGCATGCGACGGGTCGGAGCGGGGACCTGCCGCCAGTTGTGGCCGCTGTCGGTCGTGAGCAGGATGTGGCCGCGTTCACCGACAGCCAGCGCGCGTTCGCCCCGGCCGTGCACATCAAGCAACAGGGAGCGCTTGGCCAGGCGCGCGATGACGGCGTCACCGTCGACCGGCTGCGCGGCCGGCTCGGCCAAGCAGGCGCACAGGAGGAGCACCGCAACCCGGCTGCTTGGCCAAGCCGGGAATCCGTTTAGATTGCGGTGGCCAAAAAAGGAACGGGCCGGGGCGAACCCCGGCCCGTCGTTGGGTTGGTTGGGTTGGTTGGGGAGTAAACTCACCAATGAATAACGGATGTATCAACGGCGGCCCCGCCGACGCAACGCCGCCGGCGTGTAGTCACCAGCCTTGGACCGATACGAGAAATCGTACATCTTGTTTTCATTGTCCAGACCATGCGCCAGATAACGCCCGGACAACAGGTCCATGTGCACCTCGAGCGTGGACCAGAAACTGAGGATGTCATAATAGTTGATGCCGTGCCCCTCGGACACGCGCCATAGGCGGCCCTGGTTGTCGTACTGATCCACGACCAGCACACCCCAACTGTCTTCGTCTACATAAAACCGGCGTTTGGCATAGATGTGGCGCTTGCCCTCCTTGAGAGTGGCCTCGACCACCCACACGCGGTGCAACTCGTAGCGGGTATGCTCCTGGTTGATGTGCATCGGTGTGACAATATCCTCCACTTTCAGCTGGTCGCTGTGCAGCTTGTAGGAATTGTACGGTACATAGAGTTCCTGTTTGCCGATAAGCTGCCAGTCGTAGCGGTCGATCGCGCCGTTGAACATGTCCAACTGGTCGCTGGTGCGCATGCTGTCGGACGCGGTGCCGGGATTATCGTAGGCAACATTCGGCGCACGACGCACACGGCGCTGGCCGGTGTTGTATACCCATGCGCGGCGAGGATCTTTCACTTGATCGAGCGTCTCGTGCACCATCAGGATCGTCCCGGCCAGGCGAGCCGGCGAAGTGACTTTTTGTTCAAAGTACGCCAACACATTTTTGATGCTGTCCGCGTTGGCACCCGTTTGGTGATAGTTCCACAGGAACTGCTCTTCAAGTTGCACCAACGTGTAGTTGCCGGAGCGGGTCGGGGCGACCTGCCCCACCTTGCGAAGGCCACCCATGCCACGGTAACGCAGCAAATGATTCCAGATCACTTCCTGCCCGGTTTTCGGAAGCGGAAACGGAATTCCACGGGAAGCACCGGACACACCGTTGTCGCCGTCCACCAGCTTGGCTGACCCGACGTTGGCCTTGGTGGCGTCATAAATATCCTGCGGCGCGGAGGCACTGCGGCGGGTGGGGTACACCGGCATCTTGTAGGTGTCGGCGTATCTGGCTAGGAGCGCCTTGTGTCCTTCGGAAAGATTGGCGGCGTATTGGTCTGCATTGGCTGATGTGATGGTCGCGCTTAATTTGTCGCCTGCGAACGGATCGGGATGATGATCGCCCAACTTGTAACCGGCCGGCGGCTGTGTGATGCCCCCCTCCCAGACGGGGATGGTGCCGGCGGTGTTGCCGGCCTTCTCGGCGCCGAGCGGGGTCAGTTTGCCGCCCAAGTCCGAGGCGCTTTGGGCAGCCGCTGTGGCCAGACCCGCGGCCAGTGCGGTGGCTGTGATCAGATTAAAACCAGTGTTGCGTTTCATTGTTAAATTAATTTTGGGTTAGAAGGAATATTGAATCATCGCCTGCAGAAAGTCCCGGTCGTACATGAGGTTGTAATCCTCGTTACCGAAGAACTCGGTGTACTTGATGGCGCCCTGCCATGAGTTTTGGTACGTGGCGGTCACTCCCACGGTCACGCTCTTGCGATCCTCGTGGAAGTTGCCCAGCGGCAATGGGGTATTGCCGTCAACGTCGTGCGCAAACGCAATCGCAGGCGAGAGATTCACGCCGCCGATCACGTCCATGTAGTCGATGCGCGCAGCCAGGCGGTAGCCCCATGAGAAGTCATCCGCAAAGGCACTGGACAGTTCGTAACGGTCCGGTGCATGGCCCACCGAGGCGAGTATCGCCGGGGCCAACGGATCCCCGCTCAGCGCCGTGCCGGGACCGTCGAAGCGCAGCACATCCTTGCTCGGCAAATCCGGAACCGCCGTCGCGGCCGCCTCACCCACGAGCACCCACTGTGAGGCACCAAGCGTCGGACCAAACAGCTTGGTCAGGGTAAACTGCGGCTGCCACACCTCTAACTCGCGGTAACCCCGCACGTAGCTGTTGAAAGTCTGCTGGCCAAGCTGCGTCATGCTGCGGCCCTGCCAGGCAGGGTTGCCCATGTCCGGCACGCCGTCGCCGTTGGTGTCCACCACCGGGATCAGGCCGATGTTGCCAAGCACCGGCCGGGCCGGCGTGAGGCCGGCGAGCAGCAGCTCGACGTCGTCCGCCTGCAGCGGCACATCACGCCGGTACGACACCTCACCCTGCAGCGAGATGCCGGTTGCTCCAATCTCGGTGTTGAAGCTGACGCCGTAAAGCTGGATGTCCTCCGGATACTCGAAAATGTACCGCGCCGTGCCGGCATAAAGCTGAGGAAGCTGGGTCTGAAGACCGTTCAACTGCCCTGCGTAAC
>CAJWEP010000031.1 GCA_913030945.1 uncultured Verrucomicrobiota bacterium
CGGTTGGAGCCAGAGCAGCTCGTAGCCACCAATCACCCCGATGTAAAGGCTGCCAGCGAGCGAGCCGCCGCCGAGGGTAATTGCGCCCTGCAACCAGCCGGGGCCGGATAGCTTGGCGAACGTGCCCCAGCGGGAAAGGAGCGGTTTTTGGTTCGCCTCCGCGAGGAGGTTCTTTTCGGCGGCGAAAGAGTCGTTCGAGTCGCTCATGGGTCAGGTTTGGGTTGCGCTTGGCCAAGCGCTTGGCCGGCCAAAAGACGCAGGGACTCTGGATAAAACCAAGCCGGAAACAAAGGCAATTCTCCCGTCTAGCGCCAAAAGAAAATCGGCGACACAGCGAAGTGCCGCCGGTTGAAATTGGCCAGGCGCTTGGCTTGGACCGGTGTTGGCCCGTCAAATCTTAGTGCTGCCGTAGATGATGCCGGCGTCTAGGGTCTTTTTGATCAGCTCATCCGCCTCGGAAAGGTGGGCGGCGGTATAGGGATCGAGTTTCACGCCCTCGACTTTTTGAGCAGCGTCGATGCGCTTGGCCAGGCTGCGCAACTGCTGCGTGGCCAGATTGGCCAACGGCCGCGAGCTGGCGCCGCGCCACGAGCCGGGCATGCTGAGGCTAACCAGGCGCTCCAGGTGCTCGCGCTGCAGGTTGCGGCGTAGGCTCGAAATCAGCGGCTTGCGGGTGGTGTGCTCGCCCTTGGCGGGATCCTTCAACTCGGTCCAGATGGCGTCGTCGAGCTTGCCCAGGATCTCAGGCAGCGTAATGGCATCCTTGTCAGCCTCAACGAGAAATTCGTTGTCGTACACGCGGCCCAGCGCGGTTGGGTTGAGAATCATGGTGAGCGTTGAAGCCTGGATGCCCATGACCTTTTCATGCACCGGCCAGGAGGCGTCGGTCATAGAACTGGACAAGTTGTCGATCCAACGGTCGCTGCTCATGCGACGCAGCAACCCGGTGTTGAGGCCGAACGCCTCGTCCTTGAAGGCGTTCTCGAGCATGAACTCGAGCGCCTCGCGCTGCTGCTTGGCTGGCACCGGTGTCACCGGGTAGCGGTCGCCGGGATCGCCTTTTTTGTCGCGGTTTAAAAAGGAGCCACCAATCCAGTTGCCCATCATGCTCAACGCACGCGCCTGCAGAGACAACGTGAGCTGATACCCATAACGCGCCTTGGCCCAGCTTTGGCCCTTCTTGACAAAGTGATCGAGCAACTGCCCACGGTGATGTTTCACGATGTTCATCTGGTTGTGCGCGTACTGAATCGGGTTCGCGCCGAAGTCGTAGCGGCGCGCGAACGGGTCGGGGCCGATCGTGTCCTCGTCGGTGGCGAACTGCAACTTGGGATCAGACACGCGGCTCAGGATTTTTTTTAGTTCCTCTGGCTTGCTGACAATGGAGTAGCCGTACTCGATGGCCCAAATATCGTACGGGCCGATGCCGGTCATGGTGTGGTCGCCCTGTTTTTTACCGACGCCCTTGTACATGTTGATCGGCAGGTAATCCATCACCGAACCGGCGAGCGTTTCCTTGCCCTTGATCTCGTCGCTGTTGATTTTTTCAAGCGAATGTATGCTTGAAGCCTTGAAGTTGTGCCGCAGACCAAGCGTGTGGCCGACCTCGTGTGCGACTAACTCAGCAATCAGAGGGCCGATGAACCACTCTGGTACCCCATCTAGCTTGACCTCGGTTTCTTTTGGCTTGGGCTTGTCTTCTTTCTCATCCTTTTTTTCATCGCCCTCCTCCTTGGCCGCCTCGGCTGCCAACTCAAAGGTGAACCGCATGGTGGCCAGGTCGAGCGACATGGCATCGGCCGCGCGGCAAAGTCCGTTGACTTGGCTGATGCGCCCGTACAGGCCGTCAAACTCATTGTCGCCAATCAACTCACCATCAACCTTGGCCAAGAGATGACCGCCGTAGGCCTCCGCGCCGTGGGCGGCGAGCTCGGCCTTGATGGAGTCACGCATTGACGGATGGGCCAGGCGCACACGCGGATCCCACTCGGGATGTCCCTTGAGCCAAGCGAGTGTCTCCGGCGCAAATCCTTCCATGGCGATGTCCGGCAAAATTTCGTTGAATTGCTTCCAATAATGGCGAATCCAGCCGTCGGTCAAAATAATGTCGGCGTCGAGAATCTGGCCGGTCAGCGGGTTGACCCGGCTCGGCCCGATGGCGGTGCCGACGTCGTTGTTGAGCCAGCGGACAAAGTTGTACCGGGCATCCTCGGGATCCTTCTCCATGTGCGCTCCAGTGGTGGCGTCCTGGTAGTAGACCTCGATGGCGTTGGCCAAGCCGATCTTCTCGTAGGCCTTGTTCCACATCAGGATCCCCTCGCGAACCCAGCGGCGGTAGCGCACCGGCGTGGTATGCTCGATGTAGAAAATGATCGGGTTCTTGACCGGGCTGACCTTGAGCTTGGTGTCGGCCTTCTCGAGATGCCAGCGGTTGATGTAGCGGATCTTCTTCTGCTCGTCGACGTACTTGCCGAGGTCGGAGTAGCTTGTAGTGAAGTAGCCGACGCGCTGATCGGCAACTCGCGGCTTGTAGGTTTTGCTCGGGACGATCGAGCTGATCGAGTAGTGCAGCGTCTTGAGCACGCCGTTGCTGGCCGGCGCTGTAAAGGCCAACTCGACGTTTCCCGGGAATGCTTTGGCGGTGCGGATCTGCGCCAGTCGCGCATTGAACCCGGAACCCTTGCTGCCGAAAAATTTCGACGCCTGGCCGACGAGCAGTGCGTCCATGTCGATCACCGGACGGTTTTTCGGCAACAGCGTGACGATCGGCACATCAACGATCACGCGGTCAGTGAAGAGCCGCTTCACGGAGGACTTCGACTCGAGGTCGCCGGTGGAGCGGACTCCGAGATTGGGCTCGATAATCAGCAACCGCTTGTCGAGCCGCTTGAAGTAGACGTACTTCTCTCCCGCCTGCAACCCAGCATATGTCTCGCCGCTGGCCACGGTCGTGGCGATGAAAAATCTCTTCGACTCAAACCCGGCCGGCAGCGCCCCGAGCATTTGCTGGTCCTTCTTGCGCACGTAGATGGAGAACAGGCTCGATTTCTTGTCCATGCTCGAGATGACCTGCTCGTATCCCTTGATCACCGTTGTATAGGACGGGAAGTCCGGCTTGACAGCCGGTTTGGATGAGGTGGCAGGCTTGGGCGGAGTCGGTGCTGGCGATTGGGCGGGTGCGGAACTGGCCGTCGCAAGGCCAAGCGCGGCAACAATAAGTATGCTGTGTTTTTTCATGATAAAAATTATATTCAGGCGAAAAGCGCCTACATTATTCCCTATTTGATGGGCAACGAAAACTGTGCCCCATATTTGGCCAATTTCAAGCACGAAGCACCGGCTCGTCAGCTGTTTTCGTCCCTCCAATCTCGACCGCTTGGCCAAGCGCGGGTATTTTGCCGCACCGGCGGATTTATGGCTGCAAAGAAAACCCTGGCAAAGTTTGACTCGATCGAGGCGGTGCTGCGCGACATCGCGCGCGGCAAAATGGTCGTCGTCGTCGACGACGCCGACCGCGAAAACGAGGGCGACCTGATCATGGCCGCAGAAAAAACCACGGCCAAGGCGGTCAACTTCATGGCCCGGTTCGGCCGCGGCCTCATTTGCGTGCCAACCGCCCCGGAACGTCTGCAGCAACTCGGCATCGAGCGCATGGTGCTCAACAACCGCGAGACCCATCGCACCGACTTCCAGATCAGCGTCGATGCCGCCTTCGGCATCACCACCGGCATCAGCGCCGCCGACCGTGCGAAGACGATCAAAATTTTGGCCAATCCCACCTCGCTTGCCGAGGATCTCGTGCAGCCGGGTCATGTCTTTCCGCTTCGCGCGAAAACCGGCGGCGTTCTTCAGCGCGCCGGCCACACTGAGGCGGCGGTGGACCTCGCCCGCCTCGCTGGTTGCCGATCGATGGGCGTCATCTGTGAAATCATGAACGACGACGGCTCGATGGCCCGCCTGCCGGAACTGCGCCGTTTTGCGAAAAAACACAAACTCAAACTCTGCTCCATCGAGCAACTCATCGAGTACCGGCGCAGGCGCGAAAAACTCGTCGCCTGCGAGGAGGTCATCACCATGCCCACCAACTTCGGTGAGTTCGACCTGCACCTGTACCGCTCCACCATCGATGGTCATCACCACCTCGCGCTCGTCCGTGGCAGCATGAACGCCCGCCGACGCACGCTCGTACGCGTGCACAGCGAATGCCTCACCGGCGACGTGTTCGGCTCGCGCCGCTGCGATTGCGGGCCGCAGTTGCAACAGGCGATGAAACAGGTTTCCGATGTCGGCCACGGGGTGATCCTGTACATGCGCCAGGAAGGCCGCGGCATCGGATTGGCCCCTAAAATCAAAGCCTACAAGCTCCAGCAGAGCGGCCTGGACACCGTCGAGGCCAACGAGAAACTCGGTTTTCCGATGGACCTGCGCGAGTACGGCATCGGTGCGCAGATCCTCGCCGACCTCGGCATCAAGAAAATCCGCCTGCTCACCAACAACCCGAAAAAGATCGTTGGGCTGGAGGGGTACGGCCTCGAGATCGTCGAGCAGGTGCCGATCCGTGTGAAGCCGAACCGGCACAACAAAAGCTACCTCAAGACCAAGCGCGAAAAACTGGGCCATCTGCTTTGACGCCCCGTCCCCCGTCCCCGCTTGGCCAAGCGCATGCGGCATGAATGAGTCGCTCCCCATCTGGGACATCCACAGCGAGATCACCGACACGCTCGCCGTGCACGACCGGCTCGTGCTCGCCGCGCCGACCGGCTCCGGCAAGTCCACACAGGTGCCGCAGATGATCCTCGACGATGTGCTTTGTCGCGGCGGCAAAGTTGTTGTTCTGCAGCCGCGCCGCGTCGCCGCCCGCTCGCTCGCCCGTCGCGTCGCGTGGGAACGCTCGGCCAGGCTCGGCGGCGAAGTCGGCTACCAGGTTCGGTTCGAGAACCACACCGGCCCCGAAACCAAGATCGAGTTCATCACCGAGGGCGTGCTACTGCGCCGCCTGCAGGATGACCCGCGCCTGGCCGGCGTCGGAGCGGTGCTGTTCGACGAGTTTCACGAGCGCAACCTGATGAGCGACCTCGCGCTTGGCCTCGTCAAATTACTGCAATGCACCGGGGGCGCCGACCTCAAACTCGTCGTCATGTCGGCAACCATTGAGACCGGCCCGATAGCCCGCTACCTTGGCCAAGCGGACGACGAACCTTGCCGGGTGCTCACCTCCGACGGGCGCACGTTTCCGGTCGAGATTCGCTACGGCAAATACCGCAACCGCGACCCGGTCACCGAGCAGGCCGCCGGGGCGGTCGATCAAATCCTCCGCGACAACTCGCCCGGCGATATCCTGATTTTCATGCCCGGAATGGGCGAAATTCGCGGCACAATCAGCGCCATCGGCCGGCGGCAGCTGCCTGAACCGGTCGAGCTGATCCCGCTGCACGGCGATCTCTCCCCGGCCGATCAGGACCGCGCCTTTTCCGGGAGTGAGCGACGCAAAATCGTCGTCGCCACCAACGTCGCCGAGACCTCGGTAACCATCGACGGCATCCGCCATGTCATCGACAGCGGCCTGGCCCGCGTCGCCCGCTTCGACACCGAGCGCGGCTTCGGCACACTGCTCATCGAGGAGATCAGTCGCGCCTCAGCCGACCAGCGTGCCGGGCGCGCTGGTCGCACCGCGCCGGGCATCTGCCACAGGCTCTGGACCGAGAGCGGCCACCTAAATCGCCCCGAGCACAACACGCCGGAAATCCATCGCACCGATTTGTCGGAGTCGGTGCTCATGCTGCACGCCGCCGGCATCGACGAAGCGGCCCGGTTCGACTGGCTCGACAAGCCGGACACCAGCGCCGTGGCCAAGGCCGAGTCGCTGCTCCACTCGCTCGGCGCCTTGGCCAAGCGCTTGGCCAACGACAACCTTGGCGGCTTGACCGACGTGGGCCGCGCCATGCTGCGGCTGCCGATGCACCCGCGCCTGGCCCGCATGATCGTCGAGGCCGGCCGCCGCGACTGCGTGCACGAGGCGGTGTTGTGCGCGGCGTTCATGGGCAGTCGCGACATTCTCATCCGCTCCGCGCGCGACGACAAAAATGTGCAGGCCGCGCAGGAGCCGTTTCGCGACGGGGCCGACTCGGACTTCGAGGTGCAGATGCGCGCGTGGCAATTCGCCAACGCGCGCCGCTACAACGTCGACGACTGCCGCGCGCACGGCATCCATGCCGTGGCGTGCCGCGAGGTCGATTCGGCGTTCCGGCAAATCCTCCGCCTCGCCAAGGCCACCGACACGTCAACGGCGACCAACCGGTCGAAGTCCGCCGCCCTGCGCTACTGCATCCTCGCCGCGTTTGCCGACCAGCTTTGCGTCCGGCGCGACAGCGGCACGCTGGTTTGCAGCCTGACCGGCGGCCGCAGCGGCACGCTCGTCCGCGAGAGCGTCGTGCAGAAATCTCCGCTGCTGGTCGTCGGCGAGATCCGCCAGGTTTCCGCCCGGGGCAACCGCGCCCAAACGCTGCTCAGCCTGGCCGCGGCGGTGGAACTGGACTGGGTGCGCGAGCTGTTTCCGGACGAACTCACCACCCGGCTGGAGTGCGAGTTTGACCCCGGCCCGAGACGCATCGAGACCTTTGAAATCACGCGTTTTCGCGACCTCGAACTGGGCCGGTCACGGGCGAAGGAGGCCGATCCGCAAGCCGCTGGCCAAGCGCTGGCCAGGGCCTGTCTGAGCGACTGGTTCACGCCCAAGTCGTTCGACCACTCCATCCGGCAACTCATCCGGCGACTCAACTGGCTGGGCGCGGCGCGCCCCGACTTGGAGTTTCCGCCGCTCGACGAAACAGCGATTTTGAATTGCCTCGCCACCGCGTTTGCAGGCATGACCTTGGCCAAGCAGGCGGTCGCCGCCGACGTCAAGCCGGCGTTCCGCGCGCACATGCCCGGCGAGCAGTGGGAGTGGCTCGACGAACTCGCGCCGCAAACCATCGCTTGGCCAAACGACAAACCCAAGCGCTTGGAATACCCGGACACCCCAACCGACAAACACGGCAACCCGCTGCCGGTGGAGTTGCACGTGAAGCTGCACGAATGCTTTCGCCTCGCCGAACATCCGCGCATCTGCGAGAGCGGGCACATCGTTCGGTTCAAGCTGCTGACGCCGAAAAACAAAAAGATCGATTTCTGTGACGACTGGCCGGCGTTCAAGCAGCGCGACTACCCAAGGATCCGCAAGGATCTCCTGGCCAAATTCCCCGGCGTGGGCTGGGTATGATTTTTGAAATGATTGAAGACATCCGACAGATCGCCGCCGAGGCCGGCGAGGCGATCCTGGAAACCTACGACGGCCCGGCCGAGATTGAGTTGAAAGAGGATGACTCCCCGCTCACGCAGGCCGACCGCGCGGCTCACGACTGCATCGTCACCGCGCTGGCAAATCTCACGCCGAACATCCCGGTGCTCTCCGAGGAATCCGAAGGCATCCCGACCGAGGAGCGGCTGGGCTGGAACCGCTTCTGGCTCGTCGATCCGCTCGACGGCACCAAGGAGTTCATCAAGAAAACCGGCCAGTTCACCGTCAACATTGCACTGATCGAAAACGGCGAACCAACGCTTGGCGTGGTCTTGGCCCCGGCATCCGATTTGGAATACTTCGCGGCGCGTGGCAGCGGCGCGTTCAAGCGGCTTGGCCAAGCGGAGCCGGTGCTGATCCGCGTCGCCGAGCCCGACAAGGCCAGGCTGCGCATCGTCGCCAGCCGCGACCACGCCGGCCCGAAAGTCGCCGCCATGCTCGAGCAACTCCCGGACGCCGAGCTGGTAAGCATGGGCAGTTCGCTCAAATTCTGCCTTGTCGCCGAGGGCGCGGCCGATCTCTATCCGCGCTTCGTCCCGACGATGGAATGGGACACCGCCGCGGCCCAATGCATCCTAGAGGAAGCCGGCGGAGCCGTCTGCACCCTCGACGGCTACCGCCTGGCCTACGGCCGCGAAGAGCTACGAAACCCCTCCATTATCGCCGCCGGCCACCCCGCTCTAGACTGGAAGTCATTGCTGCCTAGCGATTAACGCTATTCCCGTATGGCCAATCAGTAGGGAGTTGCAAATTAGAATTATTCCAAGTATTGACACAGCGCTTGGCCAATGGCACTTTTCTGACATGGTGACGGACCATCTTCCCACGTCCGGCGAATCCCTCAATAAACGACTTGCCGAGAAGGGCTTGAGAGCCACTTCCCAGCGGCAGCACGTTTACGAGGTGTTGCTTGGCCTTCGCGATCATCCCTCCGCCGAGGAGGTGTTCATGCGGGCCAAGCAGTCGAAACCGGAGATTTCCATGGCCACGGTGTACAACAGCCTCGACGCCCTCGTGAAATGCGGCGTCGTGCGGCAGGTGAACGTGGACCGTGGCGCGACGCTGTTCTGCTCCAACATGAGTGAGCACGCGCACTTCTGCTGCGATGACTGCGGCAAGGTGTTTGACGTTGACTTGAAGAACTCGCCGAGGGTGCCGGAGGTGGACGTGCCAAGCGAATTTCAAGTGAGGAAAATCGATATCGCACTGCATGGCCGCTGCACCGACACATGTGCGGACTGCGGTCGAAAAGAGACCATCGCATGAGAGCCGACACAGACACCATCGATGAATTTGTCGCAAGCGATTACAAGTACGGCTTCGTCACCGACATCGAGAGCGAGTCGCTCAAGCCGGGCCTGGGCGAGGAAGCCGTCCGGTTCATCTCCGCCAAGAAGAACGAGCCGGAGTGGCTGCTTGAGTGGCGAATGAAAGCGTTGCGACACTGGGAGAAACTGGAGTGCCCGACCTGGCCGCACGTGAAGTACCCGCCGATTGATTTTCAGGCTATCTCCTACTACAGCGCTCCAAAGAAAAAGGGCGACGGACCGAAGAGTCTCGACGAGGTCGATCCCAAGCTGCTCGAGACCTACGAGAAACTCGGCGTGCCACTGCACGAGCGGGCGAGGTTGGCCGGCGTGGCGGTCGATGCCGTGTTCGACAGCGAGTCGATCGGCACGACGTTCAAGGAGGATCTGGCCAAGGCGGGGGTTGTTTTCTGCTCGATCTCCGAAGCAGTGCAGGAACATCCGGAGCTTGTCCGGAAATATCTGGGCACCGTCGTGCCGTACACGGACAACTTTTATGCCACGCTCAACTCGGCTGTCTTCAGCGACGGCTCGTTTGTTTACATCCCCAAGGGCACACGCTGCCCGATGGAGTTGAGCACCTATTTCCGCATCAACGCCGCCAACACCGGGCAGTTCGAGCGCACGCTCATCGTTGCCGAGGAGGGCAGCCATGTCAGTTACCTCGAGGGCTGCACCGCGCCAATGCGCGACGAGAACCAGTTGCACGCCGCCGTGGTGGAACTGGTCGCGCTCGACAACGCCGACATCAAGTACTCGACCGTGCAGAACTGGTATCCCGGCGACGAGGAAGGCCGCGGGGGTATCTACAATTTCGTGACCAAGCGCGGCATCTGCAGAACCAACGCAAAGATCTCGTGGACACAGGTCGAGACCGGCTCGGCGATCACCTGGAAGTACCCCAGTGTGATTTTGCAGGGCGACAACTCGGTTGGCGAATTCTACTCCGTCGCCCTTACGAACAAGGCCCAGCAGGCCGACACCGGCACCAAGATGGTGCACCTCGGCAAACACACCCGCAGCACGATCGTCTCCAAGGGCATCTCCGCCGGCCGGGGACAGAACAGTTATCGCGGGCTGGTTCAGGTCGGCAAAAAGGCGGCCAACGCACGCAATTATTCCCAGTGCGACTCGCTGCTCATCGGCGACCGGTGCGGCGCGCACACCTTCCCGTACATCGAGGTGAAAAACACCACCGCCAACATCGAACACGAGGCGACCACCTCCAAGATCGGCGAAGACCAAATTTTTTACTGCAACCAGCGCGGTCTCGAGACGCAGGACGCCGTCAACATGATCGTCAACGGTTTCTGCAAGGAAGTCTTTCGCGAACTCCCGATGGAGTTTGCCGTGGAGGCCCAAAAACTCCTCGACGTCAGCCTTGAAGGCAGCGTGGGATAACCATTTTTGACAGAATGCTCGAGATAAAAAATCTACTGGCCGGGATCGACAATAAGCCGATCCTCAAGGGAATCAACCTCTCCGTAAACGCCGGCGAGGTGCACGCCATCATGGGCCCGAACGGCAGCGGCAAAAGCACCCTCGCCTCCGTGCTCGCCGGTCGCGAGGGCTTCGACGTCACCGGTGGCGAGGTGCGCTACAAGGGCAATGACCTGCTCGACCTCGCCCCGGAGGAACGCGCCCGCGAGGGCGTCTTCATGGCGTTCCAGTACCCGGTGGAAATTCCCGGCGTGAACAGCGCCTACTTTTTGCGCTCGGCCGTCAACGCGATTCGCAAGCATCGCGGCGAGGAGGAACTCGACGCGATGAACTTTCTCAAGGCCGTGAAAGCGAAGATGAAGGAGCTTGGCCTCGGCGAGGAGTTTCTCAAGCGGCCGGTGAACGCCGGTTTCTCCGGCGGAGAAAAGAAGCGTAACGAGATTTTGCAGATGGCCATGCTGAATCCGTGGCTGGCCGTGCTCGACGAGACCGACTCCGGCCTCGACATCGATGCGCTGCGCATCGTCGCCGACGGCGTCAACCGCCTCAGGGGCCCGAAGAATGCCCAGGTCGTCATCACGCACTACCAGCGACTGCTCGACTACATCGTGCCGGACTTCGTGCACGTGCTGCACGACGGCCGCATTATCAGGTCTGGTGACAAATCGCTGGCGCTTGAACTGGAGGAGAAGGGCTACGACTGGCTGGTCAAGGAAGCCGCATGAGCAACGTTGCCACCACAGACCCGGCCACCACGCCGGTTGAGGCGTTTGTCCAGCTTGAGCAAAACGGCGTGGAGTTGATGCCACTGAGGAAAGCCGGCCTGGCCCGGTTTTCCGAAACTGGTTATCCGACGCTTCGCGACGAGGACTGGCGGTTCACCAACGTCAAGCCGCTCACAGAACTCCCGTTCCGTCCGGTCACCTCCCCTTTTGACCAAACGCCAGGCTTGGAGCAACTTGGCGAGGTCACCTTTGGCTGTCTGGACGCCGACCGGCTGGTCTTTGTCGATGGCCATTTCAAAGCCGACTTGTCGCAGATAGCAGACCAGTCAAGCGGCGTGACGGTCTCCAACTTGGCCCATTTTGAAGGCGAACTTGGCTCGCTTTCCGGAGGCGATGACAACCCGTTCGTGGCGCTCAACGATGCGTTTTTTACCGACGGCGCAGTCATCCAAATCGGCGACGGCCAGCACTTGGCCAAGCCGGTTCATCTGCTGTTTGTCACCATGGCCGGCGAAGACGGCGAAGCGGCGCACGTCCGCAACTGGATCGTCGCCGGGGCCAACTCGCACGGCACCATTATCGAGTCGCACCTGTCGCTTGGCCAAGCGGCGACCGTGACCAACGTCGTCACCGAGACACGTGTTGGCAACGGTGCAAATGTTGAGCACGTGAAATTCCAGGACCAGTCGGCCAAGGCGTTTCACCTGGCGTCGCTGCATTCAGAGTTGGGCCGCGATGCGCGGTATGCATTCCACTCGATCGCGCTTGGGGCGAGGTTGTCGCGCAACAACCTGCGCCTGCGCCTGGCTCAACCGGGCACCGAGTGCGTGCTGAACGGGCTCTACATGACACGCGGGCAGCAATTGGCCGATCATCACATGATCGTCGATCACGCCGCGCCGCACTGTGACAGCCATGAGTATTTCAACGGCCTCCTCGACGACCAGTCGCGCGGCGTCTTTCATGGGCGCATCCTCGTGCAACCGGGTGCCCAAAAAACGAACGCCAAGCAGACCAACAAAAACCTTTTGCTCAGCGATGACGCCACGGCCAACACGAAGCCGCAGCTCGAGATTTACGCCGACGATGTGAAGTGCACCCACGGGGCGACTGTCGGCGAACTGGATGCCGACGCGGTTTTTTACCTGCGCACCCGCGGGCTCGACGCCTGCACGGCACGCCGGATGCTAATGCACGGGTTCGCCGGCGAGATCGTCGAGCGCATCCGGCACGACGCCGCGCGCGAGGAACTCGACGCGCTAGTTTGGAACCGCCTCGAGGCGAAGCATCAACTGGACTGAACCGTGGCGGATTTCCTGAACACGACCCTCGACGAGTTGATCGGGAACTTTGAGTTTCTCGGCGACTGGGAGGAGCGGTTTGCCTACCTCATCGAGTTGGGCAAAAAACTGCCGCCGCTCGACGAGTCCGAGATGATTGAGGAAAACCGCGTGCACGGCTGCCAGGCGAACGTCTGGCTGCGGATGCGGCCCTGCAATGGCGAGCCGCCGGCCTTTGAGATTCGCGCCGACGCGGACGCCTTTATCGTCAAGGGCCTGATCGCCGTGTTGCTGCTGATTTACAATGGAAAAACCGCCGAACAAATCGTGGCCACCGACTGCATCGGAACTGTGGCCCGGCTTGGCCTTGACAAACACCTCAGCCCGACCCGCCGCAACGGACTGCACTCGATGGTGAGCCGCATCCAGGCGCTCGCCGCCGAGTCGGCCACGCAGACCGTTTGAGATGAACCCCGACGGCCCCATAGCTCTCAACCGTGACATCGAAGCCTCAATCGTCCCATCAGGCGACAAGGTGACGCTTCAAAAAGGCGAGACGGCACAGGTCACACAGACGCTCGGTGGCACCTTCACGGTTATCGTCAACGGCAATATGTTCCGCATTGAGGGAAGTGACGCCGACGCGCTAGGTCTTGAGCCGGTCAAGACCCCGGCGGAGGAGGCGAAGAGGCCGGAAACGGTCGACGACTTAAACCAGCAGATCGAGGCGCAGCTCAAGACGGTTTATGATCCGGAGATCCCGGTGAACATCGTGGATCTTGGACTCGTGTACGACAGCACACCGACCCAGGTCGACGACGGCTGGCGGGTCGACGTGAAGATGACCCTCACCGCGCCCGGCTGCGGCATGGGGCCGGTACTGCAACAGGACGCGCAGAACCGGCTGCTGTGCATCGAGGGAGTCGACGAGGTAGACGTGCAACTCGTCTGGGATCCACCATGGAGCCAGGACATGATGAGCGAGGTGGCCAAGCTGCAACTTGGCATGATGTGATGAACGCACCGGCGAAAACAACGAGCTTGGCCAAGCGCGACGGCGTGATCGACTGGGCCGCGCTCCGAGAAGACTTTCCTATCCTGCAGGAAACGGTGAACGACCATCCGCTAGTCTACCTCGACAACGCCGCCAGCAGCCAGAAACCGCGGCAGGTCATCGACGCGATTCGGCACCACTACGAACACGACAACGCCAACGTCCACCGCGGCATCCATGAGCTGAGCAACCGCGCCACCGAGGCGTACGAGGGCGCCCGGCAGCGAGTCGCCGATTTCATTAACGCCGGCTCCCGCGAAGAGATTATCTTCACGCGCGGCACCACTGAGGGGCTGAACCTCGTCGCCAACAGCTGGGGGCTGGAGAACCTTCGCGAGGGCGACACCATCCTCCTCACCGAGATGGAGCACCACAGCAACCTCGTGCCGTGGCAGTTGCTGGCCCAGCGCATCGGTGCCCGGTTAGACTTCATCGAGATCACCGGCGACGACGGGCAACTGGATTTGCAGTGGCTCGACGAGCAACTCGCCCGCGCCCGACTGCTCTCGCTGACACACATTTCCAACACCATGGGGACGGTCAACCCGATCGCCGAGATCTGTGCCCGCGCCCGCGAAGCCGGGGTGGTCACCGTGATGGACGCCGCCCAAAGCGCCGGCCATGCGCCGGTCGATGTGCAGGCAATCGGCTGCGATTTTCTCGCCTTTTCCGGGCACAAAACCTGCGGGCCGACCGGCATTGGCGTGCTGTACGGCCGCCGCGAATTGCTCGAGGCCATGCCGCCGTACCAGGGCGGCGGCGAGATGATTTCCAGGGTCGAGTTCCGCAACGTGACGTTCAACGTCGTGCCGCACAAGTTCGAGGCCGGCACGCCGAACGTCGCCGGGGCCGTTGGCCTGCACGCGGCGCTGGATTACCTCGACGCCATCGGCCGGGGAGCCATCTTTGAACACGACCAGCGCCTGGCCAAGCGGGCGTGCGAGCGCCTGGCCGAGATCAACGGCATCCGGCTCTTTGGGCCAAAGAAAGGCCGATCGGGCGTGGTGAGCTTTGTGCTGCCGGATGCGCACGCACTCGACCTGGCCACGATGGCCGACCAAAAGGGCGTCGCCCTGCGGGCCGGCCACCACTGCAACCAGCCGCTCCTGGCCAAGCTCGGCGTCCCGGCGACCGCCCGGGCGAGTTTTTATTTTTATAACACCGAAACCGAGGTCGATCGCTTTATAGAAGTCATCCACCAAGTGCGAAAACTGTTTGCCTGAATGAGCGAAACCATCACAGGCGACTCCCCAATGCAGGCAGTGCTACAGGTGTTCCCCGGAGCGCAGCGGGCATTGTTTCGCAAATACCACATCGGGGGGTGCAGCAGTTGCGGTTTTCAGCCAGACGAAACACTCGCCGGGATTTGCGAGCGTAATGGCGACCTCCCCGTCGCCGACGTGTTGGAGCAGATTCGTCAGAGCCACGAGGAGGATGCCCGCATTTTGATCGAGCCTAACGACCTGGCCAAGCGACTCGAGGCAGACGAAGACATCCGGCTTGTTGACATCCGTTCGCGTGAAGAATTCGAAGCCGCCCACCTCGACGGATCCGTTTTGCTCACGCAGCCGCTGATGCAGGAAATCCTTGGCACGTGGGACAACGACCAGCGATTTGTGGTGATCGATCATCAGGGTAAAAAAGGGCTCGACGCTGCAGCGTATTACTTGGGCCACGGCATGCCGAATGTTCACGCACTGCGCGGTGGAATCGATGCCTGGTCGCTTGAGGTTGACCCGGCCATCCGCCGCTACACTTTGAATTAGAATGAACGACGAACTTCAAAAGAAAGTCGCTGAGGCAATCCGTGATCCGAAAAACATCGGCGAAATGGCCGATGCCGACTCGGTCGGCACGGTGGGCAATTCCGAGTGCGGCGAGATGCTTCGCATGTGGGTCAAATACCGCGAGCAGGACGGCGAAAAGGTCATCGACAAGGCCAGTTTCCAGAGCTTCGGCTGTGAGACAGCCATCGCAGTGGCCAGCCTGGCCACCGAGTTGATCCGGGGTAAAACCGCCGACGAGGCGTTGGAAATGAAGCCGGAGGAACTCTCCGGTGAACTGGGCCCGCTGCCGCCGATGAAGATTCACTGCGCCGAGCTGGTGCAGGGCGCGCTTCGCGATGCGCTCTCGCCTGAAGACCAAGCGCTTGGCCAAGCGGAGTCGCCGGCCAAGCCGGCCGAACTTTCCCCCACGCTTCAGGACAGCCTCAACGACGGCCAGACCAAGTCCGGCGGCATCAACATCCGGTTCCTTGACGAGTAGCCCCAGCGGTCAGACCTGGCTGACCACGCCCCAGTAGACATCGAGCTGTTTGCTCAAGAAAAGGCGAATTGCCCTGACCAGCACCTTGGCCTCGAGCTTCTGCCCGGCGGCGACGATCTGCTTGAGCGTCATGCCCGGCTTGATGCGGAAACTCTCCTGCGCGATGACCGGCCCCTCGTCGAGGTGCATGCTCACGAAATGCGCGCTCACGCCGGCGATCTTCACACCGTGCTCGTAGGCCTGCCGGTACGGCTGCGGGCCTGGGAAACTCGGCAGCAGCGACGGATGGATGTTGATGATCTTGTTCTTGAACCGCCAGACGAAGTTCGGCGACAAAATTTTCATGAAGCGCGCCAGCACAACGAAGTCCGCCTGCGCTTTTTCCAAAATGCGAAGCGTCTTGTCTTCGGCCTTCGCGCGATTTGTCCAGGAAACATGATGAAACGGCAAGCCGGCTTTCTCCACCTTGGCCTGCAGGTCGCGGTGGTTGCCGATGACGGCAACAATTTCCGTCTTTAGTTTTCCGGTTTTCACCGATTGAAGAATGGCATCAAGGCAGTGCGGTTCCCGGGTGACCATCAAGGCCATGCGCTGCGGGCGCTTGGGATCGGTAAACCACCACTTGATCTCCATGCCCAGCTCACGGCCCAGAGCGCGCAGCCCTTGGCCAAGTGCCTTTTCGTCGAACCGGCTTACGCCCCAACTCGCCTGTAGGGTCATGCTGAACTGCCCTCGGGTGACCTGTTCCTCAAGCGCCTCGATGTTGGCCCTGGTTTCGAACAGCAGGTTGGTGACCCTGGCCACGACGCCGGTCTTGTCCCGCCCGATGACGGTGATGGTCGCGTAACGACTCATTGCGGCGCGCAATTAAGCGGTTTTGGCGCGGGGATAAAAGCGAAAACGGCCAAGCGTTTGGCCAAGCGGATCATTCACCTGCCCGGTCGTTTCGGAAAAGGGTGAACAAGTCACGAGCTTCGCGGAGGCCGATGGCGGCAGTGATGCCCCAGTAAACCAGGGCCGCGACGATGGCCGGGGCGAACACTTCGCCGATCTTCAGCCACACCGATTCATTGCCAAATTGTTCCATCCATTGGCCGTGCAAAACCCAGGCGACGACACCGGCAACACCAGCCGCCAACAGCATGCCGGCGAGCGGCCGCAGCAGCGATTGAATCTCCCACTTGGGCATTTTTCGGTTGAGGGCGTACGACAGCAGCCCGACATTTACGAGGGAACTGATAGCGTTTGCCACCCCGAGCGCACCTGCCTTGTTTTTATCTTCGAAGATAAAAACAAGCGGCACCAGCACCACGATGTTCAGGCAAAGACTTACTGCGCTGATTTGCATCGGGACCTTCGTGTCGCCCAGCGCGTAAAACGCCCGCGCCATCACATTGACCGCCGAGTAGGTCAGCAGGCTCGGAGCAAGACACATCAGGGCAAAGCCGGCACGTGCCGTCGAGTCGGCGTTGAACTCACCGCGCTCGAACAACAGCCGCACCATCGGCACGGCCAGCACCATCAGCATCGCCGCCGCCAGGGCGTTCACGAAAAACAGGTAACCCATGCCGCGCCGGAGATTGTCGCGAAACTCGGGGAATTGTTTGTCCGCGGCCAAGCCGGCCAGCGTCGGCAAAAGGAACGTCGCCAGCGACACGCCGAACACACCCTGCGGCAGTTCCATCAACCGCACCGCATACTCGAATGACGCCACGATCTTCGCGCCGCTGGCGCGCTCGATCCAGAAGGCCAGCGTCTGCGTGATGATGATGTTGAACTGGAACGCCGCCACACCGATCGTCGCCGGGATCATCTTGCGAATCACCTCCCGGACGGAGTCGTTGCGCCACGGCGTCACCCACCGCGGCCGGTATCCCTCGCGCAACAGGTACGGCAGCTGGAAGCCGGCCTGCGCCACTCCGGCCACCAGCACGCCGAACGCCAGCGCGAAAATCTGCTCGCCCAAGTCCTCCCCCCAGTGCGGCGCGACGAGTAGCACCGTGGCGATCATCACCACATTGAGCAGCGTGGCGCCCATCGCCGGGATGAAAAAGTAGCCGCGAGAGTTAAGCATGCCCATGAATACCGCCGCAAGGCACACCAGCAGCATGTACGGGAACACCACCCGCAGCAGCTCAAGCATCAGCCACGTGTGCGTGTCGAACTCCCCCCACATCAGCGCCGCGGAAAGGCCCAGCATCACCACTCCGATCACCAGCGCCGAGATCACCACCAGCGCCGAGACGACGGCGTTGGCCGTGTGCCACATCGCCTTGTCCCCCTCGGTTTTCTCCTTGTTCTTGAACAGCGGGATGAACGCCGCCGTAAGCGCGCCCTCGCCGAGTAGGCGTCGGAACAGGTTGGGAATCTGGAAGGCGTAAACGAAGGCGCTGGCAATCGCCCCGTCACCCATGAATCGGGCGTAAATCATCACCCGAACCATCCCGAGCAGGCGACTGAGCAGCGTGGCCCCGGCCATGGCGCCGGAGGATTTGAGCATATCAGACAACGCGCGGCAGGCTAGGGGCAAAGGGGATTGGAGTCGAGTGGCCAAGCTGGCGAGCTGTCTGTTTTTGACCAACGTGCCAAATAAGCCCCGCAAGGAATGGCGAAAATCCGCACAGCGCACAGCCAGGCGCTACGAGGAATAATCTTAACTTGCTTGAATCAAACGGCTTGCAGTTTCAACTCCTGCTTTGGCACAGGACTTGCCCCTTTTTTCGAGCGTGCGGGTTTTGCTGCATTCGTGCCAAAGGTTCAGCTAACCCAAAGCAAGAAAAACCAACGACATCTTATGAAAAAAATCGAAGCAATTATTAAACCGTTCAAGCTGGATGAAGTCCGGGACGCGCTGGCGGAAGTCGGCGTGGAGGGCATGACCGTATCTGAGGTCAAGGGATTCGGCCGACAAAAGGGTCACACCGAGATTTACCGGGGCAGCGAATACACCGTCGACTTTCTGCCTAAGATCAAACTCGAGTTGGTGGTCACAGACGAAAATGTCCAGACCTGCCTGGACGCGATCACCAAGGCCGCCAACACTGGAAAGATTGGCGACGGTAAACTATTCGTCACCTCCGTTGAGGAGGCCATCCGGATTCGTACTGAGGAAAAGGGCAACGAGGCGATTTGACGAAGCGTTGATTGAGCAAGAAAGGGAGCCGTTCCGGCTCCTTTTTTTTAATCCCATTGGCCAAGCGCTTGGCCAACGTCACTCGCACTTGAGTGTCACCTTGCCGTTGCCAACCTGAACGCTGGTGATCTTGAGGGCCGATGCCGAGCTGAGACGGTAGAAGCGCGCATTGCCTGACAACGGAATGACGGCAGTGCCGGCAGCGGAATCAATTCCCAAACCAGCGCCAAGGCAATCCAAAACTAACGATTAATCAAGACCGCTTGCCCAAGCGCAAAACCAAAAAAAAGGCCCGGCCTCGGCCGGACCCTTCGTTGGTTTAGTTGGTGGTGTGAATCTTATCTCACCGCGCGGCCAAACTGTGCCGCTTGATCAGCCGGAATCGTGTGCGGGCTGGTTGCACCCTCCACATCGGCCCATGGGCCGTTCACCGTCGCTGCTGCCTGCAGTTTGCCCTCGAACGTCACCGTGATTGTCCCGTCGCCGTTGTTCACGACGCTGATTGTCGGCGGTGTCGCCGGGGGAGCTGCCATTGTTCGGTAGGCCTTGATTGAATCGGCGGTGTTGGGGTCATTGATCAGCACCATGGTGTCTGTGTCCAGATCAATGGAATACCACTCGAGGTGGGCGCTGCCACCTGTCTCCTCCCAAACCATGCGGAACGGATACACGCCTGCCTTGGAGACGACGATTTCAAACACCGTAGTGGACGATCCACCGTCGTGGATACCAATGATCTGCCCTCCCGACTCGACCTTGAAGGAATCATCAGCCACAACACCAAACTGATGAATGCCCGCGGACAGTTCCAGATGAGTCAAAGCCTCCATAGCCATGTTGTCCTGGTTTTCATCCGGATTAATCCCGGGAAACAGTGTATCGTTCGGAAAATTGCCGGATGAGCCATCCACGTCCTGATTGTAGTTGATGACTTGGGTCACCTCCCTAACATCCACCACAGCCTCTATATCTGAACCCTCCGCCAGCTGGGCCTCAGCGCGTGCGATGCTGCTGTTCAGATTAAGCTCAGGCGGTGCCTGTACCAGACGCACGTCGAATCCAGGGTCGCTGCCCGACCCGGGTAATCCCGCCCCTTCGGCCGACAACGCGGAATAGAGCATGTGGAAACTCCAGTTCAAAACCTGCCGGACGCCATCCTGATCCCCGTAGGAAAGTTGCACCTGCACACTTTCACCCGACGGTGGCAGTGGATCGAGGGCCAGTGAGATGGTGGAGATGCCATCCTCGGTGGAGACCTCTGCACCCAACTCCTCTCCATTGATAGCAACCTTCACAGAGGAGACATCGAGCTTGGTCTGGCGGTCCATCACAGTCACAGACAGCCCAGCGTCCGCAGCGCCCAGGGACGACCCTGGCAACGGCGTGCCACCGGTGACCAGCGGACGAAGCTTGCCGGGATCTGCCACCGGCCGGAACAGCAGGTAGTTTTGATACCAATAGGCACCATTGGGGTCGGTACTGTGCTGGGCAAGCCGCAGGGTGGATTTCCCGGATAATGAGACCACCACAGGATGAAGACCTAGGCCATCGGTGAGCGGGGTATTGCGAAATTCCACGCCGGATTCCCTTCCCAGGAAACTTCCCAGCACCTCAGTGGTCTGTTCCTCCTCATTGGCGGCACTGGTGACCCGTTCGAGCGTGCAGAGTGTACTGTCAATGTCGAAAATCGCCTGGCGCAGATATACCTCGTAATGCCCGGCCTTGAAAGTGCGTGTGTAATTGAGCCACTCGCCCTCTGCAATCTCACACACGCCAAAGTCCACAACACCCTTATTCGCGCCGCCGGCCTCGATGAACTTGGGCCTTGGGAGATCGAGAGCCGCTACGGTGCTGACTCCATCCTCGGGACGATACCGGCGAGTTGGACCGCGGATGCCGGATGCATTGGTATCAAAGAAATCGACACCCAGTGCGCCATAATTGCCAATGTACGAACCTTCATCCCAATTCGTTTCTCCACCCTCGTCAAGCTCTGGAATGATCTTCGGATCATCGATGAATTCACCGTAATCGTCCCAGCCCTCGAAGTTATAATCCTCAGACTCGATCACCAGGTTGTCCCTGGAAAAAGTATCAAAGTAGAGGTTGCAGGTATCGGTTTCCCCATCAGCATCGGTGACGGTGATGACGGCATGATAGTTTACCCCGGCTGTCAGGCCGCCTAGCGCCACCTCCCGGGCGGTGGCGGTTCCGCCGACGGTTAAGCCGTTACCCGAGGTGTAAATGGTCCCATTCAAGGTGACACTAATGCCGTCCGGCTCGATCCCCTGATCGTCGTTCACCCCAAAGGTAATGTTTTTACCGGCATCGACAAAGATGCTGCTGATCGCCGGAGAAACAGCGGTAATGATCGGCGGCTGATTCTCACTGGCAGAGCCGAAAATGGACACATGTGCGTTGTCCAATGTCACACTGGAGGCTGGCAATGATCCATTCTCATCGTTGTGAT
>CAJWEP010000032.1 GCA_913030945.1 uncultured Verrucomicrobiota bacterium
TCACGTCGGTCGACCCTTCGTGCCGTAGATATTCCCAATTGGCCCTGACCATCTCGGCCGCGCCGACGAGATAAACCCCGAGTTCGTACGACCCCGGCCCGGCCGACTGGCTTGGCTCGGTCTCGGCCAGCGCCCACTTGACCAAGCGCCGCAGCAGCCACGCATCGACGGGGTGGCACTTTTGGCGGTTGCGAACGGTGAGTGACATCGGCGAATCAGCTTGGCCAGGCGCGGTGTCACTCCCCTCCTTTACGGAGGTCGTCGTAAGCCTGAACGATCCGCTGGACGAGCGGGTGGCGCACGACATCCCGCTTGTCGAACTCACAGAGGGCGATCCCCTCGACCTTGGCCAGAGCGGTCCGGGCCTCGATGATGCCGGAGGTCTTGCTCGGCGGCAGATCGATCTGCGTCGGGTCGCCGGTGATGACGGCCTTGGAGTTGAAGCCCAGCCGCGTAAGGAACATCAGCATCTGCTCGGCGGTGGAATTCTGTGCCTCGTCCAGAATGATGAAGGCGTTGTTGAGCGTGCGGCCGCGCATGTAGGCCAGCGGTGCAATCTCGATCGTGCCACGATCCATCTGTTTTTGCACCTCCTCCATCGACAGCAGATCCTGCAAGGCGTCATGCAGCGGCCGCAGGTACGGCGCCAGTTTCTCGTACAAGTCGCCCGGCAGAAAACCCAGCGCCTCGCCGGCCTCGACCGCCGGCCGCGTGAGGATGATGCGCGACACTTTTTCCTCCTTCAGCGCAATGACGGCCAGGGTCATCGCGAGGAACGTCTTGCCGGTGCCGGCCGGCCCCATGCCAAAGGTGATATCGTGATTCTGGATCGCCTCGATGTAGCGCTTCTGCCCGAGCGTCTTGGGGTTGACCGGCGGCTTGCGGGGGGAGGTCTGCAGCGTCACCGAGTAAAGCCCATCCAGCGCCTCCAAGCCGTCACTTTCCACGGTGTTCAGCGCGTAGCTGAAGTCGCGGTTGCGGATCGCCACACCAGCCTTGACCGCACTCTCGAGCGATTGGAACAACCCGGTCGCCCTCGCGACGTCAGCCTCCCCGCCGTCGAGCTTGATCCACCCGTCGCGACTGGTCGCCTTGACGCCGAGGTGCGCCTCGAGCCTCTGGAGGTTCTTGGGGTTGTTGTTGAAAAGCTGCTGGGCGATCCGGGCGTTGTCGTAGTGCAGCGTGGAAGTCATCTTGTCAGAGCGAACAAATCAGGATTGGGGATATGAGTCAAACCAAGTGTGCGAAACGATTGTTCCTAGCCAGGCGGGCGACGATTTGCTTGATTTTCTGGGACTCGGACTTATGGGCGACCAGGGTGGCATCATCGGTCTGCACGACGACCATGTCACTGATGCCAACAAGGGCAATCGGCGCGCGTTTTCGTGTTCGGGCGTCGAAGATCACGTTGTTCGCGGAGTCGATTTGTATGAGGTCGCCGACGGCGCAATTGCCGGCCGCATCCGGCTTGAGGTGCCGCGCCAAGGCCGGCCAGGAGCCGAGGTCGTCCCAGCCGAACACGCCGTCCGCACAGACGATATTTTGCGCGTTCTCCATGATGGCGTAGTCCACCGAGATTTTTTCCAGCTTGGGATAGTTCCTGGCCAAAGCAGCATTGAGCTTGGCCAAGCTGCTGATACCTCGCCACTTTTCAGCAGCGGCAAACAGCTTGGGCTGCAGTCGCTGCAACTCGCCGGCGATGGTCTCGTGCGACCAGATGAACATCCCGGCGTTCCAGCGGTAGTTGCCGCTCTTGAGGTAGCGCCTAGCCGTGGCGAGATTCGGTTTTTCGACAAACTTTTTGGCGGTGAAAAAAGTGGACTTGAGCGACTTGACTGAGGCCTTGGCCAACTTGTTGCCAACCTGAATGTAGCCGTATCCGGTGGCCGACTCGTGTGGCTGGATGCCGATTGTGACGAGCGCCGGCTCGCGCTTGGCCAAGGCCATCGAGTCGATCAGGACGCGGCGAAACTTGGCCTCGTCCGGAATGACGTGGTCGGCCGGCAGCACTGCCATTACGCCGTTCCCGGACCGGGCGCCAACCAGCGCCGCACCCAGTGCCACGGCGGCGCAGGTATCGCGCCCGCATGGCTCACCGATGATGTTGCGCCTGGGCAGTTCTGGGAGTTGCCGGCGCACGGCAGCAGCCTGCACAGCATTGGTGATGATGAAAATGTTCTCCAGTGGCGCGACTGGCTTCACGCGGTCGACCGTCTGCTGAAGAAACGAGCGCTCGCCCAGCAGGGTGATGAGCTGTTTCGGTTTGCGCTCGCGGCTGACCGGCCAGAAGCGTTCGCCCCGACCCCCGGCCATGATGATGATGTAACGATCCTTGAGTTGCATTGACGAAAAACTCAGCGGATGCCGCTGATGAGGTTGGCCGTGAACGCCTTGACGAACGGCACGAGGTCCTCGGCTTGGCCCCTGTCGGCGATTTGGTTGACAATCGCGCTGCCGACGACGACGGCCTCGGCATTCTGCGCGATCTCGGCGGCCTGTTCCGGGTTCGAGATGCCGAAGCCAACGGCAATCGGGATATTGGTGTGCTGGCGGATGATTTGGGTCATCGGCCCGATGGTGTCGGAGACCGTTTTCTGCATGCCGGTGACGCCCTCCCGCGACACGTAATAAATGAAGCCCTTGCCGCGCTTGACGATCAGTTCGACACGATCCGGCGGCGTGGTCGGTGCGACGAGGTAGATCGGGCACAGGTCAGCGGCGGCCATCAGCGACTCGTAATCCTCCGACTCCTCCGGCGGGAGATCGAGCACAAGCAAGCCATCGACACCGGCCTTGGCAGCGGCCTGCACGAACGCAGCCAGCCCACGCTTGTGCAGCAGATTGAAATAAACGTAGAGGACGATCGGGATGCCGGACGACTCGCGGATGCGAGCGACCGTTTCCAGCACGCTACCCGGCGTGGTGCCGGAATCGAGCCCACGTTGCGCCGCCAATTGGTTGACCAGGCCGTCGGCCAGCGGATCGCTGAACGGCACGCCGAGTTCCAGCACGTCCACGCCGATCTCGTCGAACGCCAGCGCCAGGTCGTGCGTCGCGTCGAGGCCGGGATCGCCCGCGCCGATGTACACCACGAACCCCTTTTGCCCCTCCTGCTCGAGGCGTTGAAACCGTTCCTCGATGCGGTTCATCCGCGGGCAGCATGCCAAGCGAGAGCGTCCGAGGCAAGAAACGCGCTTGGCCAGGCGGCCCAAAAACCTATTCCTGAATCGCCTTGGCCAAGCGCAGGCGGTATAACGCGTCCGTGCCCGACACATCGCAGCCGATCGCCGACCACGCCACCGAACTGCTCCGGCGCAGCCTGGCCAACGGACGGCTTGGCCACGCCTACCTGTTCACTGGCGGATCGATCGAATCGCTCGAGTTCCACGCGACCGGGCTGGCGCGGACGCTCAACTGCCTGTCTCCACCCGCGACCGGCGACACTGGCATCCCGCTCGAGTCGTGCGGCGGCTGCATCCCCTGCCGCAAGGTCGATTCGGGCAACTTCCCCGATCTCGACTTCGTACGACCGGAAAAAAAATCACGCATCATCAGCATCGAGCAGATTCGCAACCTCACGCGCAAGGTATCCCTCAAGCCAACCGAGGGACGCTACAAAGTGGCGATCATCACCGGCGCCGACCGCATGCCCCGCACTACGTTCAACGCTTTCCTCAAGACACTCGAGGAGCCGCCGGAGCGGACGGTATTCGTCCTGTTGAGCGTCCACCCCGATCAACTCGGGGAAACAATCCGCTCCCGCTGCATGCGGGTGAACTTCGGCGGCGAAGCCGACGTGCAACTCGAGGCCAACGATGCGGCCTGGCTGAAATCGTTCGTCAGGATGAGCACCGAAACCGGTGAGGGGCTCATGGGCCGCTACCGGCTGCTCGGCAGCCTGATGGCACACCTTTCGGCCAAGCGCGACAGCATCGAGGAAATCCAGGAGGAGGCGTCACCGCTGAACCGGCACGACGACCTTGAGCCGGCGCTCCGGGAGAAATTGAAGGAGGAACTCAATGCCGCAATCGAGGCGGAGTATCGCCGGCAACGCGGGCAGTTTCTCGCCGGGCTCCAGTGGTGGCTGCGCGACGTGTGGCTGGCGGCACTCCGGCAGGGCCGTGAACTGCTGCACTTTCAGGACTGGGCCGACACTTCAGAGGCCGTCGGCCAACGACTGACCCCCGGACAAGCGCTCGAGAACCTGCAATCGATCGAGGCCACCCAGCGCCTGCTCGAGACAACCAATGTGCAGGAGGCACTCGCGCTCGAGGTCGGTTTGCTCAAGATCAAACTCTGACCGCGCCCAATGTTCGCCGACACCCCAGAACAAAAGGATCGTGTCTTTTTGATCCTCACCGGTGTCTGGCTGTTCACCGCCCTGTTCCTTTTCGGCAACCCGGTCATCCTCGATTATTTGCATCCGCCCAAGAGTACCGGTTTCTCCGCCAACTTGCTGGGTTTGCCGGCGCAGGACAACTCAAACGCCCGACCGTACCTTGGCATTCTTGCCGTACTCGGGCTAGCATGTGTGCTGGGGTTTTCGCGATTGGCCAAGCCGAGGCTGCATTTGCCGGCATGCCTACCCCGTTGGCTCGCCTGGCTGCCTGCTGCCTGGCTGGGATGGCAACTGCTGTCGTATAGCCAAACAGAAGACCAGGCGATGTCGCTGGCGACAGTGATCCACTTTGCCTCCTGCTTGACGGCGTTTTATCTGGGACTGTTTGTGCTGGGCCGAATGCGCCTGGCCAAGCTCGCGCTTTGGGGGGCAGCGCTTGGCTTGATCCTGAACCTTGCGGATGCCTGCGTCGAAAAATTCGGCGGACTCGAGTTGACGCGAGACGACATCATTAAGAAACTCGAATCCAGAGAAATCAACCCGCCGAAAACACCCACCCAAGCCGGGGAAGAAGGGGAAATCATCCCACTCGAAATCGAACAGCAGATCGCCCAACTCCCGCCGGAGACGGCGGCCAAGGTTCGACAGCTTCCGCTCGAGTTGATCAAACGCATGTACAGCACTCGCCTCTACGGGCACATGTTTTACCCAAATGCATTGGCCGGGGTCATCCTGCTGCTGTTGCCGGTGTCGATCGCGCTGCTTCTTGGCCAAGGGCGCTGGCATGCGCTCCGCATCTCGCTTGCAACTGGCTTGGGAGCGGTCGGCTTGGCTTGCCTTTACTGGTCCGGCTCGAAGGCGGGTTGGCTGATAGCGCTGGCGTTGCTCGGCGCCTTGTTTCTGCATTTGCCGCTGTCAGGGAAACTGAAGCTCGGCTTGGCCAGCGCCGCGATGGTGCTGGGCTTGGCCGGGTTTGCCGTGAAGTACGCCGACTACTTTGACCGCGGGGCAACGAGTGTCGGGGCGCGGTTTGGCTACTGGAGTGCCGCTGTACAGACGGCGACTGAGAAACCTCTGCTGGGCACCGGTCCGGGAACGTTTCAGCTTGCGTACAAACGGCATCGCACACCAGGCGCGGAACCGACACGACTCACACACAACGACTACCTGGAGCAGGCGAGTGACTCCGGGTGGCCGGGGTTTGTGCTTTACACGGCGTTCATCGGTGGAGCGGGATGGGTACTGGCCAGGCGGCGTCTGGACGATCCGCTGCTGGTTGCCGTGCGGCTTGGCCTGCTGGCCTGGCTGCTGCAGGGATTCGTCGAGTTCGGACTGTACATCCCGGCGCTGGCCTGGCCGGCCTGGCTGATGCTGGGCTTGCTGCTGGCCGGGCCGACAAATCGGTTCGACAAAAGCGCAGTGACTCAATAATAATCCGCGCGGACATGAAGGTATTGTTCCTCAACGGCCCCAACCTGAACCTGCTAGGCCAACGCGAACCGGAGATTTACGGCAGCATGACGTTGGCGGACATAGAGGGGATGGTCTGCGAACACGCCGGCCGGCACAATGTCGAGATCGTGTTTCACCAGTCCAACCACGAGGGTGAACTGGTGACGCAAGTGCAGCAGTCAGCCGGTGACTACGACTACGTGATCCTCAACGCAGCGGCGTACACACACACGAGCATCGCGCTCAAGGACGCCATCACCGGCGCGGGCGTGAACGCCATCGAGATCCACATGACCAATGTCCACGCCCGCGAGGCGTACCGGCGTAAATCGATGATCGCCCATGCCTGCGTCGGCAGCATCAACGGATTCGGCGCGACGTCCTACATCCTCGGCCTCGAGGCAGCCATCTTACACCACAAGGGCAACAACTGATTTTCCATGCATAGACACCCGACAACAACCCTTGCGCATCGGCTTGCCCTTGTTTTACTACTCGGCCTGGCCGGCGGCTGCCTGAACAAGCAACGGATGACCGAGCCGGCCCGAAGCGTTGGCGAGCAGTTGCTGCTCAGCACTGCAATCGACCGGGCTCTCACAGAATTGGATATGGAGGCCATCCGCCGCCTACAAGGGATCAAGGTATATCTATCGGAGAAATACCTCAAAACGCTCGATCAGGAATATCTGATCGGCTCCCTCCGTGACCTTCTCTTCTCCAATGGCGTGCTGGTGGTTGACGAGGTCGATCATGCAGAGATGATCATTGAGGTTCGAAGCGGGGCCAATTCGCTTGATACCGCTGCGGTTACTCTTGGTATTGCTGAAGACCAAGCAATGCCCAATCCAATTTCTGGGGCTCCAGTGGCACTTCCTGAATTGGCATTTTTCAAAAAGGAAAACAACTTTTCGGTGACCAAGGTCTCCCTAGTGGCCTATCGAGCTAACACCCGTGAACACGTGTTTTCCTCAAGAACTTTGCTTGGTGGAGCTTATGACAAGCATTTTCAACTACTTGGGCTAATTAGATTGCGCTTTACAGATGTTCCAGAGCTGAAAACCATCAAAAGTCGGAAACAATCTATTCTTTCAATACCAAGAGTTCTAAAACCGCCATTTGCTCGCTAAAGCAATAATCTCAATCCTCCCCACTGATTAGGGATAAAAACCATCAGCTCGGGCAAGTATAAAATCTTTTCCAAAATCGCATTGACGCCGGGACAAACGCCGGTAGCATGCCCGCCCCGATTTCCGGGCAACGACCTGACACAATTTCTTTTTTGACATGGCAGTAAAAGTAGCAATCAACGGATTCGGCCGAATCGGCCGGTTGGCTTATCGCGCCATGGTGGAGCAGGGCCTCGTCGGCGACGCGATCGACGTGGTGGCCGTGGGCGACATCGTCCCGGCCGATAACCTCGCCTACCTGGTGAAATACGACTCAACACAGGGCGCGTTCCCTGGCGAAGTGACTCACCAAGGGGACGACACCCTCTTCGTCAACGGCGACGAGATGAAGGTGGTCAGCGCCCGCGAACCGAGCGGCCTACCGTGGAAGGAACTCGGCGTGGATGTCGTGATCGAATCCACCGGCCTGTTCACCCAAGCCGAGAAGGCCAAGGGCCACATCGAGGCTGGCGCAAAAAAAGTGATCATCTCTGCCCCGGCCAAGGGCGAGGACCTGACCGTCGTGATGGGCGTCAACGACAACCTGTACGACGCAGCCAACCATCACATCGTCTCCAACGCCTCCTGCACCACCAACTGCCTCGCGCCGGTCGTGCACGTGTTGCTCAAGGAAGGCTTCGGCATCGCCGAGGGGTTGATGACCACCATCCATGCCTACACCGCCACGCAAAAGACCGTGGACGGCCCGAGCCGCAAGGTATGGCGTGACGGCCGCGCCGCCGCCACCAACATCATCCCGGCCAGCACCGGTGCCGCCAAGGCAGTGAGCCTCGTTTGTCCAGAGGTCAAGGGCAAGTTGAGTGGCATGGCGTTCCGCGTCCCGACTCCGACCACCTCGGTGGTGGACCTGACCTTCAAGACCGAAAAGAGCACCAGCTACGACGAGATCTCCGCCGCAATGAAAAACGCCAGCGAGACGTATCTCGAGGGCATTCTCGGCTACACCGAGGACCAGGTTGTCAGCACCGACTTCATCCACTGCGCCGAATCGAGCATCTTCGATCAGGCCGCCGGCATGGAGCTGAACGAGAACTTCTTCAAGTTGGTGAGTTGGTACGACAACGAGTGGGGCTACTCCAACCGCGTCGGCGACCTGCTCAAGCTGATGATCGAAAAAGGCCTTTAAGAATCAAAGAAAATGACAAATCACACAGACGACATTTATGCCGATCTGCCTCCAATTGGCGTGGGGCAGGACGTTCCCGAGTTCAAGATGGAAACCTACGAACCGAGCAGCGGTTTGTTTGGAGAGATCAATCTGGCCGAACTGAAAAAGGACGGCAAGTGGACGATCCTCGTTTTTTATCCGGCGGATTTCACCTTTGTTTGTCCCACCGAGTTGGCCGACTTGGCTGCGCAGGATGCCAAACTCACCGAGTTGGGAGCCAAGGCCATCTCGGTTTCCACCGACACGAAATTCAGCCACCTGGCCTGGTGCCAAGCGGAGAAACTGATGGCCGATGTCAAGTACACCATGGCCGCGGACACCACTGGCCTGGTCAGCAGTCTCTTTGGCGTTTACGACGAGGAAACCGGCTTGACCTTGCGCGGTACGTTTATCATCAACCCCGAAGGCAAACTGGTCAGCAGCCAAGTGAACTTTTACAACGTGGGCCGCAACATGGAGGAACTGGTTCGCATCGTGGAAGCCAACGTGCATTGCGCGGCCAACCCAGCCGAGGCCTGCCCAGCCAAGTGGACGCCCGGCGAAAAGACCCTTACCCCAAACGAGGGCATGGTCGGCAAAGTTTACGAGGCTCTCAACAACTAATCGGATTCAAACAATACAAAAAGGCGACGCAAAACTGCGTCGCTTTTTTTATTTCAATTCCGCTTGGCCAAGCCTCGATCAACCCACGATCATGCCGGCAGCAACCGTGTTGTTGGTCTGCTCGTCGATGAGAATGAAGCTGCCTGTGGCGCGGTTGCGGCGGTAGCGGTCGTAGTGCAGCGGGGCGCTGGCCTGCAGCGAGACGCGGGCGATGTCGTTGAGGCGCACCTCCCGGTCGTCTTCCTCTTTATGCAGGGTGTTGATGTCCATCTTGTACTTCAACTCCTTCAATAGACACTTCACATCGTTGGTCGTTTGTCGCAGCGTGTAACGACCGCGTTCCTGCAGATTGGCCTCGGAACTGAACCAGCAGATCATCGCCTCGATCTGTTGGCTGCTTTGCGGCGGGTTGTTTTGTTTGACGATCATGTCGCCTCGACTGATGTCGATCTCGTCCTCGAGCGTGACGGTCACGGACATCGGGGCGAAGGCTTCCGGCACGTCGCCGTGGATGTCGTGGATGCCTTTCACGCGCGACTGGAAGCCGCTCGGCATCACCGTCACCTCGTCGCCCGGCTTGAACACACCACCGGCAACGCGTCCGGCGTAGCCGCGAAAATCGTGCCACTCGTCGCTGTGCGGCCGAATGACCCACTGCACCGGGAAGCGCGCATCCACGTGGTTGTGCTCGTTGCCGATGTACATCGTCTCAAGCGTGTAAAGCAGTGGACTGCCCTGATACCAGCCCATGTTTGCAGATCGTTCCACCACGTTGTCGCCCAGCAGGGCACTGATGGGGATGAAGTCGATGTGCGGCACCTCGAGGCGCGAGGCAAACTCCTTGTACTGCGCCACGACCTCGTTGAAACGATCCTCGCTCCAATCGACGAGATCCATCTTGTTCACACAGACAATGATGTGCTGGATTTGCAGCAAACTGGCGATGAACGAGTGCCGGCAGGTCTGCTCAATCACACCGTTGCGCGCATCGATGAGGATGATCGCCAGGTTTGCCGTGGAGGCGCCTGTGACCATGTTGCGCGTGTACTGGATATGGCCGGGCGTGTCGGCAATGATGAACTTGCGATTGGGCGTGGCGAAGTAACGATACGCCACGTCGATGGTGATGCCCTGCTCCCGCTCGGCGCGCAGGCCGTCGGTCAGCAGCGCGAGGTTCACGTTCTCATCGCCGCGCTGTTTGCTCGACTGCTCGACGGCGTCCCACTGATCCTCGAAAATCGATTTGCAGTCATACAACAACCGCCCGATGAGTGTGCTCTTGCCGTCATCCACGCTGCCCGCGGTCGTAAACCGCAGCAGGTCCATGTCCAAATAGCCTTTTGTATCGGTACTCATCGAGATCAAAAATATCCCTCCTTTTTGCGATCCTCCATCGCCGTTTCGCCACGCTTGTCGTCGACGCGGCCGCCGCGCTCGGTTTGGCGGGCAGCGGCGACTTCCTCGATGATGTCATCCACGTTGTTGGCGATGCTCTCGACCACGCCGGTGCAGGTCATGTCGCCCACGGTGCGGCAGCGCACGTTAGCGCTCTCCCACTGCTCGCCGTCGAGCAGCGTGATGTGTTCGCAACGGCCTAGCAGAACACCATTGCGCCGGACAAACTCGCGCTCGTGCGAAAAATAGATGCTCGGCAGCGGGATGTCCTCCATCTTGATGTACTGCCACACGTCCATCTCAGTCCAGTTGCTGAGCGGAAAAATCCGAAAGTGTTCGCCAAAGTCCATCCGGCCGTTGAACAGGTTCCACAACTCAGGTCGTTGATTCTTCGGATCCCATTGCCCAAATGAATCGCGGTGCGAAAAGAAGCGCTCCTTCGCCCGCGCCTTTTCCTCATCGCGCCGCGCGCCACCGAGGCAGGCGTCAAACTTGTGCTGCTCGATGGCATCGAGCAGCGTCGTGGTCTGCAGTCGATTGCGACTGGGATTCGGGCCGGTCTCCTCCTTCACGCGGCCCTTGTCAATACTCTCCTGCACGCTGGCGACGACCAACTCCCCACCAACATCCTTGGCCAGACGATCGCGGAATGTGATCGTCTCGTCGAAGTTGTGCCCGGTGTCCACGTGCAACAGTGGGAACGGTAGTTTGGCTGGCCAAAATGCCTTTTGGGCCAGGCGCACCATCACGATGGAATCCTTGCCGCCGGAGAACAGCAGGGCCGGCCGCTCAAACTGCGCCGCCACCTCGCGCATCACATAGATGGACTCGGCCTCCAGTTGCTCCAGATGGGTCAGCTGATAGCTTTTGTGATCGCTCATATCATGGCTTGGGCCGTGCCACACGCGGATGCACGGCCCGGTAAAGTTGCTCCAGAGATTCGCCCTCGACCTGCTCGTCGGTGTTCAAAATCAGGTCAGCAGCCTCGGGCGGCTCGAAGGCGGAATCTCTGCCGGTGAACTGCTTCACCACACCGGCCTTGGCCTTGGCGTACAGGCCCTTTACATCACGCCGCTCGCACGTTACGAAACTGCACTCGACATACACCTCGAGGAAGTCCGCCGGGCCAACGATCTCACGGGCCATCGCCCGAAGCTCGTTTCGCGGGCAGATAAACGACGCGATTGTCACCATGCCGGCACCCGCAAAGAGCTTGGCCACCTCGGCAATGCGCCGGATGTTTTCCTGCCGATCGTCATCCGAGAAGCCAAGATTGCTGTTCAAGCCGGTGCGGATGTTGTCCCCATCGAGCACCTGGGTGAAAACGCCCTCCCCGTGCAGCCGCCGTTCCAGCGCGTTGGCCAGGGTGCTCTTGCCGCTGCCGGACAAACCGTACAGCCAAACAACCAAACCTCGCTGCTTCAGCAGCGCCTCCTTGGCCTCACGGCCGAGCAACTGCCCAAACGTCGGGTGAATGTTTTCCGGCGACGACATCAGATGGCGAAGTCCGTATCCGTCCCCTCGTGCAGGCCGCACTCACGCTTGAGTCCGAAGAAGCGCGTCTCCTCCTCGCTCATCCCGTCCTCAAGCCTCCGCGTGGTGTGCGTGTCGCCGATGGAGATGTAACCCTGCTCCCAAAGCGGGTGGTACGGGAGGTTGTTGGCCTTCAGATAGTCGTGCACGTTTTTGTCCGTCCAGTCGATGATCGGGTGCACCTTCACCCTGCCCTTGGCCAATGCGAGCACGGGAAGGGTTTCGCGCGACACGCTCTGTTGCCGACGAAGGCCGGCAAGCCAGCCGGTGGCGTTCAACTCGTCCAGCGCACGGTTCATCGGCTCGACTTTGTTCTCCTGGTTGTAGGCTTCGATCCCTTCGACTCCCTGCTCCCAACGCTTGCCGTCGATCGACTCCTGCCATGCCGGACTTCGCTTGGAGCGGTAAACTTTCAGGTTCACCTCCAGCCGCTTGGCCAAGCTCTCGGCGAACTCGTAGGTCTCGGAGAACAGATAGCCGGTATCGACAAATATCACAGGAATGTCGGGGCGCGCCTGCGTGGCAAAGTGCAGCATCACCGCCGCTTGGGCACCGAAGCTGGAGGACAACACCAGCCCCGAGCCGAACTGCCCGAAGGCCCAAGCCAAGCGCTCAGAAGCGGACGCCTGCTCGAGGCGGACGTTGGTCTCACGCATACCAAAGCCGAGATCGGCGGCTGAATCGTTGGCCAAAGATGTCACCAAAATAAATTACCTAAACCCGATAGGCTTGGTTGAGATTAAGCTGTTTTTCCCTTCTGTCAATGGTTTTTTGTAGTTTTTTACGACTGAAAATGGCGCAGTTCAGTCAATATTTCTGCACCATTTTAGCAGTTTCGGTGCCTGAGAGGATCATTTCGACCGTTCGCTCGACAGCACCCTCGTTGCTTTGAACCACTTTTTGTGCCGCTTGGCCAAGCGCGTCTCGTTTGGCTTTGTCGCTGAGCAGATCGTCGATTGCCGACTCGAGAGCAGCTTCGTCAGCCACTTGAATAGCGGCGTTTTGGGCCAAAAACTTGGCGGTAATTTCCGCGAAGTTGCCCATGTGCGGACCGAGCACGATCGCCTTGGCCAAGCCGGCCGGTTCGATCGGGTTTTGGCCACCCTGTGCCGTCAGGCTTTTGCCGATGAAAACGACGGCGGCTTCCTCATAAAAGTATTTCAATTCACCGGTGGTGTTGACGAGCAGGCAGTCCAAACTCCCCCGTTCCCGAGGCGGCGTGTTGCCGCCGATCTCGTTGCGATAAACAAAACGGACACCCAGCCCGGCCAGAGCTTCGCCCACTTCACGCCCACGCTCCGCATGACGCGGCACTAGGACGAGAAACAGGTCGGAATGTTTTTTGCGCAGTCGCCTGGCCAAGCGGGCCAGGATTTCCTCTTCGCCGTTATGCGTGCTGCCCCCGACCAGCAGCGGTGCGCCCACGGGAACACCCAGGCTTTGCAGCAAATTGGGAACGTCCAAGAGCCGATCCCGGCTGATTCCTGTTCCATCAAACTTGCAACTGCCAAAGACCTGAACCACCTCGTTGTTGCAGCCGAGTTCCACCATGCGCTTGGCATCGGGTTCGGTCTGGGCACCCACGCCGGTGAACCCGGCGAAGAACCTGCCGAACAAAAACCGGAACCGGCGATACCCTCGGTACGACTTCCCGGAGATGCGGGTGTTTACGAGGAAATGCGGGATCCGCCGGGCCTGCAGCCCCCAGAGGAAATTGGGCCAAATCTCGGCCTCGACGAGCACCACCGCCCTGGGCCGGATAGTGGCCAGGGCGCGACGGACAAATCCGCGACGGTCGATCGGATAGTAAATCCTTCCCACCTCGGCGGGGAGCTTTTTTCGCAGCTCGCTCATTGCCGTGGAGGTGGTTGTGGAGACGACCATCTTGAGGTTGGGCAGTCGCGGCTGGAGAACCTTGATCAACTGCACACAGATGTTCGCCTCGCCAACACTAACCGCATGCAGCCAAATGACATCCCGGTTGCTGATGGCTTGCTTGAACTTGGTGGAATAACGGCCCAGTCGCTCCCCAAAACCCCTGCGCCAGCCCCCCCGGCGTCTCATTCGAAAAAAATAATAGGGCGCTGAAAGAATAAAACAGGCCTCAAAAAGAATGTTGTAAATAAATTGCACCCAGCAGCTTCTGGTTCCACGCCTCTCTTCCCCCCAGCCAGAACGGCGCACAGCATGCCAAGGGATAAACTCAAATGCAATTTTTTGAAACGTAACGGGGGTTTTTGCGTATTAATAATGGTTTGGCAATCGGAAAGAGGCTGGCGAGCTCTATCAACGAAAGGATTGAACGCACGTGAGTTTCTATTTATCATTTCCGACCTCTATTTTTTATGAAAAATATCATTATCATCGCACTGCTGGTGTTGGCCGTTGGCTATTTCGGTTACGAAAAATGGCAAGATGGCCAAAATGCCAATAATCAGAGTCAATCGAAACTTAAAAACCGCAAGACCTCTGCGGTCATTGAGACAAGGGATATCAACTTCTCTGTAACCGTGGCAGGTGAGATAAGCCCTGCTGAAAAAGTGAGTGTTCGCCCGGAGGTTCATGGAAAGATTGCCGAACTACCCGTTGACATCTCTGACAGAGTGGGCAAGGGAGAACTGTTGTTCAGACTGGATGACAAGGACCTTAAAATTGAAATTGATACCCGAAAAAAACAAATCGACAGCGCCAATCTCCAACTTGAACAGTCCAAAAGTGAATACGAACGTTCAAAAAAACTGTTTGATGACAGTCTAATTGCCGAGGAAGCCTTTCAAAACACCAAAACCAGATACGAGGTGGCTCGAATTTCACGTGACCGTGCCCAGAACGATTTTGACCTCTCTCAGGAGAAACTCTCGAAGACCAGCGTTCTGGCCCCTTTTGACTGCACGGTTCTGTCTCGACCGGTTTCGATTGGCCAGGCGGTTTCCGGCACGGGCGGCCAGAGTAGCGGCACCGAAGTGATGGAGATTGCAGATTTGAAAAACCTGATCATCCTCTCCCATGTCAATCAGGCCGATGTCTCGCGCATGGGCAAAGACAAAAAGGTGAAGATTGAAATTGAAGCGGTGGCCGACCTGATTATAGATGGTATTGTTGAAAGGATTGCTCCGCAGGCAACAATTAGAAATGGCATCAAGGGTTTTTCAACCCGTATCAGATTGCTGAACGCTGACCCGTCCATCATTCCAGGCATGACCGCGACCATCAACATTCCCGTCGCCAATTCTACGGATGTCGTGGCAGCACCACTGGCTTCCATTTTCACGGAAAGGAACGATGTCGAACAACGAACAGAGACCTACGCTTATGTCAAAAAAGAGGAAAAAAAATATGTCAAACAGATGGTTGATGTGGGCGTTAACGATCTTGACTTCGTTGAAGTATTGAAGGGGCTAAGTGTCGATGATGAGGTTGCCTTGGAAAAGCCAGATGAAGAACTGATCGGGGAAACCGTCACCCTCACTGGAGAAACCAAGGCCAAGGGGGAAGAGAAGGCCGACCCCATGGTTGCCAAATACGATACAGACGGCGACGGCGAATTAAGTCGAGAGGAAAGGACGGCGGCATTCAAGAGTATGTCAGATGAAGAAAGGACAAAAATGATGGATAAAATGCGTGAGCGTTTTGGAGGCCGCAAGCCTGGTGGTGGAAGCGGCAAAGGTCGTGGACCTGGTGGTGGCAGTCGAGGGTCAGGTGGCGGCAGTAAAAAGCGTCCCTAATATTTCAGTGCGGAAACCAAATTAGAGGATTTTTCATGCCCTTTCTGGAACTCAGGGACATTCACAAAACCTATCATCTGGGTGGCGAAACCATTCGTGCTCTGGATGGAGTATCTCTGGATATAGATTCTGGTGAATTTATCTCCATTATTGGGCCATCCGGCAGCGGCAAATCCACATTGATGCATATCCTGGGATGTTTGGACACGCCCACTTCTGGAACCATTAACCTCGATGGGATGATGATTCATGATGCCTCTCCGCGCCAGTTGGCTACCATTCGAAACAAGAAAATTGGCTTTGTTTTTCAGTTTTTCAATCTTTTGCCCAAGTTGACCGTTCGTCAAAACGTGGAACTACCAATGATTTATAGTGGGCTCAGCGGCAAAGAACGCCGAGAGAGAGCAATGAATTCATTGAGCTCGGTCAACATGGAGGACCGCAGCAAGCATCGTCCCTCCCAGTTGTCAGGAGGACAACAGCAACGGGCAGCCATCGCCCGGGCCTTGGTGAATGATCCTCGAATCATCTTTGCCGACGAACCAACCGGAAACCTTGACTCAAACACCGGCGTGTTGATCCTTGAGATGTTTGATAAACTGCACCAGGAGGGGCGAACTGTCATGCTCGTAACGCATGATCCTGAAATTGCGGCGGTTACGCCGCGCCGCATCGAGATTCGTGATGGAAAGATTGCCAACGAAACTGATCCGAAACTGGCCGGAAATGTCCCAAAATTCGCCCAGGTCACAGACATCAAATCTCAGAAAACCCCTGACATGACTTCATGAATTTGGGTTCGATCATCGAAAGTGGACTCAAGGAAATCTGGGCTCACTGGTTCCGGTCGCTGCTCACGATGTTCGGAGTTATCCTGGGTGTGGCCAGCCTGGTGACCATGTCCGCGTTCGTAAAGGGAAAGGAAAACCTACTTAAGGATTCTCTGGCTGAATCCGGCGGACTGGAGCGAATCATTGTGGATGACAACGATGATCTGCCTGATTACCAAAAACACCTCGAAGACGAAGCAAACGGCATGACATTGAAAGATGTTTACGCCCTACAAAAAAACGCGCCCCTGGTTCATAGCGTTACCCCTGTGATTGAAAAGAGAAGCTACCGCGGATCACTTCGTGTCAGTAGAAAAGGTAAAAGAGTCCGCTACGCATCAGTAAAGGGAACCTGGCCAAGTCTGCTGGAAATCGAAGAGCACGAACTGGAACATGGACGCCTGTTCTCGGACATGGACGATCTGCTAGCCAATACCGTCTGCATTATTGGAACTCAAATTCGAAATGATCTCTTTGGGGAATATGACAATCAGGGGAAGGAAATCATTCCCATTGGGGAAAAAATCATGATCAACTATATTCCATTCAAAATCGTAGGAATGTTCAAGCAGTACATGAGCGAGGAGGACCGAAAAAAGAAAGAAGAAGCACGTGCTGCCGGCCAAACCATGGCTCGACCTGATTTTAGAGCAGCTTACATGTCCGGCGACCGCCAATCTGGCACAGTGATGAGGATTTACAGCATGAAGAATTCAACCATTATGATTCCCATCAATACATTGGTTTCGAAGCTTGATTCAGCTTATGACAGGGGAAGCAACATGGACCGTTCATTATCCAAGGTAGCCATGAAGATCTATGACGTATCAACGCTCGAGAAATCCCTGCAACAGGTTCGTAATGTCCTGATGCAAACACACAAAGGGTTGGAGGACTTTGAGTTTGAAACACAGGAGGGTTTTGCCGGCGACATTAACCTGTCGATCCAAAATGAACGAATCAGTGGGATGTTCATAGCAGGCATCTGCCTGCTGGTTGGCGGTATTGGTATTGTAAACATCATGCTTTCCAGCATCTCAGAACGCGTCCGCGAGATTGGCATCCGAAAATCCATAGGAGCGACAAATATGGATGTTTTTCTTCAAATCTTGACCGAAAGTATCGTCATTGCCGTGGCCGGCGGAATCGCTGGGTTGATCGTTTCCCCAATCCTCGTCAACACACTGGCCAGCTTTGCCGACAACACCACTCCCCCTGTGATGACCGCCTTCGCAATGGCAGTCGCCTTTGGCTTCAGCGTGATGACCGGAAGTCTGGCAGGACTTTTCCCAGCGATCAAGGCAGCGAAACTGGATCCCATTCAGGCATTACGGTACGATTGATCCACCCAGAGAATGATCCTTTTCAACACACTCATGATTGGTCTGAGGGAAATTGGATCCCACTGGTTTCGCTCCACGTTGACAATCCTTGGGGTGGTGCTCGGGATCGTCAGCCTGGTGACCATGTCCGCCATTGTAAAGGGAATGGAGAACGCGATGAAGGAGCAGATGGTCCTTTACGGTGGGGCGAATAAGATCAACATCGATGAGGATGATCCACCCAGTTATCAGGAACATAAACAGGATTACTCACCGGGCATCACCGTGCAGGATGCCTATGCATTAAAGAAAAATGCCACTCTGCTTCAATATGTGTCCCCAGAGATGCGTTGGTCTTATGGACGCGCAAGCTACCAGGATAAACGGACCTATCTTTCCTCCTTTGTGGGTGTCTGGCCTGATATTATGGAAATGGACGGCCACGAAATCGAATTGGGACGTTTTTTTAGTTCCTATGAGGATCACATTGCAAAGAATGTTTGCGTGATTGGCGCAGACATTCGAGATCACCTATTCGGCCCCACCAACCCGGATGGCACCCCCCTGAATCCGGTCGGTAAAAAGATCAACATCAACTATAAACCGTTTCAGATTGTCGGAATGTACAAAAAAATTGAAAGTGAATCAGAACGAAAAAAACGGGAATATCAGTTGAAGCAACAACAATCCCGCAGCGGCCCAGCTCGAGACAGATCGATCGGTCGCTCTTCCAAGTATCATGACCGTTATTGGCGCGCGAATAATGTGGCTCACATTCCATTAAATACAATGTGGATGAAGTTTCGCATGGCGACCTCCAGTGCTTCCCGTTCGATTAAGGGTAGGTTTTCCACCAGCAAATCCTCAGAACCCGAAGTCTTTGCCCCAGATCCCAAACTCAGCGATTTCGATGTGAAAGCGCTGAGTGTGGATGTCCTGGACAAGGCCATGGCGCAAATTCGCAATGTGATGGTTCGCTCCCATAATGGAATTGAAGATTTCTCATTTCGGACACAGGAAAGTGTATTGACCAATATCAACAAACGCTTGAACAGCGCCCAAATCATCAGGGGAATCATTGCCGCATTAAGCCTACTTGTAGGTGGGATTGGCATCATGAACATCATGTTTGCCAGCATTAATGAACGTATTCGAGAAATTGGCACATTCAAGGCCATGGGCGCTACGGGGTCTGTCGTGTTTCTCCAGATTATTATGGAAAGTCTCTCCCTGGCCCTTCTCGGTGGATTGTTTGGTATCCCAGCTTCATATGGTTCGGTTTGGCTGCTGACCCAAATGGTCCCCACAGAGAATACTCCCCAAATAACCGCCGAAGTGCTGGCAATTGGCATCGCCTTCAGTGGTTGCGTTGGTCTTATTGCAGGACTCTTCCCCGCCTTCAAGGCCTCACGACTGGATCCCATCGAGGCGCTTCGCTACGAATAGCAGCCATTTCACAGGGACGATCACAAGGCAATCTTTCACTGTGTTTTAAGATGCTGCCTTGCCACCCGTTGCAGCCGTTTAATGACTTATTTTAACCTGTTCATCCTCGGCTTTCGGGAAGTCTACGCGCACTGGTTTCGATCAGTGCTAACCATGCTCGGGGTTATTCTCGGCGTAGCCAGTGTCGTAACCATGTCTGCCATCGTGAAAGGGCTCGAAAAGGGCATGAGGGACAACATTATTATTTATGGTGGCCTGAACAAAGTACTCATTCGCGATAGCGATCCGCCAGACTATCAGGACCATATAGCCGACACATCACCTGGCAAAACGCTGAATGACGTCTATGCGCTCAAACGAGGGACCACACTGCTTTCCCTCGTTTCCCCGGAGATGGGGCACCGTGCACGCATCACATACCAACGGCGTAGCTGCTATCCTTCCGAGTTCATCGGGGCCTGGCCGGCCGTACTGGAAATGAATCGACATACGCTCCAGTACGGACGGTTTTTTAACGAACTGGACGAGCAGGAGGCAAAATCGGTCTGCGTTATCGGCGCCCACATCCGCAACCGGCTGTTCGGAGATCCGGAATCAACCGATCAAGAGATCAATCCGGTGGGCAAGATCATCCATATCAACCGGCAACCGTTCACCGTGATCGGAATGTTCACCGAGTATATGACTGATGCCGAGCGGAAACGAAGGGAACTCGAGAGGCAGAAACGCAAAGACCGGACCGGACCCAAGCGTGATATCGGATACCGTTTCCGTCGAGACGGCTTTTATCACAAAAATAATGTGGTTTATATCCCGATCAACACCATGTGGATGAGATTCAAAATCTCCAGTGGAACCGATGATAGCCCGGAACCCAACTTGACAGATATCGATATCAAGGTGGCTGACTTGAACTACATGGAGAAAGCTCTGGATCAGGTCCGCAATATCCTTCTGCGTACTCACAAAGGAGTTGAGGATTTTAAATTCTCCACATATGCCAGCCGCATTGCTAGTGCTGAGAAACGCATAAAAAACGCAAACCTGATTGGGCTAATTATCTCAGCGTTAAGCCTGTTCGTTGGCGGCATCGGGATCATGAACATCATGCTCGCCAGCATCAACGGACGGATTCGTGAGATCGGCACCTTCAAAGCTCTAGGTGCTACTAACCACTCTATTTTTTTTCAAATTATGATGGAAAGTGCTACTCTTGCCATTATGGGCGGATTGGTGGGCCTACCCACTTCGTTCGGAACGATTTGGCTACTCACTCAATTGATTCCTCAGCAGAACGTGCCCATCATCACGTCGGAAGCCCTGTTAATAGGACTCACCTTCAGCGTCCTTACGGGGATCATTGCTGGCTTATTCCCGGCTTACAAGGCTTCCCAACTCAATCCCATTGAGGCGCTTCGGTACGAGTAAGCTCCGTTTGGTCAATCCCCTTGGCCAAAGCCATGCCAAATAGGGTTGTCTTTACTCTCCTATAAACTCCTTGGGCTTTCTTGCCCTGTTAATCCCGCTTACGCCTGGACTTCCTATCGTTGTCCTCGTCATCACGGTCCCGGTCATCACGGTCCCGGTC
>CAJWEP010000033.1 GCA_913030945.1 uncultured Verrucomicrobiota bacterium
GTTCGAAGATGAACTCCTCCCAAAAGTTGTGATGCCCCGGAGCGTAGGTCTGCGAAAACCAGCCCTTGAGTACCAGAGGGGTATCGAGCAGGCCGGTGATAGTGGTCTGCTTCCATGCCTTGAGCGGGGCGGTGTAACCGGCGGTAGGTCCGGTGGGGTGAGGCGGCCAAAAGAATTCTATTTCAATTTTTTTTCCATCCTCTCCCTCTAACAGACGATCCTGGGGTAAATCGTCGGGGCTGATTGTCTCGTTCGGATCAAAGGCTGACAACTGAATCTCCTCGGTCTTGACCGCCTTGTAGGTTGGCTTGCCCGTTTGCCAGTCGATGGACAGATTTTCCAAGGGTTTCGAATAGTTTGCCTCCAGATAAACCGGAAGCTCACCAACAAACACGGTCGGCGAATTCCGGTCAGGTAGCCAACGTGGGATGACGAGCGACATCTTGTACCTTGTGATTTCCCCGTCGCGACTTTCCTGCCATTGATCCACCAGCACAGTTTCGTTGCCGCGCTTTCCAGTGCTGAAACGATGCTTGAGCCAGCCAGCGATGCCATCCTCCACCACCAGCGTCTCCCCATCGACCACCCGTGTCCAATCGGCCGCATTTATGAGTGAACTCTTTTGGCCGGTGGTCTCCAACACACGGCTGGCCGCGTCGATGTTCCAGATGGATTTCAGCCGGTGATAGGCGAACACTCCGCCACCACCCGTCTCGCCCTGAAACAAACGCAAAGTCGCCTGTCCGCCGGCAAGTATCGGTGTTGGATCAGTCAACTCCTTCGGCTGCGGCAACTCTCGGACCTGCTTCACCACGATCCAGTCTGGGTCCACCTTTTTGTATTCAAAATCGAGCGTGTATTTCTTGCGATCAATAGCGTAGCGCGAGAACCCGGGTGCGATTTTCTCCAATAACTTGTGCAACGTCTCGTAATCGCTCTTCCAATCCATCACATGGTCACGGCCAACCTGCAACAAACTCGATCTTTTGTTAAAAGTGGGCGTTCTACCGGTCGACCCGGATGACGACTTGTAGAAAGAGATGTACACCTCCTCCGGGACAGCAGCAGAATCCGGGTTGGCCACACTTGTCGCACCGACCTGCGTCGACAAATCGCTCCACATGTTGAACGAGCCAGCCGAGTAGGAGTTATAGTCGCTGACGGCCACCCCGTTGGCCAACTCGATCTCGTCTGGAAATGAGTGATGCACAAGGATCGCCATGCCGACATCATCCTCGTCCACGCCGAAATGCCTCCGCTCAAGGTAGGCGTTGTCGTTGTAAAAACTGGCGTATACACGCTTGATCGCCCGGAACACACCGCGCTCTTCTGACTTTGAACCGTCGCAGCCACACGGGCCGTCGGTGTCGTCGTCCAGATCGTCGAGCAAACAGCCGCTGTAGCTGTCATAAAGTCCCGCGCCGGTGAAGTGGCGACTATCCTCCATATTGGTCGAACTGCGGAAACGAATCTTCTTGGACCGATCGAATGGCGATAGAGCAGCAATGATTGCCTGCCGCTGGCTCGCAACAAATTCACCGTCACGAATCAAATCACGAACTGTTTTCAGGGCATCAGCCAAGTCGGATTGCAAGCCGGACTGATGTGCCTTGGCCAAGCGCGCATCAATCTCATGGCGCATCGACTTGTCGTTGGCCAATCGCTGCTCCATGAACTCATCCCAAAGATCAAACGTGATTGCAATGGCCGGATCGGGCGAGTTTTTGGGAATCAACTTTCTCAACAAACTAAACTTGGCCGCCTTGCCACCTACAAATTCGCTGTCGCTTGGCTTGATCTGATTCATTGCGAGCGTGTATGTATCGCTCTTATTCTTGATCTCAAATTCCAGCTCTGGCGGCGCCTTGTAGTCGGCGACCGCTTGACGAAATGACTCCGGCAAATCGTCCTCAAGCGCCACTAGTGTCGCCGAGCCAGACGCCGAGCTGTTGATCCCCCAGCCGGCCGAGGTTCGCAACATCACCTCGCGACCAGCAAGGCTGAGAAGTTCCTCGCGCGTGGCTGCGGTGCCCTCGTAGTAGAATGGTATCCCGAAGTTTTTAGCCAAGATCGCCACGTGTGAATTGGGTGTCGAAGGATTCATTGCCACGATACCTGCGACCCTTGGAATCTCTGCAGGCACATGGTCGGTGAGTAGAATGTCATCGCTGGTCAGATCGCCATTGCGAAATGCCGCGGTGATCTTGTCACCCTTGACAAACACCAACCGACCCATCGCCCACCCGAACGAGTAAATGGCATCCGACCCGGTTTCCCAGCGCTGCGCTGAGACAACCGGAACATCGCGTTGCGCGAGATACTCCGCCACCTCGCCGCTACCGTCTGCCTGCTCGTACGTCGGCATATAAAGCCCGCGCAATGTCCCCGGCTTGTCTATCTCACCGTCAACGAGCTGGTAAATAAAGTGAACCATCGGCGCTGGAAGCATGTCCTGTCCGACGAGTTGGATGGCGTACTCGCTGTTTTTCTCGGAGAACAACACCGCGCCCATCACCGCGCGACGGGCGGCGTGATAGAGTGTTACGCCATCGAACTCCATATGCGTCATGTCGTCGAACTCCGGCACGTGAGCGGTGCCGAAGTCGTAATGAAATTTCAGCTGGTTGCCGTCCTGAAAATAAACCGTGCCCAAGTCATCCATCAGCACGGTGAACTTCACCCATTGGGTCTCCTTGGGCAACTTCGTGCCGGGCGGCACCCAGGCGCCTCCATCGGCCGCCTTGAACTCAACGAGGAACTTGTCGCTTGGCAGACTGAGTGTCGTCTTCCAGTTGGCCGATGCGCTGAGCGTGGGTGGCGCGGTCTCCACCAGTTGAAAAAATCGCTGGCTGGCGGCCGAGCGTTCGCTAAAGCCGAGCGACGTCTCCGTCGTGGCTGCTACCGGGAACCAGTTGGCCAAGTCGTCGGAAAACATGAGCGCCCCGACCTGGCCCTGGTCAACGCCGCTGGCCGTGATGGTCGCCTCACCGGGAGCTTGGCCAAATGTCACGCTCAACTCGGACGCCCCGGGTAACACGCAACCGACCGCGAAAAACAACCCACTCAACCACGTTGTGTTGAGTTCAAAACCTCGAGAACAAGCTAATCCCTCCATAGCGCTTGAAAAACTAACACTTTCGTAAAACCTGTCAACTGATTAATTTTAGATATCTGCCAACTTCCAGCCCGGGACAATTTCAGCGTCGGGAGATGTGGTTTCGCCACCGTTGGCCAAGCGCAGATGGGCGACCATGCCGACCATCGCCGCGTTGTCGGTGCAGAGCGTTGGATTGGCCAAGCGCAGCACAAAGCCCTCCCGCTCGCACGCCACGCCCAAGGCCGCACGCAGACCACTGTTGCAGGTCACGCCGCCGGAGGCAGTGACGCATCTCTCGCCCAGTTTTTTCGCCGCACGAATCGTCTTGGCCACAAGCACCTCGACGATCGCCGCCTGCACACCGGCGCACAAGTCGCGCAGCCGCTGGCCGTCCTCGAGCACGTTCGGGTTGTCGCGAATGAAATAGCGCACCGATGTCTTGAGTCCGCTGAAACTAAAATCATGCGAGTCGTCGCGCAGCATCGGTCGCGGGAAATTGTGCGCGGTGCCGTCGCCCTCGCTGGCCAGGCGGTCCAACTCCGGCCCGCCGGGATACGGCAGGCCAATCAGCTTGGCCGCCTTGTCGAAGCACTCACCCGCGGCGTCGTCCACCGTGCCGCCGAGCACGCGATGCCCTAGCGGCGCGGCGACGTGCACGAGCATCGTGTGGCCCCCGCTGACGATCAGCGACACGTTCGGCTGAAACGTGTCGAGTGTCAGTGACAACGGATCGCCGTCTATCCACGGCGAATAGAGGTGCGCCTCGTGATGGTGGATGCCGATGAACGGCTTGTCCAAGGCGAAGGCCATGCCCTGCGCCGCCCGCAGGCCGACCAGCAGCGCTCCAGGCAAGCCCGGCCCGCGGGTCGCCGCAACCGCGTCGAGTTCGCCAGACGCGACACCCGCTTGGCCAAGCGCCTGGCCGGCGACCGGCATGAGATTGCGCAGGTGCTCGCGCGAGGCGAGTTCCGGCACAACGCCGCCGTACTCTTCGTGAAGTTTGACTTGGGAGGAAACCGCGTTGGCCAGGACGCAGCCGTCTCGCAGCAGAGCGACGCTGGTCTCGTCACAGGACGTCTCGATGGCCAACAGCAGCATGGAAGGAGAACAGCCTCGCTTGGCCAAGCGACGAAATCACTCCGGCTTGTCGGCCGGCTTGTCGTCGTCCTTGGCCTCGTCTTTCGGCTTGTCGTCGGGCTTCGGCTCGGGCTTCTTTTCCGGCTCTTCCTTGGCCTCGGGTTTCTCAGCCGGTTTTTTGTTTTTTTCCGGCTTGGAATCAGCCTCTTTCTTTTCCGGGTCCTTTTTCTTTTCTTTTTCCTCTGGTTTTTCCTCTTCCGGCTTGGCTTTGGCCTGAAGTTGCTTTTTCCCGACGAGCAGTTCCATCGCCTTGGCCAACTGTGAATCGACGAATTTCTCAACCTCTTCGCGCCGGTCGTCCGGCACCATCTTGAGACCACCCGGCGAGCGCTGGAGGAAGAGCAGTTCCTCGTCCTCGCGGCTGAGTTTTACCTCATGATTCGGCTGGATGCCCTTGCCGTGAATGACCTCGTGGCTCGGAGTGTAATACTTGGCTGTGGTCAGGCGCAGCGCGGCGCCCTGCTGGCCATTGATCGGCAGAATCTTCTGCACCGAGCCCTTGCCGAAGGTTTTTTCGCCGACGATCTTGGCACGATCGTTGTCCTTGAGGCAGCCAGCGACAATCTCCGAGGCGCTGGCGCTGAAGCGGTTCACCAACACCACCATCGGCAGCTCGGGCCGGGCGTTGCGGCCGGACGCCTTGTGCTTGGCGTTCTCGCGCTCGCGGCGTCCCTCGGTAGTGACGATTGGCTCTCCCTTGGCGAGGAACTTTTCGCAAACCTTGACCGCCTGGTCGAGCAAGCCACCCGGATTGTGGCGCAGGTCGAGCACGAGGCCCTTCATGTCCTCCAACTCGAGTTTGCGCAGCGCCTCCTCGAGATCACGCGCGGTTGCCTCACCAAACTGCGTCAGGCGCACGTAGCCTATCTTGTTTTCGTCGACGATGAACTTGCGCTGGTTGTCGATGTCCTTAACAGTGGCGACCTTGATCAGCGCCCGCTTGAGGGTGACCTCAATGTCCTTCCGGGTGGACGGTCGGAAGAGCGTCATTTTGACTTTCGAACCCGGCTTGCCCCGAAGCTTGTCCACCGCCTCCGGCATGGAAATATTGCGGGCGTTTTTGCCCTCAATCTTCACGATGCGGTCACCCGACATGACGCCCGCCTCATAGGCTGGCGTGTCCTCCATCGGCGCCAACACTGTGAGGTAGCCATCCTGAATGTTGATGTGCACGCCGACACCGCCGAACCGGCCCTCGGTGTCGTCCTTGAGGTGCGAGTACTTGGTCGGCGGCATGAACTCGCTATGGGGATCGAGCATGCCAAGCATACCCCGCAGCGCACCGTTCACAAGATCCTCGTACGTCAACTCGCCGCCATCAACGTAGTCGCGCCGGATGCGCTCGAGCACGTTGACGAACAGGTCGAGATTGGCGTGCGGATCGTTGGCGGTTGAATTGGCGTCGGACTCGGAATAAACCTTGGCCCCGATCGCCAAGTTCAACAACAACAGCGCGAGCACCGCGCCGTGGAGGATTCTTCGTGCAGCCTTGGTCTGTAGCATCGCCCGGCAACCATACGCCCATTCGGCCCGCTTGGCCAAGCGGGAATCAGAGTTTGCTGATGAGCCAGCTATGCTTGCCTCGCGGCGTTTTTTCCACCTCCGCGACCTGGCGCATCACCAGACGGAAATCGTCGCCTAGCTTGCGCAAAATGCCGCTTTCGATCTGAGCCAGGCGCGATGAGTGAAACTCCGGTGACGGGATGTAGCGAAACTCTGCCACGCCCGGTTCGGACTGGAAAAATTGCACGGCATACAGCCCGTCGAAGATGTCGTCGTGCATGTTGAAGGCGGTCAGCGAGATACGCCGGCCGGTGCCGGTGACGAGAAACTCCTGTCCGCGCCCGGCGACCTCCTCGACGGCCGGCCAAGCAAATTCCCGCCTTGCGTCCGGCTTGGCCAGGCGCACAAAGTCGCCGGTCCGGTAGCGCACCAGCGGCATGGCCATGTTGTGAAACATCGTGCCGATGACTTCTCGCAGGCCGTCCTCATCCGGCTCGCCGAACTCAACGTACCCGTAGTGCGGCCAGAAATAAGCCAGCTCCGACTGCGCGCCTTCGCAGGCGAGCACGACTCGCTCGGCGTGGCCGTACCAGCGCAGCACGCGACACTGGAACACACCCTCGAGCAGCCGCTTCTGCGACAGCGTCAATTGCTCCGAGCCGCACAGCACACCCGTGAGCGGCGTACGCCAACGCTGGTCGTGCCGCTGCAGATACTCAGCAAGCTGCAGCGCCGCCGACGGGTAAATGTTCAAAAAGTCCGGCTCGAATTGTTCCAGCGCCTCGAGGTATTCCGGGATGCGCTCGTCGGTGAGGTGGTATGACGAGAGCATCAGCCAGTCGCGCGTGGCATCGTACGCGATGATATTGCCCCTGGCCTGCGAGTCGGTCACGTGGCCTCGGATCAGCGCGAGGCGCGCCTTGTCAAAATACCCGGCACGCCGCCAGTTGGCCTCGAGGAACGCCTGCTCCTTCGGCCGGCTGACGCCCTTCTGCAAATGAAACCCCACCGGCACGCCGGTCGAGCCGCCGGTGGTGATGTAAAGTTTTTGCGAGTCGGCAATCCCGGTCGAGGTCAGCTCATCAAAATGCCGCTGGATGTCCGACTTGGTCAGAGACGGACAGCCGACAAAATCATCGAGCGACAACATCGCGTCCGGGCGAAAGCCGGCCTTCGCAAAGGAGCGTGTGTAAAACGGGCAGTAGCTCGCGGCATTGACGAGTGTGCGGCGCAGTTCACGCAACTGGTACTCGCGGATATCCGACTCGCTCCAGCCTGGCGCCTCGTCGGCCAACTCGCGGAACTCGCCGTACGCCCTGCCATAACGGATGCGGCGCGGCAGCCGTCGATACGCCGCCCCGACGAAATTTCGTGTGCCCTGCGGCAGCCGGTCGTACAGAGAGAGCAGCGGGTAAAGTTTATCCTCTAGACTCATCGCTTGGCCTGGTTTTCCGGCTGTTGCTCGATCGCGCCGACCCAGCCAAAGTGCGGCCTAAACGCGAACAACGCACGCGCTTGGCCAAGCGGGCCATCCCATTCCTGCTTGTTCGATGCAAGATTTATGTCGCTTGGCTGGAAGGGGATAAAGCTGCGTTTCTGAATCTCAAAACTGTTTTTCAGCAGCCGTAGTTTTTGCCAATCGAAGCCCATCAGCGTGGCGGCAGCCATGTCCACCGCAGCCGGATGGGTGCCGGCGAGGATGACGCCGCAAGGCTTCGCGTCCGGCGACATCGGGCCGTTGCCCTCGCCACCGATGATGCCATCGACGATCGCCAGGTAGCGCAGCGGCTTCTCGCGGGGTTGACCGGCACCGTCGAAATCAAACAGGCATTTATTGAGATCTAGCACCATGCGCCAGCAGGTGTCGTTGCCATGCCAGTTGCCGGAGCGAATGACCTTTTGCGTGTCGCCGAAAAACAGGCGGGCCATTTTTTTCAACGGCACGAACAGGCGCGAGAGCAGCGGGCGTCCGTTCACGATGCGCTTAGCCCGACCCATCCACGAATGCTCGAGCCTGGCCTTGGCGGTCGAGGCGGGGAACTGGTCGCCGCCCTGGTCGGGTGTGCCCTCGGTGTGATGGGGCAGCCAGTTTTTGTTGGCATTGATGCCGACGAGATTTTTTAGCGCGCAGGTCAGTCCGACTTTTTTGTGTGTCTTGAGCTTGGGCAGGTTGATGAGCACGTCGGCGTCCATCGGCGTGCGGCAGAGCATGTACTCGTGGCGCTCGCCGGAGTGGCGCTCGTTCGTCTCGGCCATGTTGAACGACGCGCCGAACAACCGTCCGTTGCCGTGAAAGCCGACGAACTCGCTCGCGTCGTTCAGCCTGACGAACGTGCCGCCCGCCGGATCGCCGGGGAGTTGCGTTTTGGAAACGGTGACACCGTCGACGGCATGCCACTCCTCCGGACGCAGGTCGAGCAGCTCGATCGTCGTGCCTGGGAAATCGCGGCGGCAGCGGTCGATCATTTCGTCGAGTCCGCAGTATTCGTTGAGCCTGGCAAACGACGAGTCGGTTTGCGGCGCGTCGCAAATGGTGATCGAGCCGCTGCCGGCGAGCCGCGTGCCGGCCCAGCGGATGACCGCCTCGATGACGGCGGGATGCGTGACAACGTGTTCCCACCGGCCGGGGCCGGGGTGCCGCTCGTCGTGTTCCTTGACCCAGTTCGGCTTAAGCACAACGCGGTCGTGGGGGCGCACGAAGTCGTCCGGCAGGCCAAGCGCATCCAGCGCCCCGGCGACGAGCGAACGGACGGCAGCGGGATCGTCGTAATGCTCGACCCCGCGAAAGGCCGAGACGCGGGCGGGATCGGGTTGTCTGTCTGTATTCACTCGTTTTCCAGCGCCAACAGGAGTGCGCGGATTTTTTCACCGAACGCCCGCCGCGTAAAGTGCCGCAGGAAACGGTCGCGCAGACCGGCCTCGTCCAGCCGGCCGAGAAAGCCCTCGAGCCGGTCAGCGATCTGGCCGGGAGACTTCGTGTCCACGAGCCCCTCGTAACCGGCTGGGAAGAGTTCCGGCAAAATCCGCCAGCGGGTGGCGATGATCGGCAGGCCGTGCGCCATCGCCTCGACGAGGCTGACCGGGTGCGCCTCGAACTCGTAGTACGACGCCAGCACAAACGCGTCGGCTTGGGCGAACAGGTCGCGTTTTTTTGGCTCGTCGGCAAAGCCGTGGTAAACGACGAGCGGCCCTTGGCTGTCGTTCAGGTCCACCTGGCCGATGCGCTCGTTGAATTCTGCCTCCTCTTCGGGCAGATAAAACTTCCCCGCAACATCGAGCTGCACGCGCTTGGCCAAACCCTTGGCCCGCAGCCGGGCGTTTACCGTGGCCACGGCTTCGACCAGGTCGAACAGCCCCTTTTCCCGATAGCACAAGCTGAGGTAAAGCACATGAAACGTCCCCGCCTGGGCGCGGGCCTGCTGCGCAGGCTTGAGACGCGACTCGTAATTGGGACAGGGATCGGGAGCGCAGTTTGGCACGGTTATGATGCTGCGCGGGGAGAGCTTGGCGGCGTCCTCGTGATAGCAATCGCCCAGCACGATGCTCAGCGCAGGGCGGCCCAGTAGCAGCCGCGACACCCAGCGTTCCCAGCCGCGCGCCTCGGTCTCGAGCCAACTGCCCACGCCGGAGGCCTGGTAGTGATAAATGATCCGTCTAAAAAACGGGCGGCACAGCAGCATCACGATCCAGTCCCGGTAAACGGCGTTGCGCAGGCCGGGCGCGGGGACGTAGTAAAAATGATTCGCGCCGTGGCGCAACCGCAGCCAAACGGCCTTGAGGCAGTAGCCAAGGATCAGGCCAAGTTTGCGCAGGCTTGCGGAGTCGATGTCATCGACTTCTTTCGAGAGGCGGCTGTTGACGTGAAAGACCTCGATCGATTGTTCGTCGCCGCTGCGCAGCTCGTCGAGCAACTGCTGCACCATGAAACTTTGGCCGTGGAACGGCGGCGGGACATGGGCAAAGACGAGCAGTTTCATGACGCATCGCCGTTACGCTTGGCCATCTTTCCGTACACGCGGTTGTATTTGGCGGCCATCTCGCTGGCGGCCCAGCCGCGGATGCTCTCGCGGATTTCGTCCGACGGCACCGAGGTGAAGTCGCCGTTTAGGATGGCGGCGATTTTGTCACGCAAACCGTCAATGCTGCCGGTCTCATACAGCAGGCCGGTCGTGCCGTCCTGCACGATATCGACATTGCCGCCGCTGCGGGCCGCGAGGGCGGGGAGGCCCAGCGCGAGGGCTTCCATCAGCGACACGCTGCACGGCTCGTTCTCCGAGGCGACGATGACGAAATGGCCATCGCGCAGGGCATCGGTGACCTGATTCGTCACGCCTCGCAGCAGAACCGTTTCCTGCAAACCATGTTTCTCGATCAGTTCGCGCAGCTCGGCGGCGAATGCCTGCGAGTCGGGGTCGCTCTGCTCCGGCCCCCAGAGGTGAAGCTCGACGCGAGCCTTGAGGTCGGCAGGCAGCCTTGCCAGAGCGGCGACGGGGTGATGCCAGCATTTCCAGCGGACAAGCGTGCCCATGCCGACGAGCTTTAGCTTGGCCAAGGGATCGGCGCTTGGCCAAGCGTTGGCAGTGAGCGGCTCCTGCAAAAAGCGATCGGCGCAGCCAGAGAAAATAATGTTGCACCTGGGCGGCGCGACCTCGAGGCCGTAGTGTGCGGCCATGTTGGGGTTGAGCACGACGGTGGTCATCCAGTCGCGCCGTGCCGCCCAGCGGTAAAGCCAGGTGCGGCTGGCATAGCTGTGGTTCGTGAACAACACCCGACGCCCGAGTAACAGCCCGACCAGCAGCGCAACGATCAATCCGCCGCGCGTGTGCGCGTGTATTACGTCGAACGACTCTTGCTGGAGCAGTTTGCGCAGGCTCAAAAACGCCAGCGCGCTGGAAAAAAAAATGGAGATGTGGCTGGGCGAGTCGCTGGCGATGAAACCGGTGCACCGGTAGTCGAGTGCCGGTGCACGGGTTTCCGCATATTCCCGGTGAACCCAGACCGTGTGCCGTGTGCCGGCTGTGGGTCCGGCCTGGTGCAGGCTGCGGATCACCGAAAGGATGCCGCCGGCATCCTCGCGTTGGCCGACCAGGTGGAGGATTCTCATTCCAGCTCGGGCTGCTCCGGTTGCTGCACGCGCAACCGGTCCCGCAACATGTATTGGCAGGCGATCAGCAGGCCGGCCTGGAGGGAGAAGGTTTTCATCGCGTACTCGCTGTCGCCATGCAGGGCGATGAAGGCGACCACATTGGCCATCCAGAGGCAGGCCACGAGGCAACTCACCCGGGAGAACTCATCGTCCACACCGTGTTCGCGGAGGTGAAAAATCACCTTCATGGCGACCACCGATCCGGCGATGAGGAACAGGAACATGAAGCAGGTTCCAAACAGGCCGGTATTGACCATCAACCCAATGAATCCATTGTAAAAACGACCCTGATTGATGTGGTAAGTGATCGCCGTGGGATCCCATATCAGCGAGTGGTCGCCAAAACCGGACTGCCCAAACCCGCGCCCGACCCACAGATACTGTGACATCATTTTCAAGCCCTCCTCGCGCAGGACGCGCCGGGTTTCCATCGTGCTCATTCCATCCAGCCGTGCGTCGCGGTGCACCGTGATGCCGGGCAACGCCGAGAGCGCACGCTGGGCCGCAAGCGGCATGCGTTCCGCGAAACCGTAAGAAATGGTCAAGCCGAGGGCCAACACCAGGGTCCCCCCCATGGCGTTCCTCATGGTGATCAGCTTTTGGGTAAAAACCATGAAGCCCATTACGAGGACAAGGATCGCCACCGTGTAACGGTGTCCGCTCAGCAGGCCAGCCCCCACGATGATCAAGCCGGCTGGAACCAACCAGACACCCCTGACGGTCAGGAAGTCATTCAGCTTGTTCTTAATGAGCAACAGCCAGAGGAAACCGACGCTCACGAAGGCCAGCGACTGGTAGCGATTGATACCCATCTTCATGCGCTCGCGCTCAAAGTTCATCGCGTCTCCGGGTATCTCGAGAAAAAACAGGATGTTAAACAGGCCTCGTGCGTTGGTATAAATCACGTCCGAGATCACCCACGTGGCCGAGAGCGCACACTGGATGATGAACAGTTTCCTGACCTGCTCCTCCTTCAGCCGGACCATGATGAACAGCAGCGGGAAGATGGCGCAGGTGAGCTGTTGAAAATAATACCGCCCGCCCATCTGCGAGCCGCCCATCGTGCGAAACCCCACGCCGCGCTCCATCATCGTGAACACCAGCACGGCGCAGTAACCAGCCACGCCAACCAGCATCCACTTGTGCTCGAGAATGGAGTTCCACATCTCATCCCGGTATTGCCTGAACGAGAACACCAGCACGCAGCCGGTCCAGCCCAGGAGCGCCGCCGCCTCCCAAATAAACGGCCGGCCTGGAAAGAAGGGGAGGATCAATGCCGTCGAGAACGTCGCCACAGCGAATGTCACCGACAGGGTCGCGTGGTACGGCATCAACACCAGCCAAGTCATACCAGCAAACGCGAACGCGGCAAAAAAAGCGTCATCCGCCAGCATGTACCCCAACACGGATACGAGCAGCATGATGATGCTGAAAACGAGAAGCTTTTGTAGGCGCAGCGCACCTTCCAACGAACCGGCATTCACGGCGCGTGGTTATATCCGATTTTTGGGATTGTGCAACCTTGCGGCTTCACCAATTACTCCGGATTGATCTCCATCATTCGCCGTTTCAGCTCGTTCCTCAGTGCGTTCCGCCGCTCATCGGTGACCTTCCGAGGCACCTCCAACGGCTCGCCGAACACCATGTCGCAGTGAGTCAGCGGCCATGGCAGCTGGAATCGGTCCCAACTGTTGAAGCGTACCTTGCGCCTGGCCCGGCAACCCAGCGGGACAATCGGCAGGCCCGTCAACTGGGCCAGCGACAGGATGCCGTCCTGAATCTCGTAGCATGGGCCGCGGGGGCCATCCGGCGTGATGCCGAGATGCAAACCTTCCTTGACCTGCCGCGACAACTCCAACAGCGCCTGGCGACCACGCCGACTGGTCGATCCTCGCACCGGCTCGATATCAAATGCGCGCAGAATCTCAACGAAGAATGCCCCGTCCCTGCTGGCGCTCACCATCGCCGCCATTCGCCGACCGCTCCGGGGCTTGATGCAGTCCCGATAGAAATACATCACGTAGGCCAGGCGGTTGTGCCACGCGCACAAGATGAACTGCTTGTCGCGACCGGCCTTCATAGTCCCGTGCGGATCGGAAAACTGAATGCGCCAGGTGAATCGCAGCAACCGCAACAACACGTAAACCAGTTTCGCCGCCAGCCTTTGGCCAAGGCCTGCCTCGTTTGGGATGATGATCTGTCTGTCCAAAAAAGTGGGTTATCAGCCTCCCTTGAGCGCAGCACGAACCAGCTCCTCAACCGACGCCCGCGGGCCGAGCATCGCCCGAGCGGCCTCGGCAGCCTTTTGCGCCTCGCCCGGCTTGGTGCCGAGCGCCTCCAGCGCCGAGACCGTGTCGGCGATCGTCTTGTCGTGCGGCGCCGCCGCTTGGTCAAGCGCAGCGGCCGCACCGGTGGCTGGGCCAAGCTTGTCCTTCAACTCGAGCACCATTCGCTCGGCAGTTTTTTTGCCGACACCGTTGATGCTCGAGAGCCGCTTCACGTCGCCGGCGGCGATCGCACCCTTGAACGACCCCACGTTCATGCCGCTCAGGACGTTCAGCGCCAGCCTCGGCCCGATGCCGCTCACGCCCTGGATCAGCCGGAACAGCTCCCGCTCGGCATCCGTCGCGAAGCCGTAAAGAGTCTGCGAATCCTCACGCACGACAAGCTGCGTCCTGAGCGTCACCGCCTGGCCAAGCTCCGGCAGTTTCTCGAATGACGACAACGGGATCAACACCTCGTACCCGATGCCGTTGACATCGATCACCACCTGCGTCGGGAGCGCGTCGGTGAGTTTCCCTTTCAAAAAAGTTATCATGTCCCAGCCTCGTTCCAGTCGACACAGAGTCACACGAGTTGAGAAGTTTCAAGTTTCAAGTAGGGTGCATCCGCTTGGTCTTGCGTTCCGCGCTGGTGACTCCTAGTCTGCCGCGCCTGAAATGAGGGTCTCAATTTTCGGTCTTGGCTATGTCGGCGCGGTCACCGCCGGATGCCTCACCAATGAGGGGCACACCGTCGTGGGCGTCGATGTGCAGGCCGAAAAAGTCGAGTCTCTCGCCGCCGGCGTGTCACCCATCGTCGAGCCGGGGCTGGGCGAGTTCCTCGCCGCTGCGGCGAAAAACGGCCTGCTTGCCGCCACCCAAAATCACGAGGAAGCCGTTGGCGCAACCGACGTGTCGCTCGTTTGCGTCGGCACGCCATCGGCCGAAAGCGGCGAGCTGAACCTGCAATTTGTCCGACAGGTCGTCGGGCAGATCGCCGACGCGGTGCGCGCCTCCGGCAAGTCGCACGACCTTGTCCTGCGCAGCACGATGCTCCCCGGCAGCACCCAAAAAATCGCCGACGAGTTGCTCGCTGACCTGCTGGATACCGGCAAACTGCGCCTGTTTTTTTATCCGGAATTTTTGCGCGAAGGCACTGCAGTCGCCGACTTTGACGACCCCTCGCTAGTAGTTGTCGGCACGCTCGACGGCTCCGCATTCCCGGACGAGTTGGCGCCGCTCTTCGGGGCGGACGCCCCGTCCGAAAACTGGCCGGGTGCCGAGATGGTCAAGTACGCCTGCAACGCCTTCCACGCGACGAAAGTGTCGTTCGCCAACGAGATCGGCCGCATCGGCAAAAGTCTGGGCGTCGATTCGCAGTCGGTAATGCGCCTGCTCTGCCAGGACACACGCCTCAACTTGTCGCCGTACTATCTGCGTCCCGGCAACCCGTTCGGCGGCTCGTGCCTGCCCAAGGACGTCCGTGCGCTGGCCCACGAGGGCCGTCGCAGCGGGGTGGAACTGCCGTTGCTCGACAGCCTGCTGCCCAGCAACGAGGCGCACTTGGCCAAGCTCATCGAGCAAACCAAGCGCTTGGCCAAGGGTCGGGTGGCCCTGCTCGGGCTGTCGTTCAAGAGCGACACGGACGACCTGCGTGAAAGCCCAATGGTCGAGGTCGCGCAGCACCTGATCGGGCGCGGATTCGATCTGAGCATTTACGATCCACAACTGAACCTGGCCAAGCTCATCGGCACCAACAAGCGGGTGATCGACGAAAAAATGCCGCACCTAGCCTCGCTGCTGACCGATGACCTCGCCGCCGCGCTTGGCCAGGCGGGGCTCGTGATCGCCGCGCAAAAGTGTATCGACATCGAGACGTTGCGGCCGTTGATCACGGCCAAACACACGCTACTCGATGTCAACGGCTGGCCGGAGCTGCGCGACTTGCCGTCCCGTTACGAAGGATTCTGCTGGTGAGCAAAGAGAAGCCCTGCGTCTGCATCGTCGTCGAGAACCTGCCGGTGCCGCTCGACCGCCGGGTCTGGCAGGAATCGTGTGCGTTGCGAGATGCCGGCTACGAGGTGGTCGTCATTTGCCCGCGGATGCGCGACTTCACCGAGCCGGAGGAGATCATCGACGGAATCCAGATTTACCGACACTGGATCAGCGAGGAGGCCGGCGCGGTCGGCGGTTTTTTGCGCGAGTACAGCTCGGCGCTCTGGGGCGAGTTCCGGCTGCTCTGGAAAGCCTGGCGACGACACCGCTTCGATGTCGTGCATCTTTGCAACCCGCCCGACCTGCTATTCCTCGTTGCCGCGCCGTACAAACTCGTCGGCACGCGAATCATTTATGACGTGCACGACGTCTGCCCGGAGATGTTCGAGGCCAAGTTCGGCAAACGCGGGCTGCTGTACCGGGCCGTGCGTGTCGCGGAATGGTGCACACACTTTTTCGCCGACGTGGTGATCGCCACGAACGAGTCGGTGCGCGACATCGCCATCGGCCGCGGCGGCCGGGCGTCGGACGATGTGTTCGTCGTTCGCACCGCGCCGAAGATCGCCGATACGGGCGTCGAGCCGGATCCCTCGCTGAAAAAGGGGCGCAGGCACCTCGTCGGCTATGTCGGCGTGATGGGTAACGCCGACGGCGTGCGCTACATCGTCGAGGCGGCGGACTACCTGGTGCGTGAACAGGGCCGGGACGACATCCAGTTTTTGCTGATGGGCTCCGGCCCGGAGCACGACAACCTCGTTGCGCTCCGCGACGAGCTTAGCCTCGGCAAATTCATCGACCTACCCGGCCGCGTGTCGAACGATTTCCTGTTCACCGCGCTGAAGACAATGGACCTCGGCGTGTCGAGCGATCCGATCAATCCGTACAACGACCATTGCACGATGAACAAGGTGCTCGAGTACATGACGTTCGCCAAGCCACAGGTGATGTTCGACCTGAAGGAAGGCCGATTCTCCGCCGGCGATGCCGCGCGCTACGTGCCAGAGAATTCCGCCCAAGCGCTTGGGCAGGCGATCGCCGAAACACTCGACGACCCCTGCAAATGCGAACGGATGGGTCGCCTTGGCCATGAGCGATTTCACACGCAGCTCAACTGGGAAAAGTCGGTCGAGCAGCTCGAGGCCGCCTACACCCGTGCGCTTGGCCAAGGCTAGGCCAAAATGTCCGATACCACGCGGGCCGGGCGGTCGGCGGTCAGTTTCTGCTGTTGGCCGTTGTGCTTGTATACCAGCTCCTTGTGGTCGAAGCCGAACTGGCGCAGCAGCGTGGCCTGGTAGTCGTTGGCGGTGACCTTGTTCACCACGGCGCGGTGGCCCACCTCGTCTGTCTCGCCGTAAATGGTTCCCGGCTTGAACCCGCCGCCGGCAAGCCAGGTGCTGAAGCCCTGGCCGTTGTGATCACGGCCCGGCTTGGAGCGGGACTGCACCACCGGCAGGCGGCCGATCTCGCCGCCCCAATGCACCACGGTCGTGTCGAGCAGCCCGCGTTGCTTGAGGTCGGTCACCAGCGCTGCGGCCGGCTGGTCGGTGCGGCGGCAAACGCCGGGGAGAGCGTTGTGAATATTTTCGTGATTGTCCCACGGCTGGCCATTGAGGAACAACTGCACAAACCGCACACCGCGCTCGATTAGGCGACGGGCAATCAGGCAACGTGTGCCGTATTCGCGGGTTGCGTCCTGGTCGATGCCGTACAGTTTTTTCGTGGCCGCGCTTTCGCCGGAGATGTCGAGCGCCTCCGTGGCCGCAGTCTGCATCCGGGCGGCCAACTCGTAGCTGTCGATGCGCGCCTGGAGAGTGTGTTCCCCGGGGCGCTTGACCAAGTGGGCTTGGTTGATTTGGTTGAGGAAGCCGAGGTAGTTGCGCTGGACGTCGCCCTTCAAGTTAGCCGGAGCGTTAAGGTTGAAAATCCGCGGCTCCTTCGCCCGCAGCACCGTGCCCTGGTACAGACTTGGCAGGAAACCGTTGGTCCAGTTGTGCACGCCATCGACCGGGTGGCCGCCAGGATCGGACAACACCATGTAGGCCGGCAACTCGTCGGTCTCACTGCCGAGCGCGTACGCCAACCAGGCGCCAAGACTCGGCCGGCCCAGCACAGCCGGAACGCCGGCATTCATGTAGCGGATGGAAACCTCGTGGCCGTTGTGGCCAGTGTGCATGCTGCGGATCAGGCACAGGTCATCGGCGATCGCAGCCGTATACGGCAACAGCTCGCTGAACTCCATTCCGCACTGGCCGTGCTTTTTGAATTTCCACGGGCTGCCAAGCAGTGTGCGGCTGGCTTCGTTGGCGAAGCTGTACTGCACGTCGCCGGTGTACTCCTTGCCGTCGAGTCGGGTCAGTTCCGGTTTGGGATCGGTGAGATCCATGTGGCTCGGCCCACCGTGCATGAAGAGCGAAATCATCGCCCGCGCCTTCGGCGCGTGATGCGGCCGCCTCGAGGCAAGATCGAAGGAGCGCCGCACACGCGGATCCGCCGGGGCGTCGGCCAGCAATTTGTCTCGCTTCAGCATCCAGGCCAACGCCAGCCCGCCGATGCCCATCGTATTGTGCCGGAGAAATCGGCGGCGATTAAACGGGTCGTTCATGCCAGCAACTCATCCACCATGCGGGCCGGTTGACCGTCGATGAGGCTCTGTACCCGGCCGCCCCGCTTGTAGCTGAACTGATCGTGATCGAGGCCGAACAGGCGCAGCAACGTCGCGTGGTAGTCGTAATGATTCACCACATCCCGCACGGCGTGGTGGCCCCACTCGTCGGTCTCGCCGTGGATGTACCCCGCCCGAAAGCCGCCGCCGGCGAGCCACATGCTAAAGCCGTAGGTGTTGTGATCGCGCCCGGCGTTGCGTTCGTTCTGCACCACCGGTAGGCGGCCCATCTCACCGCCCCAGTGCACCACGGTGCTGTCAAGCAGGCCAAGCTGCTTGAGATCCGTCACCAACGCGGCGATGGGGCGATCTGTTTTCTTGCAGGCCTTGGGCAGCGAGCCCTTGATGCCGTGATGGTGATCCCACGATTGGTTACCGCTCAACACGTGCACGAACCGCACGCCGCGTTCGACCAGCCGCCGCGCGATGAGGCAGCGCGTGCCGTAATCCCGCGTCGCATCATCGTCGATGCCGTACAGCTTTTTTGTCGCCGCGCTTTCGCCGGAGATGTCCATCGCGTCGGACGCGGAAGTCTGCATCCGTGCGGCCAGTTCGAAGCTGGCGATGCGCGCCTCGAGATTCAGCTCGCCGGGCCGTGATGAGCTGTGAGTGCGGTTGATGGCGCCGAGGAAGTCGAGGTAGTTGCGCTGGCCGACGCCGCGCAGGTTCGCTGGCGCATCGAGGTTGAGGATGCGCGGCTCGCGCGCCCGGATCACGGTGCCCTGGTACAGGCCGGGCAGCCAGCCGGAGGACCAGTTCCACGTCCCCTCGACCGGCAGGCCGGAGGGATCGCGCAGCACGAGGTAGGCCGGCAGGTTTTGACTTTCGGTGCCGAGCCCGTAGGTGAGCCAACTGCCCAGCGACGGCCGGCCGCTAACGATGCGACCGTTGTTGAGAGCGTGAATGGACTGACCGTGGTTGTTCACGCCGGTGTGCATGCTGCGAATGAGGCAGAGCTCGTCGGCAATCTCGCCGAAGCCCGGCAGCAGCTCCGAAAAGTCCATCCCACTCTGCCCGTGCTTGCTGTATTTCCAGAAACTGGGCATCACCCGGGCGCTGGCCCCGGCTGCGTCGTCGTACTTGACCTTGATTGGGATATCCTTGTTGGCCCACTGGTCGAGCATCGGCTTGGGATCGCAGAGGTCTATCTGGCTTGGCCCACCCTGCATGAAAAGCGAGATCATCGCCTTGGCCTGTGGCTCGTGGTGGGGTCGCTTGGGCAACAGGTTGTGCGCTTGGGCCACGTGTTCTTTTTTCCCTGACTTGCCCAGCAACCCCTCCCGGTTCAGCAGCCAACTCAACGCCAGACCGCCGACGCCCATGGCGTTCCTCGCGAGAAAATGCCGGCGGCAGGATTGAAGCTGTGGCTCTCTAATCGACATAGATGAAGGCGTTGGAGCTGAGTAGCGCCTGACAGTAATTGGCCAAGGCGGCAAGGTCGGGCTGCTTCTCTTTTTGGGTTTTGAAAAGGGCAGCCTGCTTTTCGACGAACACCCTCGACCGCGCGAGTTCGTCGGCGCTGGGCGCCTGGCCAAGCGTGGTCTCCCAAGCCAAGCCAAGCTGTGTGTCGAGGCGGCCCTTGGCCAAGCGCTGGAACCTCCCGGCCATCGCCCGGCTTTCGTCGATGACGAAATCGTTGTTCATCAGCATCAACGCCTGCGGTGCCACGGTGGACAGGGTGCGCTTGGTGCAGTTCGGCTCCATCGGCGGGGCGTCAAACGCGTCGGCAAACGAGAGAACCTTCGAGCGGCGCACCTGCACGTAGAGGCTGCGACGAAATTCCTCGGCGCCGAGGGAAATGGTTTTTCCGGTTGGCCGGTTGGAGCTGTCGTTGGTGCTCATGCCGACGACGATCTGACCCACCTCGTCCTCCTTCACCGGCACTGGCTTTCCGAACATGCGCGGGTTCCACTGGCCGCTGACAAAGAGGATTGAGTCGCGGAGAGTCTCGGCCTCAAGTCGGCGGACGTTCATGCGGCCGAGCAACCGGTTGTCGGGGTCGACCTCGTCAAGCGCGGGCGTGCGGCGCGAGGTTTGCCGGTAGGCTTGGCTGGTCACGATGAGCTGGTGCAGGCGCTTGAGCCGCCAGCCGTTTTTCATGAAATCGCTGGCGAGCCAGTCGAGCAGCTGGGGGTGGCTTGGCAGTTCGCCCAGTTTACCGAAGTCGCCCGGTGTATCGACCAAGCCGCGGCCGAAGTGGTGCATCCAAAAACGGTTGACGAGCACGCGGGCCGTGAGCGGGTGCGTGCCGTCGGTGAGCCGCCTGGCCAGGGCCAGCCGGCGGCCGGTCGAAGGCCGGGCTGCGTCGTTCTGGGGAATCGGGTTTTTGTCCAGAGCCACCACGCTCAAGTCGGCTGGCTTCACAGCGGCCCGGGGTTGGCCGGGGTCGCCCCGGAAAAAGAGGTGCGTGACGGGCACCTTGTCCGCCTGCTCGGTCAGCGCGCGGATGAACGGTTCCTCCGGCTTGGTGGCGCGGAGGTCGGCCGCCTTCTTGGCCATGGCATCGAGCACCGCCTTGGTCAGGCTGTTGCGAAAATACTGGATCTGCCCATCGATTTTTTTCAACGCCACCGTCTTCTCGACCGCATTGGCTGCGTCCACTTTTTTGCGCTCAGCGTTGAGCTTGGCGATCTCGTCGTTGAATTCGC
>CAJWEP010000034.1 GCA_913030945.1 uncultured Verrucomicrobiota bacterium
GGCAAACTGGATTTGAATTTCGCCAAGGAAGGCCCCGTGTACGCGGGCAGGGACTGGGCCGACCTGAAAAAGAAACAGCCGTTCTTCGCGCAGATCAATATGCCCGAGGCGGAGTACGATATTTACGACCGCAAATCCGCCGAGAAACCGCGCGTCAAATGGGTCGGCGAGGAATGGCATCCCAAGGTGGCCACGCCGGAAAATGTCACGCCGCCGCCGTATTATCCCGACCACCAAATTACCCGCGAGGAATGGGCGCGCTACCTCAACTCCGTTACCGGCACCGACGTGCGCATCGGCTGGATTCTCGACCAGCTCCGCAAGGACGGCCTCAGTGAAAACACCATCGTCATTTTCTTCGCCGATAACGGCCGGCTCGATGCCCGCGGCATACACTGGTGCTGGGACAGCGGCCTGCATGTGCCGATGATTATTCGCTGGCCCAAGAACATCACCGGGCCAAGCCAGGTCAGCGCCGGTCGCGTGGACGAACAGGTGCTGAGCCTGCTGGACCTCTCCGCCACTACGCTTTGGATGGCCGGCATCCCCAAGCCGTTCGGCATGCAGAGCCGCGTGTTCCTTGGGGCCAACGCCGAGCCGCCGCGCACTTACGCCTTCGCCGCGCGCGATCGTATTGATGAGACGGAGGTGCGCCTGCGCTCCGTTCACGATGAGCGCTATCACTACATCCGCAACTACACGCCTGGCGCCGGCTTCCCCACGCTCAATCGTTACAAGGAGAAATGTTTCATGGTCAAGCCGCTGATGCGCCGCCTGCATGCGCAAGGCAAACTCACCGGCCCCGCCGCCGACCTCATGAAACCATTCCCGCGCGAGATGCTTTACGATACCCAGGCCGATCCGCACGAAATCCGCAACCTCGCCGCCTCCCAAAACCCCGCCCATCAGGCCGCCCTCAAGCGCATGAGAGCCGCGCTGGACACCTGGATGATTTCCACCCAGGATCGTGGCCACATCCCCGAGCCCAGGGAAGTCGTCGTCCCGTTCACCAAGGAGATGCACGACTGGTTCGGCACACCCGCTTGGGTCAGGGAATAGGCAGCGCTTGGCCAAGCGGGTGGGGGCTTGACCGGGGGGCGTTTTTTTGCGGGACTACCGGCACCCGAGCAACAGCCCTTGGAAAATCATGACCCATTCAATTCTGGCTCAAGCCGCTGATTCCATCAACTACACCCCGTTCTATATCCTCGCCGCCGGGGTGGCATTCGTCCTGTTCACCATCATCAAGCTGCGCCTGCACCCATTCCTGGGGCTGACGCTGGGCGCCATCCTCGTGGGCCTGCTCACGCCCACGCTGCCGGAGTTGACGCTGGCCAACGGTTTCTGGGAGGACAAGGAAGGCCAGTCGCGATTTCTCAAGTCGATCAACTGGTCGATGTCCGGCTTTGGCACGCTGGTGGGCAAGATCGGCTTCGTCATAGCCATGGCGGCGATCATCGGCATGTGCATGCTGGAGAGCGGCGCGGCGGACAAGATCGTGCGCAGACTGATGGCCGCCCTCGGCGAGAAACGCGCCTCGTGGGCCATGCTCCTCAGCGGTTTCATCCTGTCCATCCCGGTGTTTTTCGACACGGTCTTTTTCCTGCTGATTCCGCTGGCGCGTGCGCTGGCGTTGCGAACCGGCAAGAACTACACGCTCTACGTCTGCGCCATTTGCGCGGGGGGTGCGATCACCCACACGTTGGTGCCGCCCACGCCCGGCCCGCTGATCATCGCCGAGAACATTGGCCGACCCGCCGGCGAGGCGATCATCGCCGGCCTGCTCGCCGCCCTCGTCCCCGTGTTGGTGGCCATGTGGTATTGCCGCCGGCTGAACAAAACCGTCAATGTGCCCCTGCGCGACACGCGTGGCGCCCCACTGAAGGACTTGGAGGCGATCGTTCAGAAAAAGGATGATGAACTGCCCTCCTTCGGCCTTTCCCTCCTGCCGGTGGTGCTGCCGGTGGTGCTGATCTCCATCGTTACATTTATCAGCCTGTTCAAGAAAATGGGTCTCACCGTGCAGGCCGATCTGATGACCGGGCTAACCTTCATCGGCGATAAAAATCTCGCCATGCTGCTCGGCGCCGTCATTGCCATGTACACCCTGGCCCGGCAGCGCGGCTGGTCGCTGGGAAAGATGGGCGAGAGCATGGGCGCGCCGCTGGAGACGGCCGGCGTGATCATCCTGATCACCGGCGCGGGCGGTGCGTTCGGCTCCATGATCAAGCACACCGACATTGCCGGCACCATCAAGGCCATTGGCGTCAGCGAAGGCAACGTGGCGGTCATGCTCTTCATGGCCTGGCTGCTCACTGCGGTGATCCGGGCCGCGCAGGGCTCGGCCACGGTGGCGATGATCACCGGCTCCGGCATCATGGCCGGCATCGTCGCCAGCGGCGACGTGGGCTGCCACCCGATTTATTTCTGCCTTGTCATCGGCTTTGGTGCTTTCCCGCTCTCGTGGATGAACGACAGCGGCTTCTGGGTGGTCCAGCGCATGAGCGGCTTCACGGAGAAGGAGACACTGCGCACGTGGACCAAGCTGCTCACGCTCATCGGCGTCGTGGGTTTGGTGCAGACGATCATCGTTGCCACCATCCTGCCCCTTCCCTTGAAGATCACCCAACCGGAGGCCAAGCCTGCCGAGACGGCGGCGCTGGTGGTGCAGCAGAAATAGGTTGAACCAGCGAGGAATCGCTTTTCTTATCTGTCGCAGGCGCTGGCCGCTTGGCCAAGCGCGCAAGGAGCAACGTGAAGCCGACTGATCTCAGGGGAATTCTCCAGTACATACCGAAGTTTCGGGACAGGATTTTTGTGGTCAGTGTCGATGGCGCGATTGTCAGCGACGAGAATTTTCCGAACCTCCTGCTCGATTTTGCCGTGCTGCGCTCGCTGAACATCCGCGTCGCGCTGGTGCATGGCGCGGCCAGCCAGATCGCGGCGATGGCGCTGGAGCGCGGCATTGAGCCGTCCGACCTCGACGGCACCGAGTCGGTGGACGCCCCCACGCTGGAGCTGGCGCTTACGGCGGCCAACCGGCTCACGCACGAGATCCTCGAGGGCTTCGCCGCCAACGGCCTGCGTGGTGTGTCGACTAACGCCGTGACGGCTCATCCGCGCGGCATCATCGACGGCGCCGACCATCAGTTCGCCGGCAAAGTCGAGCGGATCGACCTTGGCCACCTGGAGAGCCTCCTGGCACAGGGCAGCATCCCGGTGATCCCGCCGCTTGGCTTCGACGGCGAGGGCAACACCTACCGCGTCAACTCCGACGACCTCGCCCGCGAGGTGGCCGTGCGGCTGCGGGCGACCAAGCTGATTTATGTCACCATCCGCGACGGATTGATTCGCAACGGCGAAGTGATCCGGCAGATACCCAACGGCGAACTCGACCAGATCCTCGAGCACGAGCCGGCCAGTCTCGAGCCGGAGCAATTGGCCAAGGCGCGCAACTCCACCGCCGCGTGCCAGGCCGGCATCCCGCGCGTGCACCTCATCAACGGTAGCGTGCACGAGGGCCTGCTCGCCGAGGTGTTCTCCAACACCGGCATCGGCACGCTCGTGTACGCCAACGAGTATCGGCAGATTCGCCCGGCGAAAAAGTCCGACCTTGGCAGCATCATCGCGCTGACGAAAAGCGCCATTGAGTCGGAGGAGCTGATGGATCGCAGCCTGGCCGACCTCGAGGCCAACGTCGGCGAGTATCATTTGTTCGAGATCGATGGCAACCCGGTCGGCTGTTTTTCGCTGACGGTTTTTGCCGAGGCCAACGCCGCCGAGCTGGGCTCGGTGTGCGTCAGTGCCGCGCACGAAAACCAGGGCATCGGCTGCAAGCTCGTCGAGTACGCCGAGAAACTCGGCCGCGATGACGGCTTGGCCAAGCTGTTCGTCCTCTCGACGCAGACGTTCAAGTGGTTTCAGTCCAAGGCAGGCTTCACCGAGGGCACGCTCGATGACCTGCCCGAGGCGCGCCAGGCGGCGGCGGCGGAGAGCGGCCGCAAATCGAAAGTGCTGCTCAAGTCGCTGGAATGAGTGCCAGCACGCTTCAGCCGGTTCGGGAGGCGTGCGAGCGGAACGGCATCGAGCCGACGCCGACGCTGCTTTGGGCTAGTGTGGTTGACCAGCGCATGGCCGAGTACCAGCAGGTCGCCGGATGGGAGTTTGTCGAGGAACAGCGTCTGGTTATTTCCACCTCACGGTTCGGTGTCGGCCAGGCGGAGGACACGAACAAAACGCCGCTTGGCCTGCATCGCATCGCCGAAAAAATCGGGAGCGGTCTGCCCGCCGGTGCGGTGTTCGAGAGCCGCAAAGTGGTCGGCACAGTCGCCGAACAGCCGGACGCAGCGATCGCGCATCGCATCCTTTGGCTTGAAGGCTTGGAGCCGGGCTTCAATCAGGGCGGCACCGTCGACACGCATGCGCGGTACGTATACATCCATGGCGTTGGCGATGAGTCCACGCTTGGCCAACCGGCATCACGCGGCTGCATCCACCTCGCGGCAACCGATCTGCTCCCGTTCTACGACCGCACCCCCAGCGGCACCCTGTTGTGGATTGCCGAGGGGCAGCTAGGTTAAGCCAACTGGTCGGCATTGACGACGTTGCGGGGGTGGCCGTCGAGAAATGCCTTTACGTTATCCACCGCGATATCGATCAACCGGCGCCGGGCGGCTTGGGTGGCCCAGCCGATGTGCGGGGTGATGTGGCAGTTCGGCACAGAATACAGGGGATGATCGGCAGGCGGCGGTTCGGTCTCCATCACGTCCAAACCGGCACCGGCGATCTCACCGTCGTGCAGCGCTTTGGCCAGAGCGACCGTATCGACGAGCGGGCCGCGAGCGGTGTTGATGAGCAACGCGCTGGGCTTCATCTGTGCCAACCGCCCGGCGTTGATGAGGTGATGGTTTGCGTCGGTCAGTGGGCAGTGCAGACTGAGGACATCGCTCTCGGCGAACAGTTCATCCAGTTCGACCATCTCGATGCCGTTGGGAAGTTCACGCGGCGGGCGGTGATTGTGTGCGATCACGCGCATGCCGAACGTGCGGGCGATGCCGGCTACTTCGCGGCCGATTTGGCCCAAGCCGATGATCCCAAACGTCCGGCCGCTCAACTCGGTCAGCGGCTGGTTCCAAAAACAAAAATCCGGGCAGCTGGCCCAGTCGCCGTTGCGGACGTTTTCCGCATGCGACGCGACGTGCTGTGTCAGGTGCAGCACGTGCGCGAAAACCATCTGCGCTACGGCTGGCGTCGAGTAGGCCGGGATGTTCGTGACCGGCATACCGCGCGCCCCGGCGGCGGCGAGGTCAACGACGTTATAGCCGGTGGCCAGCACGCCGATGTAGCGCAGCTTGGCCAGGCGCCCGATCGTCTCGGCGCTCAGGATGGTTTTGTTCGTGAGCACGATCTCGGCATCGGCGGCGCGCTCGGCCACGAGATCGGCGGGAGTGCGGTCGTGTGTTTGCAGTTGGCCAAGCGCGGCGAATCCGTCCCAGTCGAGGTCGCCGGGGTTGGCGGTGTAGGCATCGAGGATGACAATTTTCACGCGGCCCCAATGAAACGAGAACCAGCCGCGCGGGGCAATTCGGAAAAATGCGGTTGCCACCGGCAGCCCGGCTGTGGACGCTGGGGTGTGTGGGAGCAACCAAGCGTTAATGCGGATCGCGATTTTCAACACCGTGCAGCTCGAGACGGCGGGCGGGATGGAGCATTTCAGCATCCAGACCGCGGCACATCTCGCTTCGCTGCCCGGTTTGCAGGCCGATTGCGTGACGATGGACGAGGCGTTCAACCTCCGCTACGGGCGGCTGCATTCGCTCTATTTTTTCCGGCGGTTCGACCGCGCCACCATCTTTCGCGAACCGCGCGAGGTGATTGAGCAGCGGCTTGGCCAAGCGCAGTACGTGCAGTGCGCCACGTTCGCCGAGTTGCGCGAGGCGCTTGGCCAATACGATCTGGTCTACAGCCGCAACGAGATCACCGAGGCGTTCTTGTTTCGCGTGCGCGTCGGCTACCGCAACGTGCCGCCGGTGGTGTTCGGTTGCCATTGTCCTCATCGGTACATCGGTGCGAGCACGCTGCACAGTCGGCTGCACAATCTGCTCTACGCTTCGCCGCTTTACACGCGCCTGGCCGGGGGCGTGGCAGGGTTTCACACCATCTCGGGCGGCGACACCGCGGCGATCGGGCGGCAGTTCTTGGAGCATCCGGTGGTGCAAATCCCGAACCCGTTCGACGCTGTCGGCTATGCGGAACAGGCCGGGCAAGCCGAGCCGCCGTTCGCGGTGGACGGGACCAAATTCAATATTCTCTGGGCTGGCCGGTTGACCGGGCAAAAGGGCGTCGCGCAACTGCTGGAGGTGATCGAGCGTGTGAACGAAACGCACGGCGTCAAGGTTGCGTGGCATATCTGCGGCGAGGGCGAGTTGAGCGGCTTGGTTTCGAAAGCGGCGCGGCGGCACGAAAACATCCACGCGCACGGCCATGTCGATCGCCTGGCCATGCCGGCGGCGTACGCAGGCGCGGATTTGTTCATCAGCACCAGCCAGTGGGGCGAGACGTATGCGTACACGCCACGCGAGGCCAATAGCCTCGGCGTACCGGTCGTGGCATTCGACATCTCCGGTTGCAACGAAATCATCGAGGATGGCCGCAACGGCCGCCTGGCCAAGTCGGTCGATGAGTTCACCGCACAGGTGAAATGGTTCGCCGACGGCAACCGGCTCGACGGCGACATCCGGGAGTACATCCGTGCCCGCACCGATCCCGCCGCCGCCTACGGGCAACTGCTTGAGTTTTTCCGCGACTGCCTCGCGACCACTGTCGAGCAGGGTTGAGTTGGGTGTAGGTTGACCTTAGCTTGGGTGCCGGGTGAGTCGTGAAACCGAACAACAAACGCCGCTGAAGGTGGGGATGATCTCGCTGGGATGCGCCAAGAATCTCGTCGATGCCGAGGTGATGATGGGCTCGCTGCTGAAGGAGGGCTTCGAGATCACCAACGAAAATGCCGATGCCGACGCACTCATCATCAATACCTGCTCGTTCATCGACGCTGCGCAGGAGGAGAGCGTCGACACGATTCTCGAGTCGGCGGAGTTTCGGGAGCACGCGAACAGCGGCCAGGCGCTGATCGTGTCCGGTTGCCTGTCGCAACGCTATCGCAAGGAGCTGCCCAAGCTGATGCCGGAGGTGGACGCCTTCATGGGCATCGACCAGGTCGAGCAGGTCGGCGACATCGTCCGGCAGGCGGTCGGCAATCGCGATTCGTGGCTTGGCCAAGCGGAGGAAAAACCAAACGGCAACGAAACTGAAATCATCGCTAAGCCGCCGGGCGACCCGTTGATCGACATTCACTCGCGGCCGGATTACATCCCGGCGTTCGAGACGCCTCGGTTGCGCCTAACGCCGGATCATTTCGCGTACGTGAAAATTGCCGAAGGCTGTAATCATCCGTGCAGTTTCTGTATCATTCCGCGCATGCGCGGCTCGCACCGCAGCCGCGGCCAAGCGGACATCGTGCGGGAGGCGCGGCAACTTGTCGCCGACGGTGTGAAGGAGTTGAATTTGATTTCGCAGGACTCGACCTATTACGGGCTCGATCTGCGGCCCGGCCATCGGGCGAATATCTCGTCGCCGACCCGGTTCAACGAAGCAGCCAGTCGGTTGCCGGAGGATGCCTCGACGTTGGCGAGCCTGATCCGCGAACTCAACGGAATCGACGGCGAATTCTGGATCCGCATCCTTTACACCCACCCGGCGCACTGGACCGATGAGATCATTTCCGCGATCGCCGAGTGCGACAAGGTGGCCAAGTACGTCGACATGCCGTTGCAGCACATTCACGATGCGATGCTCGAGCGGATGAGGCGCGAAACCAGCGGGCAATACATTCGCGATCTGATTGGGCGCATCCGCGAGGGCATTCCCGGCATCGCATTGCGGACGACATTCATCGTCGGTTTTCCCGGCGAGACGGAGGAATATTTCGAGTCGTTGCTTGATTTCATGCGCGAGGTTCGATTCGAGCGACTGGGCGTGTTCACCTACTCGAAGGAGGACGGTACAAAGGCCGGCGCGATGGCCAGCCAATTGAGCAACGAGCAAAAGGAGAGCCGCCGCGATCGTGCGATGTCGGCGCAACTCGAAATCAGCCGCGAAATTGCGGCGGCACAGGTCGACCAGGCCAGGCGTGTGCTCGTCGAGAAGCAGGCCGACGCTGAGGAACTCCGGCAGGCGAAGATGGGTTCGTGGGAGCACGGCCACATCCGCTCTGAGGAAAGTAACGGCGTGATCGACCTTGGCCCGTGCCTGATCGCCCGAGGCGAGGCCGATGCACCGGATATCGACGGGCGCGTGCTGGTCAAAGGCGAGCTGCCGCTTGGCCAATTTGCCGATGTGTGCATCAGCGGTCACACTGATTACGATTTGATCGCCGAGCCGGTTTAGCTGCGCTTGGCCAAGCGATACACTATGAACCTTCCAAACAAACTCACCGTCAGTCGACTGATCCTGACCGTGTTTTTCCTGGTGGCGTTGCTATGGGAGTTGCCCGGACACGGTCATGAAGGAACTCACTGGAACTTCACTGTGGCGTTGGTCTTATTCGTTGCGGCCAGCCTGACCGACCTCTTCGATGGTATCATTGCCCGCCGCCGCAACCTGATCACCGACTTCGGCAAGCTGATGGATCCGCTGGCCGACAAGGTGCTGATTTGCTCGGCGTTCATTGCCTTCATCGAGTTGGACTGGATGCCGGCGTGGATGGTCATCCTGATTGTGGCACGTGAACTGGCCATCACCGGGCTGCGGCTGTTGGCGGCCAGCAAGAACCTCGTTCTGGCAGCGGAACGGCAGGGCAAAAACAAGACCATCTCGCAGATCACGGCGATCATCGCGCTGCTGGTCACGAACAGCCACGCGGACTGGCCGATCGTTGGCCAACTGTTTGCCTATCCCCTCGCCGGCCACGCCTGGGCCTGGTGGGTGGCGGAGGCCTCCAAGTGGGTGGCTGTGGCGCTGACAGCCCTCTCCGGGTTCCTGTACCTCTGGAAAAACCGCGACGTGTACCTCAACGACTGCTGACCCGTGGATCGGTTCATTCTTCTCATCGCGCAGGGGCTGGGAACCGGCCGCTCGCCGGTGGCGCCGGGCACGGTCGGCACGTTGCTCGGTTTGCCGCTGTTCATCCTGCTGCTATTGCCGGGCAGCTTCGCGTTATTCGTCAGTTCGCTTTTGGTGCTCAGTGTGGCGTCTGTTTGGTTTTGTGGCCGCGCGGAGACGATCCTTGGGCTGCGCGACCCCGGCTCGGTGGTCATCGATGAGATCGTGGCGGTGCCGCTCTGTTTCGCCGGCTGGGTGTCGTCTCTGTATTTCGCCAACGGCTCAATGCCGGGGTGGACCTATTTCTTCGGTGAAACAATCTGGTACTGGTCTGTGGTCATCGTATTGCTGTTTCGACTGTTCGACATTGCCAAGCCGTGGCCGATCGGACCAAGTCAGGCATTGCCCGGCGGCTGGGGCGTCACGATTGACGATCTGCTGGCAGCCCTGTACGTCAATATCATCATGCTGTTTTTATTGACTTGAGCGCTCGGCTCTTCGGCTTAACCTTGGCCAAGCACTAGAGCCAATGAAAACATCTCACCCAAAAACTGCCGCCCTTATTTTTACGGGACTTCTTTCGCTTCAACTCATTCAAGCGCAACCGGCGCTTGAAACCAAGCCATTGACCATCGAGGGCGACATCGCCTCGCACCTCGTCGCTGGTGTTGACCGGTTTTTATTGCGCGAACTTTCAGCCTCCATCGCCCGGCGCGAGCAACATTGGAGCCGCGACTTCAGCTCCCACGCGGTTTACACCAAGTCCGTCGAACCGAACCGACAGCGCTTGGCCCACATCATCGGGCTGAGGGACGAGCGAGTCGCGTTTGACGGGTTGACGCTTGCGAGCACCACGGCGGGGTCGGCACTGGTCGGGCAGACGGATCGCATCACCATCCGCGCCGTCAGCTGGCCGGCGTTTGGCGATGTGGCCGCCACCGGGTTGCTGCTGGAGCCGCGTGGTCGCGACGCCATCGCCAACGTGGTCGCTTTGCCCGATTGCAACCAACTCCCCGAACAAATCGCCGGCCTGGCGGAGGGTCTGCCGCCCGGGCAGCAGTATGCCCGACGCCTGGCCGGGAGCGGCTGCCGGGTGGTCGTGCCGCTGCTGGTCAACCGTGCCGAAAAAATGTCGAAGCTTACCAACCGCGAGTATCTGTACCGATCCGCATTCGAAATGGGACGACACCTGATCGGCTACGAGGTGCAGCAGTCACTGGCCGTGGTGGACTGGTTCACCCGGCGTTGGGGAGACACGCCGATTGGCATCATCGGCTGGGGAGAGGGAGGCTTGATTGCTCTTTACTCTGCGGCGGTGGATATGCGGATTGATGCCGCCTGCGTGAGTGGATACTTCGACTCGCGGCAAAACATCTGGCAGGAACCGATCGATCGCAACGTGTTTGGCCTGCTCGAGCAGTTCGGCGACGCCGAGTTGGCGTCGCTGATCGCGCCGCGCGCGTTGATCATTGACGCCGCGCGAGGCCCGGAGTCAACCCTTCCCGGCGGTCGTGGCGCACCGGCGCGGGTGGTGACACCGGTACTTGACTCGGTGCGTGCCGAAATGGCCCGCGCACGGAAACTGACTGAGGGCTTGAAGCCAGCCGCACGCATCAGGCTGATTGCCGGCGATGAGCCGCTCAGTGGCCAAGCGCTTGGCCAATTTCTGGACTCACTCAAGCCGGGAGCCGTGCTTGGCCAGGCGGGAGCCGCGAACATCCCCGAGCGGCGAAACGGCTTCAGCGCGGCAAATCGCCACGACGAACAGGTGCATGAACTCGACCGGCACACGCAGTGGCTGCTGCGTGAGAGCCCGTATGTCCGCAAACAATTCTACAGGCCGGACACCTCGTCGCTCGCCAAGTTCGAGGCAAGCAATGAGAAGTATCGCCGGCAATTTTATGAGGACGTGATCGGCCGGTTCGACAACGAGGTGCTGCCGTTCAACGCGCGGAGCCGAAAAAGTCACGAGTCGGAAAAGTGGGTGGGGCACGAGGTCGTGCTCGATGTTTTTCCGGATGTCATTGCGTACGGGATATTGATTTTGCCGCGTGACTTGAAGGCGAACGAGCAACGCCCGGTGGTCGTCTGTCAGCACGGCCTGGAGGGACGTCCGCAGAACATTATTGAGGGAGATCATCATGCCTACCACGACTTCGCGGCCAAACTGGCCGAGCGGGGTTTCATCACCTTCTCGCCGCAAAACCTGTACATTTTTACCGACCGCTTTCGCACCCTCCAGCGCAAGGCGAATCCGCTCAAAAAGTCACTGTTTTCAGTGATAATACCGCAACATCAGCAGATCGTGGACTGGCTCAAAACACTGCCTTATGTTGATAAAAAAAGAATTGCATTCTACGGCCTGAGCTACGGCGGCAAAACCGCGATGCGCGTGCCGCCGGTGGTGACCGACTACTGCCTCTCGATCTGCTCGGCGGACTTCAACGAGTGGGTGGACAAGAACGCCTCGACGCGCAACCCGCACAGCTACGTGAACACCGGCGAGTACGAGATTTTTGAGTGGGACCTGGGCAGCACCTTCAACTACGCGGAGATGGCCGGGCTCATCGCGCCACGGCCGTTCATGGTCGAGCGCGGCCATTACGACGGAGTCGCATCCGATGAAACGGTTGGCTGGGAATTTGCAAAAGTGCGTTACCTGTACCAGGGAAAACTGAAGTTGCAGGGGCGTTGCGAGATCGAGTGGTTTGATGGACCGCACACCATCAACGGAAGAGGGACGTACGATTTCCTTCACCGCCATCTCGACTGGCCAAGACGATAGAAAACAAACGGGTGCTGGAAAACGGTTTTTCAAGTCAAAATCCCTCCAAAAAAAAGTTCATTTTTTTTGTTTTTTTCTGTTGCCAAAAAAAAAACCGACCGTAAAGTAACTGTCCCAAGAAGTTGACTCTTCTTGAAGAGCGCTTCTTAAACAGTATTGGGTCCACATTTTGTTGTGGAAGAAATACAAAACCAAGGAGGTGACAACGAACAAATGGCCGCAAAAAGGAAAGCTAAGAAGAAGGCAAAAAGGAAGGCAGCACCCAAGCGGAAAGCTGTGAAGCGTAAAGCCAAGAAGAAGGCAGCGCCTAAGCGTAAAGCCAAGAAGAAGGCAGCGCCTAAGCGTAAAGCCAAGAAGAAGGCAGCGCCTAAGCGTAAAGCCAAGAAGAAGGCAGCGCCTAAGCGTAAAGCCAAGAAGAAGGCGAAGCGCAAAGGTAGGAAATAACCCTCAGGGGTTTAATGCGGTTTGGAGGTCCTGCTCCGTGCGGGACCTCCATCCTTCTTTTTCAGGCTGGTTTTCGGCATATTTCACCCATGGCCACTCTGGTTTTTGATATCGAGACATCCGCTGTTCCGCTCGAGTCGTTCGACGAATCCTCCCAGGAATATCTGATGCGTCCTGCCAGTCGTCTGCCAACCGAGGTGGAGCAGGAGGCCAAGCGGGAGGAACTCACCCGGATGATGAACCTGTGGCCGTTCACCGCGCAGGTGGTCTGCGTCGCGATGATCAACGCCGAGACACTTCGCGGCCAGGTGATCTTCATCGCCGACGATTTTGAGTCAAACACCCGGGCGGCTGCCGGGGTGGATTTCGCGCCGGTGATGGACGAGGTCGAGTTGCTGAACCAGTTTTGGGCAGTGGCCAGGCACTACGACAAGGTGGTGACGTTCAACGGTCGGCAGTTTGACATCCCATTCCTTTATCTTCGCTCGGCGCAACTCGACGTGCCGATCACGAGGAAGAACTGGCTGGGCTACCGGTTTGCCACCGAGCCGCACTGTGACCTAGCCGAGCAGTTGACCTTTTACAACGTCAGCGGACGGGACGGCGCGGCGCGGCGGTTCAACCTTGATTTCTACTGCAAGGTGTTCGGCATCGAGTCACCCAAGTCGCACGGCGTCACTGGCATGGATGTGAACCAGTTGATGGAGGAGGAGCGTTACGAGGAGATCGCCGAGTACTGCCTGCGGGATGTGTTTGCCACGGTCAAGCTGTTCGACATCTGGAAGGCTCGCCTGGCCGGCATCAAGTGATCCGCTTGGCCAGGCGCGTCAGACTTCATCCATGACCGGCCGCAGGCTTGCGATGGCCGCCATGGTTTCTTCGGTGACCTGTTGATAGAGGTTGCGCAATTGCGGGCGTGGACAAATCCGGGCTCTTTCGCGCTCTGAATCGAAATGGATCGGATGGCCGAACTTCACCGCGGTCGTTGCTAGCCTTGGCACGGCGTGGTGTCGGCCGTAGGCGTTGTAGGTCCAGACGCGCACCGGCACGACCGGTGCCCGCGACCTGATAATGGCAAGGCCGATGCCGGCTTGTGCGGATCTCATCTCGCCATCACTCGTCCGCGTGCCCTCGGGGAAAATGATGATGGCGTTGCCCTTCAGTAGTCGCTCGAGGATGTTTTTCAGTCCCCTGGCACCGCCGCCTCCTCTATCCACCGGCACGGAATTTAGTCTACGCAGGAACGGCCCGGAAAATCGGTTTGAAAACAGGTCTTCACGGGCGAGGTAGTTGATGGGTCGCGGCAGGCTGCTGCCGACGAATGGCGGGTCGAAGTAGCTCTCGTGGTTGGCGGCGAGAATCACCGGGCCGGCGGGCGGCACGCGCTCGGGATGGTACACCCGGCATCGGAACAGGTTACGGAATAGCATCCGAGACGCGCTCCAGGCCAGCCAGTAGAGCGGTGTCACTCGGCCTCCTCCAGTCGTTCGCGCACCTCGTTGATGATCAATGTGCTAGTCTCCTCCGCTGTCATTTTCGAGTTGTTGATGACGCGCGCACCGAGCGGGATCATCAACGGCGCGGCGGCGCGCTGGCTGTCGCGCTTGTCGCGCTCGGCGAGATTTTCGTCCACGCCATCGGCGGCCCGGCGCTTGGTCCGCACGTCCAGCGCGGCTTCTAGGTAAAATTTGAAGTCCGTCTCGGGGAAAATGTTCGAGCCGATGTCACGGCCCTCCATCACGAGGTTGCCAAACTGCACGCATTCGCGTTGTTTGGCCTTCATCCACTTGCGAACCGCCGGCACGGCGGCGACGGATGGCACGGCGGCGCTTGTCTCGGCGGTGCGGATTTCCTTCTCCGGGAAGTAGCCGTTGACGTACAGGTGAATGTCCCCGTCGTCGTTTCGCAGTTCGGTCTTCCAGCGGCGGCACAGCGAGGCGATCGCCTTTACGTTTTCGAGCTTTACGCCCTTCTTGAGGCAGTGCCACGCGAGGCTGCGGTACATGGCGCCGGTGTCGACATAGGCGTAGTCCAACGCCTTGGCGATGAGCTTGGCGTTGGTGCTTTTGCCGCTGGCGCTGGTTCCGTCCAGCGCGATCACGATTGGTTTTCCCATGAATGAAACTGGTTGCTTTCTAGTCCGCCGCTAGCTGACCCGGCTCCAGCGGGCTGCCCTGTCCGTCCAGCAGCTTTATCCCCAGCCCCTGGGGAGCCGGCGCAGCGAGCTTTTGGAAAAACGTGGGGAACGTCTTGCGAACGCAGGCGGGATTCTTGATGCGGATGCCCGGCACTTTCAATCCCAGAGTGGCAAAACACATTGCCACGCGGTGGTCGTCGTGTGTCTCGATCGTCGCGCCGTGCAGTGTGCCCGGCTGGATTTCCAGCGTGTCGCCGCTCTCGACAACCGCCGCGCCGCACCGGGCCAAGCCAGTGCGCAGCGCCTCGACGCGCTCGCATTCCTGCACGCGCAACCGGCCCAGCTCGGTGAAGCGCACCGGCCGCACGGCTAGGGGCGCGATGGCGATCGCCGTCATGATGCTGTCGCCTAGGTCGTCCCGCCGCGATAGCGCACCGGGTAGCGGCAGCTTGGCCGGGAACTTGGCGTCGATCTGCCAGCCCGAGCTTGGCCAGCGCGCCACGGTGACCGGCCTGCTGCCGTCCGCCGCCAATATGTGGCCGGCGGCCCAAAAATAACTGCCGCCCGAGGCGTCCGGCTCGATGGCCAGGCGTCCGCCGTCACTCGGGAACGCCTCGATCAGCCCGGTGGTCATCGTCACGTACGGCGACGCCGCGCCGGCCTCGCCGTCGATGCCGACCTGCCATTGGCCAAGCCCGGCGCCGAGCAGCAGCGCTGAGGCGAACTGCGAGCTCTCCCCGATCTCCACACGGCAGCTCCCGGCGCTTGGCCCGGTGCCGTGAATGGCCACCGGCAACTTATCGGTCTCCGAGTCGATGCGGTAGCCGAGCTCGCGCAACGCGCGCAGAAGTGCGGCCTGCGGTCGCTCGTGCATGCGCGGCACGCCGGTGAGCCGGTAAACACCTTGGCCAAGGCAGAGGAACGCCGTGAGAAAACGGGCCGCCGTGCCGGCGTTGCCCACAAAAAGCTCGAGCGGCAGCTCCTCCGTGCCACCGTGTGGGATCGCCTGGCCAAGCCCGGTGACGCTGATCGTGCGGTTGCCCGGTTCGCCGGCATCAGGCCGGACGTCGATCGCGTAGCCAAGGCGCCGCAGCGCCTCGACCATCACCTGCGTGTCCTCACTCCACAACGCGCCCTCAAGCGTCACGTTGCCCTTGGCCAATGCGGCGAGGATGAGCGCGCGGTTGGTGATGCTCTTCGAGCCGGGCACGGTGATCTCCACCTCGGGCGTGGCGCCCAGCGGGACGATCTCGATGAAGTCGGGCAGCGGCATCGTTAGCCAGGATCGGCGGAATGGTTCCAGTCGTCCCGCGTGGCCTTGGCCTGCTGCAGCCAGGCCTCAATCGCCTCCGGCGAGTCGTCGGTGATCAGCCCGCGCAGTTGGCCAAGTTCGTCGGTGAATTCGTCGATCGCGGCGAGAATGTCGTCGCGGTTCGAGCCGACGATGTCACGCCACATCACCGGCGACCCGGCGGCCAGCCGTGTCATGTCGCGAAAGCCGGTCGCGCAAAGCTGCGCCTGCTGCTCTCCGTGCGCGGGGTCGAGCACGCGCCGGGACAGGGCCGAGGCCAACAGGTGCGGCAGGTGGCTGCAACGGGCGACGAGCCGATCATGCGTGTCAGCCGGCATGGCAACCGGCTGCGAGCCGAGGCCGGCCCAGAAATCGTTCACCGTGGCCAGCGCGCCGGCGTGGGTGTCGCCGGTCGGCGTGACCACGCAGACGGTGCCGTCGAACAGGTTCGCCCTGGCGGCGGCCGGGCCGGTTTGTTCGCTGCCGGCCATCGGGTGGCTGCCGACAAAGTGCGCCGCGGCTCCGGCGCAAAGTGGCGTCAACTCGGCGACGAGTTGCTGCTTTGTGCTGCCGACGTCGGTCACCACCGCATCCGGCTTGAGGTGAGGCAGCGTGCGTTTGGCCAAGGCAGCCATGCCGGAAATGGGTGTGCACAGCACAATCAAGTCGGTACCGGCGACTGCCTCGGCGAGGTCGAGTGTCACCTCGTCGGCAACACCAAATGCTTGGCACTCGGCCACGCTCTCAGGGCGGCGCACCAGCGCGGAGACGCGCTTGGCTAGGCTGCGCGCCCGCGCCGCCAGGCCAATCGACCCGCCAAGCAGCCCGGTCCCGATGATGGTGAGTTTGTCCAACGGCACCGGCGCATTAAACCGGCGCAGCCTCCGGGAGTCGAGCAGAGTCGGGAACCGGGCCAAAAAGGCAGCGCCGCATTGACGCCGGATGGGTGGCCTGTTACATACCACACCCAGTCTGGGTGCGCCGAGCTTGGCGGCTGGACAGTCAAGAAAATCATGCCTGCAAAAAAGAAGAAGGCTGCAAAATCCACCCGGCAAAAACCGAGATTCCGGCGCGTGCTGCTCAAGATCAGCGGCGAGGTGCTCGGCGGCAAAACCGGCGGCATATGCGTGGAATCGGTTCACGACATCGCCGGCCAGGTTCGCGAGGTGGCACAGCTGGGCGTGCAGATCGGCGTCGTGGTCGGCGGCGGCAATATTTTTCGCGGCTTGCAGGGTAGCGAGAAGGGCATCGAGCGGGCCACCGGCGATTACATGGGCATGCTCGCCACGGTGATCAACTCGATGGCACTGCAGGACGCCCTCGAGAAACAGGGCGTGGCGACCCGCGTCCAGTCGGCCATCAGCATGTCGCAGGTGGCCGAGCCGTTCATCCGCCGCCGAGCCGTGCGTCATCTGGAGAAGGGCCGCGTGGTGATCTTTGGCGGCGGCACCGGCAACCCGTACTGCTCCACCGACACGGCTGCTGCCCTGCGCGCCAACGAGATCGGCGCGGAGGTGATTCTGAAGGCCACAAAGGTCGATGGCATCTACGACAGCGACCCGATGAAAAACCCGAAGGCCAAGCGCTTTGCCAGGATCAGCTACATTGATGCGCTGCAAAAACGGCTCAAGATCATGGACTCGACCGCGTTCTCGCTGTGCATGGACAACAGCATGCCGATCATCGTCTTTGACCTCTTCAAGAAACACAATTTCCGCAAGGTCATCCTCGGCGGTCAGGTCGGCACGCGGGTGAGTTAGGCTACTTGGCCTTCTGCGCTAGGCCAAGTGCGGTGATCAAAATGGTTAAGTTGGCCAACAGCCGGTTTCGGTTCATCGGGTGATCAAATGTTTACTTCACCGGTCGCGGTGTCGCTTGGCTGCAAACCAAGTTTCGCGCGGATGTCCGCCAACTCGTCACGGATGCCGTTTTTGAAAAAGATGATGTCCGCCTTGTGGATGAGCAGGTTGGCGCCCATGTTGACAAACCGCGCCTGGCTGGCGGTGTCGCCCCAGGCATGAATACCGGCGCCGATGCCCCTTGCCCGCGCCTTGGTGAAAATCGTCTCCGCCGTCTCGAGGAACGCCGGGTCGTCGTATTGCTCCGGCAAGCCGAGGCTGCACGACAAGTCATGCGGCCCGATGAGCACCGAGTCGATGTCCGGCACGTCGAGGATGCGATCGAGGTTTTCGACGGCCGGCACGCTTTCGATGTTGATAATGAGCAGGTTGTTTTCGTTGAAGCCGGGCGCGTAGTCGGCGAGGTTGTCGGGGAGCGGTTCGCCGGCGAGCGAGTCGTTCAGGCGCTGGCCCTTGAGCGGGCGCAGCTTGGTTGCGCCGCGCAGTTGCCGCACCTGTTCGGCCTGCTCAATGTAGGGCGCAACGACTCCGGCTGCGCCGTCGTCCAGCGCCATCGTCGCCTCGTAGGGCGAGGGGGAGACGGTGCGAACCAGCGGCGGCAGCCCCATCGCGGCGTAGGCGCGGCACATCCACGAAACCTGGCTGCGATCCAGCGCGATGTGCTCGGTATCGATGAACACGAAATCGAGCCCGCAATCGCCGAGCACCTTCGGCCAGAAGGGCGAGGGCGAAACAATCAGCGTTCCGAAGACCGGGCCGCCGTCGTGAAGGGCTTTCTTTAATTCAACCGGTGTCATTTTAGTAGGTCACCTCCACCGGTTGGCCGGTCTTGCCGGACTCGACGGCGGCAAAAACCGTGGCGGCGATGTCGCGTCCGTTTTGCGCGTTGAGGATCGGTTCCCTACCGGTGTCGAGCGCCCGCGCGAAATCGTCCATCAATAGGAAATCGTTCTCATTGGCAATGCGTTCGTTTTTGAATTCTAGCGGCGGCTGGCCGCGGTAGTGGATGCGAACCTCCGGCCGGGCCTCGGTGACGACGAGGCCGCCCTTCGAGCCGATGGCGTGAATCTTGATTTCGCCGATGTCGGGATGACTCGCCCCGCCGATGCGCCCGATGCAAAGCGAGCCGACGATGCCGTGGTCGAGTTCCAGCGAAACCGTCGCGAGGTCGTCCACATGGTTGTCGACGTTGGCTTGGTGGAAATGCGTTGCGGTGCGGGCGAATACGCGCCGCACATCCACGCCGGTAAGCATGCGGATGTAGCCGAGCGGGTAGATGCCCTCGATCTGCAGTTCACCCATCGGCTTGACGCCGAGACCGCCGTCCGAGCCATCCGCGTGGGCCTCGAGTTGGCGCTCGAGCCAGTCGATCGGCGGGTCGCCGGGCTGCCGCGTGCCCTTGGGCGGCCCGGCGTCTTTGGAAAAATAAAAGTCGACGTGAATGGCGTGCAGTTCGCCGATCGCTCCCGATTGAATCGCCTCGTTTGCTTGGATGACAGCCGGGAGGAAGTTGCGGTTCCAAAGGAGAAACTTGACATTGTTGCGCCGTACGGCCTCGAGCAAGCGATCGCACTCGGAAAGGCGGGTGGACATCGGCTTGTCGGCGATGACGTGCAGCCCGGCATCGGCGGCGCGGATCGCGAGGTCACAATGCCGCTCGGCCTCGGAACTGACCACCGCCAGGTCGAGATCGTGTTCGGCCAGCACACCTGTCACATCGCGCACATAGGGGATGCCGAACTCTCCAGCGAACAACTGGTTTCGCTCGTGCACCCAATCCGGCTGGTCGGCATCGTCGGCAACGACCACCAACTCGAAGCGCGGATGCGCCGCCACGGCGCGCGGCAGATAGTCGTGCTTCACCACGCTCAACACCCCGGCCCGAAATGTTTTCGATTCTGCCATGTCAGTTGCCCTCCTTTCCATGGATGACCTGCCGGGTGTCGGCTGATTCCAAAACCAGCCCGACGACCGAAACCGCGCGGGCGGTATCGGCCAGCGTGACGCTTGGCTCGCGTTGTTCACTGACGACATCGACAAACTCCTGCAACTGACCGGCCAAGTCAGCCCGCCCTTGGCTGGTGCGGATCGCGTTCGGTTGACCGCCGCTGTAAAGCAGGTTCATGTTGTGATGATCGTCGGCGTAGGCGGCTCCGGCGCTGCCAATCAGCGACAGCGAAAAATAATCGCCGCCGCTCGGCAGCGAACTGGCAATGTCGATCATCGCCATGCCGTCGTTGGCGAAGCCGAGGTGGAACTGGATGTAGTCCGGGTTGGCGGCGGATTGCAGCGACCAAACGGCTTCCGGCGCGCCGCCGAACATCCAGCAGGCCAGGTCGGCGTCCGGCAGGATGCGCTCAGTGAGTGACCCGGGTGCCGCCTCGGGCGGCAGCCAGCGGTGGATACGGAGCAGGCCGGGTTCGCCTAGTTTTCCGGCGTCGAAGCTACGCTTGACCGCCTGGATCGACGGCATGAGACGCCACGGATGCGTCGGTATCAGCAGCGAGTCTGCTTGGCCAAGCGCGGCGAGGTCGCCGGTCACCGGACCGGCGAGCGCCGGTTTGCCAAGTGCCGTGGCGGCCTTGGCAAAGCCTGCCGCCTGGCCGGAATCGACATCGATGACGACGGCGTCAAACGCGTCCGCGAGGTCGGCGAACAGCGAGTCGGGCGAGTCGGTTTCCGGCACTTGGCCAAGCACTTGGCCGGAGTCGCCAGAATTCAGGGGCGCAAACGCGGCCCAAGTTGCCCGATGCAGCCGGTTGCTCAAGGCACCATAAGCCTCCGCCGTTTCGGTTGAACTAATGAGAGCGAGGCGAATCATGTTTGTTGCGC
>CAJWEP010000035.1 GCA_913030945.1 uncultured Verrucomicrobiota bacterium
ATAAGCCAAACCGGCCCTTGTACCCGGTCCCGTTGCATTTGTCGCAACCCTCCCCGGCCTTGAAATTGGGATCCTTGATGCTTTTAGGGTCGAGGCCAAGCGAAAGTAGTTCACTCTCCACCGGTTCGACTGGCCCTTCGCATTTCGGGCAAATTTTCCTTACCAGACGCTGCGCCATGAGACAGCGGGTGGCCGACGCAATCAGGAACGGCTTCACCCCGATATCGGTCAAGCGGGTCACGGCCGATGGCGCGTCGTTTGTGTGGAGCGTGGAAAAAACCAGATGACCGGTCAGCGACGCGTTAATCGCAATGGTAGCCGTCTCGAAGTCACGAATCTCGCCCAGCATCACCACGTTCGGTGCCTGGCGCAACATCGCCCTGAGCGCGTTGGCAAAGGTCAAATCCACCGCGGTGTGGACCTGCACCTGGTTGATACCTTCGAGCAGATACTCGACCGGATCCTCGACGGTGATGATTTTTCGATCCGGCTTGTTGATGTAGTTCAGGCAGGAGTACAGGGTGGTAGTCTTGCCGGAGCCGGTCGGCCCGGTCACCAGCAGGATGCCGTCAGGCAACTGGATCAGGTCCTCAAACGTGCGCTGGTCATCTGCCAGAAAGCCCAACTGGCCGAGACCGAGTTTCAGCCCTTCCTTGTCCAGCAATCGCATGACAATGCTCTCACCGTGCGTCGTCGGAAGGCAGTTGACGCGAAGATCGATGTTTTTGCCGCCCACGTTGGCCTGGATGCGGCCATCCTGCGGGATGCGTTTCTCGGCGATATCCATTTCGGACATGATCTTGAGGCGGCTGATCACCGAGGCCTGCAACCGTCTCGGCGGCGCTTTCTGCTCGTGGCAGACACCGTCGACTCGATAGCGCATCCGGAACCGCAACGCCAGAGGTTCAAGATGAATGTCAGACGCCCCCATCCGGAACGCCTCCACGATCATGGTGTTGACCAGCTTGATGATCGGCGTGTCTGCGTCGACTGCATCCGCATCCTCCTCCACCGTCACTTCCCCAAGGGTGCTGATCTGCACCTCCCCCTCGGTGATGTCCTGGATCAGTTGACTGACGTTGTCGTCCCGCGCCGCTCCGTAATACTGCTTGAGGGCGCCCTCGATCTCGTCCTCATCGGCCACGCTGATCCTCACCTCCTTGTTCAGCGCCTGGCCAAGCGCGTCAATCGCGTCCAGATCCGACGGATCGGACATCGCCACCGTGACGCTCAGGTCGTCCTGGTACAGCGGCACCACCTTGTACTGGTGCGCCACCGACCGGGGCACGGAGGAGATGACTTCGTCCTCGATCGGGTGATCAGCGAGTTCGACGAACTCTGCACCGAATTGCGCCGCCTTGGCCTGGGAGACCTGGATCGCCATAACCACGCCCTTGGTGATGAGCGTGTCCACAACCCCCTCCCCGCTCGACATGGCCTCGTCCTCGGCGAGCGCACGCTCCTCGTCCGTCACCACCCCCATCTCGGTCAGTGTTTCTAGCAAATAGTCGTCTCGTGCAGACACAGTCTTGAATCAAACAGCCATCAACCCCAAAAGCGCGGCGCAGCCTATCCATATCGGAAGCAAATTAAAAGCAGACAAAAAAACTACAGGCAAACCCCTGGCATCTTGAAAAGGGGGAAAAGGGCTAACCGAAGCTCCCCGGCCAGCCAAGTTTTATTTCAATCTTCTTTACCTCCACCGTCATGCAGCCATGCTGTCCGGGCCCGGGCGGGCAGGTCCGGATTGCCATTGGGGATCGAATTCGCCACTGTCTCCCAAGTCGCGCTTGGCCAAGCGCTTGCCAAGCCACACGCATGGAGACTCCTCTGCAGTTGGTCATCGGGATTGATGGTGGTGCCACCTACAGCCACGGCGTGGCGGCAACACACGACGGCCGGGTGCTCGCGGTCGTCCACTCCGCGTCAATGAACTTCACCGGCTCCTACCAAAAGGAGGTCCGGCGACGCGTGAGCGAAATCCTCCGCGACCTTGAGCTTCAGCTGCCCTTCTCGAACGAATTCACCCATTACGCCGTCTCCGCAGCCGGCATCTTCAGCGAGGCCACAACCGACCAGAAGGAAAAGCTCTGCGGAAAAATCTATCCCTGGAAACGAACCCGCCTCGTGGGCGACTCCGTCGCCGCCTTTCAAGGCGCAACGCTTGGCCGGCCCGGTGTGCTGGTCATTTGCGGGACCGGCACCAGCATCATTGCCTGCAATGAGGCCGAGAAGTTCACGCAACTCGGGGGATGGGGGCCGCTGCTCGACGACGTTGGCAGCGCCTACTGGATCGCCGTGAAATGCATCCGGGCTGCCATTGCCGAGTTTGAGCAAACCGGCCCCATGACCTCAATCACAGGCGCCCTTTGCGACTGGTACGAAGTCAAAAACGTACAGGGCCTGATCCCGGTGATTTATCATCCCGAGTTCACACGCGACAAGTTTGCCAATCTCGCCTCCAGGCTCGACAGGAAAATCGGGGACGCCGACCCGGTGTATCAGCAGATCTGCCGCGAAGCCGGCGAGGCCGTCGCCACCCTCGCCATCCGGGCCGTCGAAAAGTCCGGCCTGAACACCTCTCCGCTGCCGTTGTTCTTTTCCGGCGGCGTGCTCCTTCACAACCGAGCAGTGATGAACGCCTTCGAGGAGACTATTCGTGGGGAGTTCAGGGTGATGCTCAGCCAACCCCGTCTGCCAACCGTGCTCGGCGCAGCCATGCTGGCCCTGCGGGAGGCCGGCGTGGAAATCACCGACCCGCTCGTCGAGCAACTCGACACGACCTATAAAAACGTCGATGAACTCGTCTCCGGTTGATGCCGCGCAGCGGGACGAAAACCTCTCCTCCTCCGCTCAGCTTGCGTCCTCGTATTCAATTTCCTCCCCCCAATCCCCGACCTTCAGGATGCTCCGGACCTTTCGTCTCTCGTAACGGTGTTTCTTAGCCTTACCCGGCTGGGTTAGCGCTTGGTGAAAGGGATGCTCCTCGCTGACGAGGCCGGAAACGACATCGGTTTTCTTTTTCATTAAGGTTGATGGATGTGTGGAAGAAACCGTCGGGAAAAGATCGGCAAAGCCACCCTGGATTGAAGCAAACCTTACCCCCGCATGTATCAGGTCATGCATATCAAACAGTCGCGAGCTTTGACCCCCCGCCGGGCCTGGTGTTCGAAAAAATAAGGAGGAGAATTGGAACACCCCTAAGCGCCGCTCTTCAAGTGATTCCACCGCAACAAGTTCCATTCCCAACCCGCAAAAGCCACCTCCTCCAGGCGCACCCTCCGCCGGATCGATCGAATTGCGCCTAAGACAAAAGGTAACCCAACTGCCCGCTCATATTCCACCATCGTCGCCGAGCCACAGCCAGGGGGAAAAGTTGTGCAGCTTGATTTCAGTGCGGCTGGATCGGTGCTCAATCACCGTCAGGCTGGCGAAGTCGACCTCAAAGCGGTCCATTTTAGAGAACGGCTCGTCGAGCAGCAACGACAGGAGCATCCGAATCACGCCGCCATGGCACAGGACGAGCACGTCCTGCTCTGCCCCTTCTCCCATCATTCGCTCCAGGCTGCCGCGAATACGTGACTGGTACCCGTCCATCGACTCGGCCTCGGCGACATCGCCGTTCTCCAGATGCAGGAGCCAGTCCTCGGCGTCCACGCCGAATTTTTCCTGTATCTCGTGCCACTTGTGTCCGGTCCAGACGCCGAAATCAACCTCGCGCAAGTCATCGATCACCTGCGCCTCCCGGCCAAGCGCGTCAAGCAGCGGCTCGGCTGTCTGTCGCACCCGAACCATCGGGCTGATGTAAATGTGATCAAAGGTGCGGCCGCCCAAAAACTTGGCCAAGCGCTTGGCCTGCTCATGGCCAAGCGACGACAGTTCCATGTCGATCTGACCCCCGAACACCTCGTGGTATGCCTCGTCCACCTCGGCGTGGCGGACGAGGTGCAGCCGGGTCGGTTTCTCCCTGCAATACATGACGCCCGCCTGCCCTTAGCCCTCAGCGATGGCCACCTTCTGCAGATCCAGCAACTCGCCGATCCCCTTTCGCCCATGCGCCAGCATGGTGGCCAGTTCGCCGTCGCTGAAAGTGTTCTTTTCGCCGGTACCCTGCAACTCGATGAACTCGCCGTTGGCGTTCATCACGAGGTTCATGTCCACCTCGGCGGCGACATCCTCGACGTAGGGCAAATCTAGGATGGGCACGCCGCCCACCACGCCGACGCTCACCGCGGCGACCGGCGAGACCACCGGGTCGCACTCCAGCAACCCCTCCGCCTGCAGCTTGGCCAAGGCCAGCGACAGGGCCACGTACCCGCCGGTGATCGCCGCCGTGCGCGTGCCGCCGTCGGCCTGGAGCACGTCGCAGTCGATCCAGAGCGTTCGCGAGCCGAGCTTGACCAAGTCCACCGCGGCCCGCATCGATCGGCCGATGAGGCGCTGGATTTCCTGCGAGCGCCCGTCGATCTTCCCCTTGGAAATGTCCCTTTGTTTCCGGTCCAGTGTCGAGTAAGGCAGCATCGAGTACTCGGCGGTGAGCCAGCCGCCCTCGACGTTCTGCAGCTTCATCCAGCGCGGCACCGATTCCTCGACGGTGGCGCTGCAAATGACGCGGGTGTCGCCCCACTCGATCAGTGTCGAGCCGGTGGCGTACGGGGCGATGTTGTTTTTGAAAGTAACCGTGCGGAGTTGATCCGCCGCACGGCCGTCCGGTCGTTGTGTCGTGTCTGAGTCTCCCTCGCTCATGGCCGGGCAAGCTACCGTCCCACGCGCGGCAACTCAATCTCGATCGATTGAATCAGTGGTAATGACGCGGATAATCCCCCGCCACATCCCGGTACTTGGTCGCGAACTCGATACAGGCGCCGGTGTCGAGCTGGCCGACGCAACCCCGGTACATCTCCTGCCAGGGCGTCTGGTGGTGAAGTTCGGGCGGGGCATACTTTTCACGTCGCTTGGCCAAGGCCTCGTCGGACACCAGCAAGTCGACCCGACACTTGTTGAGGTCCACCCGCACCTCGTCGCCGGTTTCGAGCAGAGCCAGGTTCCCGCCCGCAGCCGACTCGGGGGCGATGTTCAAAATGCTCGGACTGGCAGAGGTGCCGCTTTGGCGGCCGTCGCCCATCGTCGGCAGCATGTCGATGCCCTGTTTCAGGAGGTCGTCCGGTGGCTGCATGTTCACCACCTCCCCGGAGCCGGGATAGCCGACCGGCCCGCAGCCGCGAATCACCAGCATGCACGAGTCGTCGATGTTCAGCGACGGATCATTGAGCCGCTCACGGTAATCCTCCGGCCCCTCGAACACGATCACCCGCGACGTGAATTCATTTTCATTTCCCGGCTCGGACAGGTAGCGCGCACGGAACTCATCGCTGATGACGCAGGTCTTGATCAGCGCCGCGTCAAACAGGTTGCCGTTCAGAACCAAAAAACCGGCCTGCTCTTTCAGCGGTTCGCCGTAAGCGCGGATCACCTCGCGATCCGGCTCCAGGATGTCCGCCTGGTTTTCAGCCACCGTTCTGCCGCTGACCGTCATCGTTCCGCCGTGCATACGCCCCGCGCCGAGCAACTCGCGAATCACGCCCGGGATGCCGCCCGCGCGATGGAACGACTCGCCCAGATACTTGCCGGCCGGCTGGCAATTGACAAGCAACGGAACGTCGTAGCCCACGTCCTGCCAATCCTGCAGGCTCAACTCAACGCCCAAATGCCGCGCGATGGCGGTCAGGTGAACGGGACAATTCGTGGAACCACCAATGGCCGTGTTGACGACGATGGCGTTCTCGAATGCCTCGCGCGTCATCACCTTGCTCGGCGTCAAATCCTCGTGAACCATCTCCACGATGCGTTTGCCAGTGCGGTACGCCATCTGACCTCGCTCGCGGTACGCCGCCGGGATCACCCCACAGCCCGGCAGCGACATGCCCAGCGCCTCGGCGAGGGAGTTCATTGAGAGAGCCGTGCCCATCGTGTTGCAGTGGCCGACGCTGGACGACGAGGCGGCCACTTGGTCAAGCAGTTCCTCGATGGTGATTTTACCCTCCGCCAACTGCTTGCGCCCCTCCCAGACCATCGTGCCGGAGCCGGCCAACTCACCGTTGTACCAGCCGTCGAGCATCGGGCCGCCGGACTGCACGATCGCCGGCAGGTTCATCGTCGCCGCCGCCATCAGGCAGGCCGGTGTGGTCTTGTCGCAGCCAGTCGTCAGCACGACGCCATCGAATGGATAACCGTGCAGCACCTCGACGAGCCCCAGGTAGGCCAGGTTGCGGTCCAGCGCGGCGGCCGGCCGGCGGCAGCTCTCCTGAATCGGGTGCACCGGAAACACGAACGGAATCCCGCCAGCGTCGCGGATGCCGGCCTTGACGCGCTCAGCCGTCTCGATGTGCCCACGGTTGCACGGCGAGATGTCGCTGCCGACCTGGGCGATGCCGATGATCGGCTTGCCGGCGCGCAACTCCTCCGGCGTGATGCCGTAGTTCAGGAACCGCTCGATGTAAATGACCGTGCCGTCCGGGTGCGCCGGGTTGTTGAACCACTCCTCACTGCGAAGCCGCTTGGTTGCTTTTCCAGAATCACTCATGCGCTTGACCAAGCGTAAAGCATTCCTCCTAGTTTGCCAGCACGGAACCTCTTTTGAGTTCACTTGGCCAAGGGTTGAACTTGCCAAGCAGCTCGGTCTCGGGAACATTGACGCGCATGTTCAGCCTTTCGGGTAAGTCTGCCGTCGTGACCGGCGCGGGATCGGGCATCGGCCAAGCGATCGCTCTCGCCTTGGCCAAGCAGGGCGCGTCTGTCAATGTGCTCGAGATCAACGATGAAGCCGCCGGGGAGACGGTCGAACAGATCCGCTCCACCGGTGGCCAAGCCGAGGCGACGGCGTGCGATGTGGCGGATCACAGCCAGGTGCAGGACATTTTCAACAAACTTGGCAGCGACCGCGGCGGGCTAGATTGCCTCGTCAACAACGCCGGCATCGCGCACGTCGGCAACATCACCAACACCAGCGAGGAGGATTTCGACCGCGTGATGAACGTGAACCTGAAGGGCGTGTTCAACTGCCTGAAGGGCGGCGTCAAGCTGATGCTCGAGAGTGGCGGCGGGGCGATCGTCAACATCGCCTCGACGGTGGCGACAATGGCGATCAATGACCGCCTGGCCTACAGCACGAGCAAGGGCGGCGTGCTCGCGATGACCTACTCGGTGGCCAAGGATCACCTGCCCGACAACATCCGCTGCAACGCGATCTTGCCGGGCCGCATCCACACGCCGTTCGTCGACGGCTTCATCGCGAAGAATTATCCCGACAACCAGGAGGAGATGTTCAGGAAACTTTCCGATTATCAGCCGATTGGCCGCATGGGCAAGCCGGAGGAGATCGCCGCGATGGCGGTGTTCCTCTGCAGCGACGAGGCGTCGTTCATCACCGGTGCGCCCTTCCCCGTCGACGGCGGGACGCTGTACGTGCGTTGATTGATTTTTACTGTTGTAATCGAACAGTGATTTTTCAAACAACCAACTGTTCCCCCTCATCCGGCCTGCAGCCACCTTCTCCCGGGAGAAGCAATCAAACCGGATGCGCTTGGCCAAGCTCCCTCTCCCAGCGGGAGAGGACCGGGGAGAGGGGGAAAGCGAAATCAACACGGAGAGACGTTCGCATCGTACTAAATCAGATATACTCATAAAATGTCGAAACTCTCTCCCAACGTCGCGCTGAACGACGAGGCCCTGCTGCAGAAAGCCGCCACGAAGACCGGCCTGTCGGACTTTGGCGATGATTCGTTCCGTGAGCCGTTCAACATCCTGCTCCGGTCACTGCGGGACGAGGCGCGCCTCAACACGCAGGGGGTGATCCTGATGCAACGCACGATCCTGAGGCTGCTCAAGAACCGACTGCGAACCGAGGCCGCATTTGCCGCCCACCCGGAGATGGCGGAGACGCCGATCGAGCGGCCCCTGTACATCTTGGGCTTCCCCCGGACCGGCACGACGCTGCTGCACAACCTGCTTGCCTGCGACCCGGCCGCGCGCTGGCTGCGGCTATGGGAGGGCTTGCATCCCGCGCCTCCCCCGGAGTCGCTGGAGGACGATTCGCGCATCGCGCAAACGGAGGAGTTTGTCGCCGGTTTTGAAAAAATCGCACCCCGCCTCGCGAGCGCGCACAAACTCAATGCCACCGGGCCGGAGGAGTGCCTTTGGCTCATCGAGCACACATTCGCTGATTTTATTTTCGAGCTGAGGGCAAACATCCCAAACTATTCCAAGTGGCTTAGCGGGCATGAAGCCGATGCGGTGTGGTACCGCTATTACCGTCGGCAACTCCAGATGCTCGGCTGGAAATGCCGCGGCAGCCACTGGATCTGCAAGGCGCCACGCCATCTCGCCGGGCTAAGCGGCCTGCTGGAGGTTTTCCAGGATGCGCGCATCGTGCAGACGCATCGCGGCGCCGAGAGTGTCCTGCCAAGCATCTGCAGCCTGTGCGAAATCACCCGGAGCGCCGCAAGCGACGCGGTGGATAGAGCCGCGATCGGTGCGCATTGGCATCGGCGCCTGCTCGAGATCGAGCGGCGTTCGACCGAAGTTCGCGCCGCCGCCGACCCGGAGCAGTTTCTCGACGTGCAATACGCCGACCTGACCAGCGACCCGATCGGCGCCGTGCAGCGCATTTACGAATACCACGGCTACGGCTACTCGGATGAATTTGAAAAGTGCATGAAACAATGGCTGGCCAACAATCGCCAGCACAAGCACGGCACGCATCGCTACTCGATGGAGGAGTACGGACTGTGCGCCGAAACCGTGCAGCACGATTTCGTAGGAGCAACACCATGAAAAACGACGAACTGGCAAAGGCATGGACAACGCTGACCGCGCAACTCACGGATGCAGCGGCGCAAGTGGACGCATTGACCGAGGGACGAGACGCATCGGAACGCGCCGAGGGCTACCGCTTCCTCACGCGCATCCTTGTCGCCATGACGGAGTTTCAGGTGGAACAGGACACAAACGCGCCGAGCCTTGTGCAGGTAATGTCGCCGATCCGGAAGTTTTTCGTGGACAATCCCGACACCCTGTACCACCGGGCCACGCTGAACCCTGCCCTGCGCTACCGCATTCACGGCCGGCGGGGGGAGGAACTGTATCTGGCTTTCTGCCTGTACGGCCTGCGCGGCCGGAGTAACTGCATCCTGTCCAACATCTGTGATGCCGAAATGGAGTTCGATGACGACGGCCGGTTCGAGTTGATCCTCTCCACCGAACGGCCGAACGGTGCTCAAAACTGGGTGCAACTGGACAACATCGCACGCACGCTGGTGACCCGCCAGTACTTCATCGATCTGCGGCAACAACCCGCTGAGCTGAAGATCGAGCCGCTCGACGACATCGCACCGCCGACGGCGCCGACGGTGGAGGGCGTCACGCACCGTTTGCGGGCGCTGAGCCAAAGCCTTGTGCGCACAATGAAGTCCACACAACTCGCCTCGGAGGCGTGGATGAAGGAACCGAACACGGTGGGCATCGACAGCACGGTGGAGGGGCTCGACAGCCTATTCCCCACGCCGGACAACGAGTACGTCGGCGGCTGGTACAAACTCGAGGAGGACGAGACGCTCGTGATGGAGGGGCGCGCGCCGGAGTGCCGTTACTGGTCGGTTCAATTGTGCAGCCGCTGGCTTGAGTCGCGCGATTTTGTGAACCGACAAATCATCCTGAATTACTCGCAGGTGAAGCCGGAGGCGGATGGCTCGTTCCGCATCCTCGTGACGCACCGGGATTTCGGCGAGCCAAACCAACTGGACACCGCTGGACACCGCGAAGGTGGCGTGGTCTTTCGTTGGCTGCTGCCAAGCGGCGAATGGAGCCAGCCAACGTTTCGCGTTGAAAAACGTTAGACGGCCAGCGCTTGGCCTAGTCCGAGAACAGGTACTCGAGGTCGTTCGTGGTCAGTCCCTTGGCAAAGCCGTCGTCGCCGAGCACGTCAGAAACCGTCTTGGCCTTTTGCTGCTGCAGATCCCAGATTTTCTCCTCGACGGTGCCTGGCGAGATCATCTTGTAGGCGTTCACGGTGGAGGTCTGGCCGATGCGGTGCGTGCGATCGATCGCCTGCGCCTCGACGGCGGGATTCCACCACGGGTCGTAAATGACCACGTAACTGGCGCTCGTCAGGTTGAGGCCGGTGCCGGCCGCCCGCAGGCTGAGCAGGAACACCGCCGGTGACTCGTCCTCCTGAAATGCCGTGACAATGTCCTGCCGGTTCTTGGTTTCGCCAGTCAACAGGTAGGTCGGCATCTCCCGATCCTCGCACTGCTTCTCGAGGATCTGGAGCATCCGGACGAACTGGCTGAACACCAGCACCTTGTGCCCCTCCTCGAGCAGCGGCTCGACCAGCTCGTAGAGCGTGTCCATCTTGCCGGATTCCGTGTCGCTGCCGACAAGGCCGGGGTGACAGCAGATCTGCCGCAGTCGGGTCAGCGCGGCCAGCACGTGCATCTTGCTCTTGGCGACGCCCTTCTGCTTGACCGCCTTCATGACCTGCTCGCGGCTGCGTTTCAACTCGGCGAGGTAAAGTTTGCGCTGCTCTTCGGGCAACTCGCAGTCGAGCCGTTGCTCGATACGCTCCGGCAGATCCTTGGCCACCTGTTTCTTGACGCGGCGCAACAGCAGCGGTCGCAGCTTGGCCGAGAGTTTTCGGCGCCCGATGCGGGCAGCGCTCTCGTCCTTTTCCGCTCCGCGCAGGTCGTACACCTGGCTGAAGTGATCCTGGTTGCCGAGATAGTTGGGCTGCACGAAATCGACAATGCTCCAGAGATCGAGCATCCGGTTCTCGATCGGCGTGCCGGTCAGGGCCAGCTTGTGATCGGCCTTGAGCTCCTTGACCGACTTGGTCACCTGTGCGCCTGGATTCTTGATGAACTGCGCCTCATCGAGCACCACGGCGCGGAAGGCGAACTTGGCCAAGTCGTCGAGATCACGCCGCAGGATGGAGTAGTTCGTGACCACGATGTCGTGGTCCGGGATTCGTTTGCGCAGGTTGTGCCGAGCCTGGCCGCTCTCCAGGACCAGCACCTTCAGGCTGGGTGTAAACCGCTCCGATTCACGACGCCAATTGTGCAGGACCGAGGCCGGGCAAACGACCAGAGTCGGCTTGATCCTGGCGTTCTTTCTGCGGCTGGTTTTCAGCCACTTGAGCCAAACGAGCGTCTGCAGCGTCTTGCCCAGACCCATGTCGTCGGCTAGGATACCGCCTAGTTTGAGCTTGGCCAAGTGGCACAGAAAACTGAAGCCTTCGACCTGGTACGGCCGCATCTCCGCGCAGATCCCATCCGGCAGATCCGTGGACTCGATCCCCTCGAACTCATCGAGCCGGCCGCGCAACTGTTTCAGCTCCGCCGACGGCACGAACTTGGCCAAGCCGTCCTCGTCGAGATGGGCGGCCTGCTCGATCCCGATCTTTTGCTCGACCGCGGACAGGCCATCGACGCCAAGGTCCGCCATGGCTTCCTGTGCGTCCTGAACCGCCTTTTGGTCAAGCTGCACCCAACCGGCGTCCGGCAGGTTGACAAAGTTGCCGCTGGCCCCGGCAAGCTGCTGGAGGTCGCGCTCAGTCAGCTTCATCCCCTCCTCCTCCCACTCGGCGGAGACGGAAAGCCAGTCGATGCCGCTGCCACGAACAATCAACTTGGGCTTAAGCCGCTTTGGCTGCAGGAAGAGCCGCTTGAACTCGGTGTCGCCGAGGTACTCGGCCTCCGGCTTGTCCGGCCAGGCGGCGTGGAGGCTCTCAAGGAAAAGCGGGTTGGCGTCCCCCACCCAAAGGCCCGGTTCCGGTGTGAACCAGTCCAGTCGTTGAAGCCACCCGACGGCCAACTCCAGCCGGTCGTCATCGAGCACCTCCGGCTTGTTCGACTTCTGCCTGTCGAATTTTTCCCGAATCCACTCGTGGCCGTTCCACTGCCAGAGGCTCTTGTCCGATTCACTCTTGGCCAGGAGCTTCAGGCGGACGGTGTCGTTGGCCATTTCGAACACAAACCGCGGTGTCGCCTTGTGGGTCTTGCAGAGCTGCTCCCAGTTGACCCCGTTCGTGGTGCTGATTTTGCGCAGCTTGGTGAGCAGGCGGTGCGTGAGCTTGGAGACCGGGGCCTTTCGCATCTTTGCCCAGTTCCCCAGCACGTCCTGCGAGGGGGAGTTGCGCAGGAGGAACACCTCGCTTCCGATCAGCGCCAGCGCCGGTTCACCGGCGAAAAAGCGCACATCCGACATCGTGCAGGTTTTCCTGCCGGGCAGGATCACCTCGTGGGTAAAATACAGGTTGGACTTTGCCTTTTCCAAGTGCGGCTCCATCTCGATGATGCGCCCCAAGAACTCGATCGGCTTCTTTTCCCCCTCAAGATCAATCCGGCCGGATTTGCCCCACTGCACCAGCCACTTCAGCAACTCGGCGCCATCCAGTGGGATCAGCTCCGCCTCCGTGTCATAGTCATGCCTAACCCCGGAAGACCAGCGGATGAACGACCAGTCATCAACCGGAAACAATTCCTGCTCGTGGGCGGCACGCATCGTCAGGTCGGCCATGTCGTCCAGCGTCTTCACGCGGTCGCCGGTGCGCGGGCGAATGACATGAATCTCGATTCCGAACTTGTGCAGCCCCGGCAACTCGGTGTCTTCAATCAGCCGGCCGACTACCCGCAGCGCAGCACGGGGGGCATCCAGGTGCGACGGCGACGGGGGGAACATCCATTCCTCGAGACCCTTGAATAGTTGATAGTCCTTTTCCTCCTGCTCGACCTGCGCAAAACGCGTGAAGTTGGCGTGCGGCATCAACTCATTGGGAACCGAGCGGCCTGACTTCATGAAGACTAGCGCCAACTCTTCAAGCCGTGTATCTCCCCGAGTCTGGGACATGCTGCCCCACCAGTCGTCCTGAGTGAAATCCTTGCGGGCCAGGCTGAGCTTGTCGAAATAATCCTCCAGCAAAAGCCACGAACGCTGCGAATCCTCGCAACCGGCAAAGATCGCCAGCAGCTTGGCGCGCTCGGACACGTCCTCCTTGGATTCGGACAACTGGTGGCGCAGGCCGGCAAAGTCGCCGTAGGTGCTGTTGATCACCTTGTGGTGCGCGTCATACTTGGACGCCTTTGCAGAACTAACAGCCGGCTTTTTTTTCTTCGATTTTCGAGGCATTGTGAGAACTCAATAAAACAGACTAGTGATAACGACATAAACCATCCTGTCTCGTCAAACTCAAAATTTATTTTTTCTCTCCTCTCAAACCGGAAACAGGCATGATATCCATGCAACCCCTGCCTGTTTTGACTTTTCCTGGCTTATCCCCCTATCTTTCCGCCCGATGAATTTGATCCGATATACGGATTCCGGCTTCCCCGACAAACTGAACAAGCTCATCGCCGCCTCCAGCCTGTTTGACCCGGCCATCGAGCAGCGCACCCGGAAAATCATTCGGGTAGTCGAGCAACACGGCGACAAGGCGTTGCTTCAGTTCACGGAGAAGTTCGACGGAGCAAAACTGTCCCCGCGCCGGCTCAGGATCAGTCCAGCTGCGCTGAACGAGGCGTGGACTTCCATCGACAAGCGGACCCGAAAGGCCATCCGCCTGGCCAAGGCCAACATCGCCCTTTTCGCGAAGCAGTCGTTGCGCAAAAACTGGCAGGCACGCAATCCGCAGGGCGGCGTGGTCGGGGAAAAGTTCGATCCTTTTACGCGTATCGGCGTGTACATCCCCGGTGGAACAGCGCCGCTGGCGTCAACCACGCTTATGACCGTCACCCTGGCCAAGGTCGCCGGCTGCCGCGAAATCGTCGCCTGCACGCCATGCGACAGGGACGGCCGGGTGAACGCGGCGCTACTCGCCGCGCTTGGCCAAGCGGGTGCCACCGAGGTGTACCGCGTCAGCGGAGCGCAGGCCGTTGCCGCGATGGCGCATGGCACGAAAACGATTCGCCCGGTCCAGAAAATCTTCGGCCCCGGCAACGCCTATGTCGTCGCCGCCAAGCGACTGCTGTTTGGCCGCGTCGCAATCGACCTTTTGCCCGGGCCAAGCGAAATGTTCATCCTCGCCGATGCTTCGGCCAACCCAGAGTTCGCCGCCGCCGACCTGCTCGCCCAGGCCGAGCACGGCTCCGGGCACGAGCGTGTCTGGCTCGCCAGCAATTCCAAAAAGCTCATCCCCGATGTGCAGCGGGAGATCGAGCGACAACTCCCATCCCTGTCACGCCGCAAATTCATCGAGCAGGCTCTCGTGAAAAACGGCTGGCTGATCCATCTCAAATCCATCGATGACGGCATCGAGTTGGCCAACCGCATCGCGCCGGAGCATTGCGAACTGATGCTCCACAACCCCGGTCCGGCCGTGAAACAGATCATCACCGCCGGGGCGATCTTCGTCGGGCCGTGGTCACCGACCGTCCTTGGCGACTACATGGCCGGGCCTAGCCACACGCTGCCGACCGGCGGCGCCGGCGTGTCGTTCGCCGGGCTGACCGTGGATCAGTTCCAACGCCGCACCAGTGTGGTGAAGTACAGCCGGCCCGCCTTGGCCAAGTCCATCGAAACGATCCGGACATTCGCAGAAATGGAGGGGCTCGACGCCCACGGACGTTCCGCCGAAATCCGGCTTAAGGATTCATCCAGCCGATGATGGCCAAGCGCAAAGGCAGTTTCCCGGATCAACTGATCCGCCCGCTGGTGCGGAAGCTACACGGCTACGTCCCGGGCGAGCAACCGAACGTTCGCGGGCTCATCAAGCTCAATACCAACGAAAACCCGGCGCCGCCGTCGCCCAAGGTGATCCGCGCCATTCGCTCGGCGGCCGACAGGCGCCTGCGGTTTTATCCCGACCCGGCCGCACAGCCACTGCGCGAGGCCTTGGCCAAGTTTCACTGCTGCAGGCCGGAGAACATCATCATCGGCAACGGCTCCGACGAACTACTCGCCCTGGCCACGCGCGCCTTCGTCGAACCGCGCCAAGCCGGCGCAACCACCAGGCGCCAAGTCGCGAAACAAACCGTCCAGTACTTCACACCCAGCTACTCGCTCTACCCCGTCCTAGCCGACATCCACGGGGCGCGCCGAAACGAAGTCAAACTGCCCGGCAACTTCGAGTTGCCCGCCAGCGACGTCCTGCGAAAGAGTAACTGGAATTTCAGCGCAGCACTCACGTACATCACGACACCGAACGCCCCCAGCGGCTGCGGTTACGCGACACGCGACCTGGCCAAGCTCTGCGCAGCACAAAACGGCGTGACGATTTTGGACGAGGCGTACGTTGATTTCGCCGACGAACATGCGCTGCGCTTGGCCAAGCGATTCCAGCACGTGATCGTGTCCCGAACGTTCAGCAAGGCGTACTCGCTCTGTTTCCAGCGCGTCGGCTACTTCGTTGGCCACCCGACACTCATCGGGGCACTTGACCGGATTCGCGACAGCTACAACGTGAACGGCCTTGGCCAAGCGGCGGCACTGGCCACGCTCTCGAACATCGGCTACTACCGGAAGCAGTTCAGCCGCATTGTGCGGTTGCGGGAGGAGACCACCGGGGCGTTGGAGACGATTGGCTTTGACGTACTGCCCAGCCAGGCCAATTTCATATTTGTAGAGCCGGCCGGGCTCACCGCGGAAGAGTGGTTCCGGGCGTTGCGCGAACGAAAAATCCTGACCCGCTGGTTCGACGCGTCCAAGGCGCGGAACCGGCTGCGCATCACCATCGGCACCGAGGCCGAGATGGCCAGATTTCTCACCGCGACAAGGTCCATCCTCAGGCAATGAACACGCTGACTGGCAAACTTCAGGCTTCACCGCTGCTGGCGAGAGTGCTGCCGTTTGTCTTCTTCCTCGTACTGACCGCTTGTCAGGGCAGCTTTGGGCCGGAGTCCCATTACTGGGTGTACCTGGCCAAGTGCGTCTTCGGTGGCTGGCTGGTGTGGGTGACTTGGCCGCTGGTATCCGAAATGCGCTGGGTGATCAGTCTCGAGGCGTTGTTTGCCGGGACGCTGGTATTTGTGATCTGGGTGGCGCTGGATGTGCCGTACCCGAAGCTCAGTCAACCGGACGATTCGTGGAACCTGCACGGTCACTTCGGCAAGGCATCGGCAATGGTTTGGTTTTTCGCCGGCGTGCGCATTGCCGGTTCAACGCTGCTGGTGCCGCTGCTTGAGGAGGTTTTTTATCGTTCGTTCCTCTATCGATACATTCTGGCACCGAACTGGATGTTCACACCACACAACCGGTTTGACACGAAGGCGTTCCTGATCACCTCCACGGTCTTTGGCCTGACACATCAACACTGGCTGGCCGGAATCGCATGCGGGATGATTTATCAACTGCTGGTCATCCGCACGAACCGGATCGGGGACGCCATTACCGCGCACGCCATCACCAATCTCCTTCTCGGCCTTTGGGTGATCACACGGTGTTTTGGCTACGCCGAAACATACCCGTGGCATTTCTGGTAATCCATTGAGCAAAACGCCCCCATCCGTCAGCGCCTCACTTCGCCGGTTGCGGGCCGGGCAGGATCCGGAAACCAACGCCTACCGGCTTGTCCACGGCCTGGCGGACGGCTGGAGGGATTTGTACGTGGACCGACTCGGCGATTTCCTGCTGATGCAGTCTCCATTGCCGCTCACCGGGGCGCAGATCGACGCCGCAAAGGAGTGGAAAAACAGGCTCAACCTCAAGGGTGTGTACTACAAACAACTGAACCGCCTGGTGCAAGCGAGCACGAAGACGGGCGCCTCCCCGCGCCTTGTCATGGGCCTGGAAGCGCCGGACGCCTTTGATGTGCTGGAAAACGGCCTGACATTCCGCATAAGCCTGAATCAGGGCTACTCAACCGGACTGTTCCTCGACATGCGTGAGAACCGGCAGCGCATCCTCAGAAACCGGGTCGAGCCCGGTTTTCCTGTGTTTGAATCCGCCCCAGCCAACGCCACTGTGCTGAACTGTTTCTCCTACACCTGCGCGTTCTCGGTATGCGCCGCACGCACGGGCGCCGTAACCTCCAATCTGGACCTGTCGCGCAAACACCTGGACTGGGGCCGGGACAACATGCACCGGAACGGGGTCGATCCCGGTCATCACGATTTCATTTACGGCGACGCTCTCGACTGGATGAAACGCCTGGCCAAGCGCAGCGAAAAGCACGACCTGCTCATCCTGGACCCGCCCACCTTTTCGCGATCGAAGAAGTCAGGGGTGTTTCTGGCCAAGCGGGACTACCCCACCCTGGCCAAAGCGGCGGCCCCGTTGGTCCGCAAGGGCGGCATGCTGCTCGCCTGCTGCAACGCATCGGGCTTGCCTAGGAAAAAGTTCAGGGAGGATGTGAGAAAAGGAATCCGCTTGGGCGGCCGAAAAATCGTAAAATCTTTTGCCGCGCTGCAGCCCCCGGATTTCCCGACGACCACGAAGGAACCCGCCCACCTTAAGGTGTCTTGGCTGCGGCTGGATTGAAGATCAGCGCCAGGACTGATATTCGCTCAACAAATCGTAGTGCGGCTTGTTGTCGTTGTTCCAACGGCGCATCGCCCGGAAGCTGCGCTCGTGAAGCTGCTTGCGGTTGACCGCCTCGACATGGCCGTCACAGAAGGTGATATTGTACCCACCTCCGTGCCGTGCCTCGGTCGCATCAATGATCTTGCCACTCAACGGGTAGGCCTTGCGCTGGACGAAGTTGCGGTAGTTGATGTCCAGGTGCGCCATCCCACTGGCCCCTTCCTCGCGGTCCTGACCATACAACATTTTGATTATCGGCTTGGTCAGCCAAATAAGCGTGGCATCCCCGATCGCGATCATGTTTGCGGTCGAGTGGACATCGCCGTCCGAGATTTTTGAGCCTTCCGCCGGCACTTCACCCAGGTCGCCCGTAATCAGCGTGTGACTGAACGTACCTCCAAGGCCAAGGCTGCTGTAGCCTAGTTTCACCCCGAAGGCATTGTACCCGTAACTGCCCAGCGCAACAGCGTTGTCATTTCCCGAGAGCGTGACGCCTTTGTAGTCTGAGCAGGTGAAAGGGGCGCTGCCGGCCCAATCGACCCCGATGTAAGGAAGAAGACGCTCGTGCCAGTATAGCTGGTTTTCACCCTCGGTATCGGTCGGGTCGAAATTGTAGACGGGATAATGGCCGCGATCCCCGACGTATGAGTTCAGCGCGATGCCGTATTGTCGAAGGTTGTTCTTGCAGGCAACGGAGCGTGCCGCGCTCTTGGCCTGAGCCAGTGAGGGTAGCATCAGCGCCGCTAGAATGGCGATGATCGCGATCACGACCAGCAACTCGATGAGCGTAAACGCAGCCCATGCACGTTCCCGCCTTCCTGCAAAATCCTGCTCGAGCCGCTTGGCCAAGCGTTGGGTCGCCTGCATTTTCATTCCATCATTCCAACGATACAATCCGGTAAAACCGGCCTTTATTGGAGGAAATATCGTCTAACGCAAAATTTCCGGTCGTCTTTTTCAACTCCCTCCAACTGTCCGTATTCAAATTATCGCTGTATTGCACCAAATATTCAACCGTATTTTCAGCTTTTTTCCAGCTCAACAAAACCCGGTTTTCCTTGGCGTCCATTGAGATTTCCAATTCTTCCACTGGCTGGGCCGTTTCTGTGGATTCGCCGTGGTTGTTTTCGAATTGCCGCCACAGGGCGCTCGCAGCTGAGAACTCATCCGCAGGGGGCACGCTGTCCTGCGCGGAACTGATCTGTGCAACGATTCCCATGTCCTTGCTCAGCCAGTAGTAGTTCCGGATGAAGTCGGTGGATGCCATTTGCCAGTCCTCGATCAGCCCGGGGATTTTCACGAAAGTGTCGTATTGTACCAGTTCATTGATCCGCAGGCAGTCGTGAAATCCCAGTTCGGGAAGCATGATGATGCCGTGACCGTCCACTTCCATGTCTGACTGGTAAACCAACTTCGTGGGAGCCTCAATCGTCCCCACACCGAACATGGACTGACGGGTAACGAACTCGAACGTCGTGCTACTATTCCACGAATCACCAAACCTGATGATCGCCGGGAAGTCATTCAACCGGGTGCTGAACGGGATTGCCGGATTCTCCTCGTCGATGCTCTCGTCATGAAACCCGTACACATTCCTCCCCTTGGCAGTGCTAACGTCGAGAAACATGCTTTTTTGTTTGCCAGACGAATCGAATGTCGCCCGCTCCACGATAGTCGCCCCCTCGAACTCCACGTCCGTGTCGATCTCGCCCGGGCTGACGTAATCGAACCGTACGATCTCATCCTCAGGCCCCTCCCGGAAATCCCAAACCTGGTCCTCCCCGGCTTCACCGATGTATTCAAACGCATCCACCTCCTCGCGTGCAGCATCTGAAAAATGCCCGACAAAGTTGGAGTACATTTTGTAGTACTGCCCCTCCTTGGCGAACATGTCCTTGGCCGTGATGGTGACCTGCCCGGGCAGCCCGACCGGTGCAATCATCAGCGCTGAAAAAAACGAGAGGCAGACGATGCAGCGCTTGGCCAAGCGCCCGATTTTGATTTCTGACAAACTGGATTTGATCATCTCGATTTTCAAAAAAGCATCAGGCATGCCACACATCCCCGGCTTGGTTTGCCTGCTTCCCCTATCAAACGATGCACGGCACAACACCGCCCTGCGCGACAACCACGCAACCCGCGTGGCGAAAACACTTGAAAGTTAAAACCGGGCAATGTCGCGGTCAACCTTTTCCGATTCAGGTTGCATCTCAGCCGCATCCCACTACTATCCGGCCCAACGGCCTGTCGCAAAACAGGAATGAAAAACCACCTCGATTTCGAGCAGCCGATTGTCGAGCTTCAAGCCAAGCTGGATGCGCTGACAAAGACCTCACTGCCAAGCAGCGTGGAGGTGGATTTTCAGGGCGAAGCTGACCAGATCCGGGCCAAGATCGAGGATACCCGCAGGAGCATTTACTCTAATCTCTCCCCGTGGCAGCGGGTGCAGCTCGCCCGCCACCCCCGCCGCCCCTACACGCTCGACTACCTCCGGCTTGCCTTTGACGATTTCTCCGAACTGCACGGCGACCG
>CAJWEP010000036.1 GCA_913030945.1 uncultured Verrucomicrobiota bacterium
GGAGTTTTATCCGGAGCATCAGGGTTTCGATCTCAATGTGGGCGGGAACAACATGGGCAACCCGGGCAACTATTTCTTCCCGTATAATGGCAAGTGGCGCATGACTCCGAAACATCCGTTTACGCGTTGGAACACGCTCCCGGATGGAGAAAATGGGGAATACCTTACTGATCGCCTGACCGACGAGGCGGTCGCGTTCATCGAGAAGAATAAGGACCGCCCGTTCTTCCTGTACCTGTCCCATTACGCGGTGCATACACCACTCCAGGCGAAGAAAAAGATCATTGCCAAGTACGAGGAGAAGCCCGCCACTGAACATCATGACAACCCGACTTACGCGGCGATGATCGAGAGTGTTGATAAATCGGTGGGGCGAGTAGTGAAGCGCCTGGAGAAGCTGGGGCTCACCGAGAAGACGGTCATTATTTTCACCTCCGATAACGGAGGGCATGGCAAGATTACCTCACATTATCCACTAAGGGGTAATAAAGGTAATTTCTACGAGGGAGGCATTCGCGTGCCGTTGATCGTCAAATGGCCGGGGGTTGTAAAGCCGGAATCTAAATGCAAGGTGCCGGTGATCAGCACAGATTTTTATCCGACGATCCTGGCCATGGCCGGCTTGGCGCAGCGCCCGAAGCAGCACGTGGACGGCGCCAGCATCGTGCCGCTCTTGAAGCAGGACGAGAACATCCGGCGTGATGCTCTTTACTGGCATTATCCGAATTACATCGGGGCGGGGCATCCCGGAGGCGCACGACCCTGCAGTGTGATCCGCAGGGGCGATTGGAAATTGATCGAATCTTTTGAGGACAACCGGCTTGAGTTGTACAACCTAAAGGATGACTTGGGCGAACAGGAGGATTTGGCATCGAGCATGCCGGAGAAGACCCAGGAACTTCACCGCATGCTGAAGCAGTGGCGGGCCGAGGCGAAAGTGCAGATGCCGAAACGCAACCCGGATTATGATCCCAAATAGTCACAGGCTGGGATTTGTTTGGGCAGCCTGCTTTTTTCTTTTGGGGAATTCGGCCGGGGCACAGGAAAGGCCGAATGTCCTTTTTATTTCGGTGGACGACATGAACGACTGGACGACTACCCATGACGGATACGCCGGCAAGGTGCACACTCCAAATCTCGAGCGGTTGGCCAAACGCGGGACCACCTTCATCAACGCCCACACCGCCTCGCCGGTGTGTTGCCCCAGCCGGACGGCCATCATGCTCGGCAAACGCCCCTCAACCACCGGGATCTACAACAATGGGCAATGGTGGCGGCCTCACCTGCCCGATGCGGTCTCCCTGCCGATGTATTTTCGGCAACATGGCTACAAGGCGATCGGGGCCGGCAAGGTGTTTCATCACACCGCAGGATTTAACCCGCCGGATCAGTGGGACAACTTTCAACGCCTGACCTTTCGGGATGATCCCTGGTTTCGGGGCAACAAGCTGAATTACCCTTGGTCGAAGCCCGCGAAATACCCCAGGGGCTATCCGTTCAGCGGGCTGCCGGGCACCCCTCACGAGGGGGATTGGGGAGTGATACCGGATCTGGATGAAAAGGATTATGACGATTCCTCGACGGTTGATTACGCCGTCCGGGCGCTTGGCCGGAGGCATGAGAAACCGTTCTTTCTAGCCTGCGGCATCTTCCGTCCGCATCTCCCGTGGTATGTCCCCGCGAAATATTTCGACATGTATCCATTGGATGAGATCAAGCTGCCCGTTGTGCCCAGGGATGACCTGAACGATGTGCCTTCACCGGGCAGGGAATTATCCGCAAAGCGCAGGAAGGAATTCCTGAATATCAAACAGCATGGCAAGTGGAAGGAAGCGGTTCAGGCGTACCTCGCCAGTATCAGTTACGCTGATGCCCAATTGGGACGTGTGCTAAATGCCTTGGTGAAAAGCGCCTACAGCCAAAACACCATCATCTTCTTCTGCTCGGATCACGGCTGGCATCTGGGGGAAAAGAACCACTGGCACAAAAGCACTCTCTGGGAAGAATCAACCCGCATCCCCTTCATCATTTCGGTTCCCGGCATGACCCCGGGCGGCTCGCGTTGCGAACGGCCCGTCGACATGCTTTGTGCGTATCCGACCCTGGTTGAACTTTGCGGAATTGAACCCAGGGACGATCTCGACGGCGCCAGCATCGTTCCGCTTTTGAAAAATCCCGCCACCGATTGGAAGATTCCGGCAGTCACCGAATTCCGGCGTGGCCAATGCGCGGTGCGTTCAGGCCGGTACAGGTACATTCGATACAGCGATGGAAGTCAGGAACTCTATGATCACTGGAAGGATCCCAATGAATGGACGAACCTGGCGGGTCAGTCGGAATTCAAAGTGATCATCCGGCAACTCTCCGGCTGGATCCCGGAAAAATTCGCGCCGAACGCTCCGTCCAAGAGCGCGTACGAATTCAATCCGGCAACCTACAGTTGGATTCGAAAAAACTCCGGCCACAAACAATGAGCCCCTTTAAACAAATCCTTTTTCCTCTCGGGCTGGGCGTTCTATCAATCACGGCTTATGCGGCACCGCCAAATATTTTATTCATCGTCTCGGAAGATAACGGCCCGGAGATGAGATGCTATGGGACGCCGATCGATACCCCTCACCTTGATCAACTGGCAAAGGAAGGGACTCTTTTCCGAAATGCCTATGTACCGCAGGCCGGATGCTCCCAATCGCGCGCGGCTTTTTTGACCGGTCTTTATCCCCACCAAAACGGACAAATCGGGTTGGCGACCTGGAAGTACGCCATGTATTCGGGCAAAATAAAGAACGTCGTCAAGACCCTGAAGCAGGAAGGTTACCAAACGGGCATCATTGGCAAACTGCACATCAATCCCGGGAACGCGTTCCCATTTGATTCCAAGGCCATTCCCAAGGCCAACTTCAATCGCCGGGACATGTCCGCTTATAAGGAACATGCGAAAAGGTTTTTTAGGGAAAGCAAAAAACCTTTTTATCTCCAGGTGAATTTCCCGGATGCCCACCGGCCCTTTATCAGGCAGATCGACAATCTTCCAGCCAAGCCGTTGACCGGTAAAGGCGTTGATGCCATTCCCTACATGGGGATCAACCATCCCGAACTACGCCAGCAGACCGCGGATTACTACAACTGCATGATGCGGTTGGACACATACATCGGCCAACTGCTCGGGGCCCTGGAGGATTCGGGCCGTGAGAAGGACACCGTGGTGGTGTATATCGGCGACCATGGAGCCGATCTTTTACGGGGCAAGCGGACTTCCTACGAGGGCGGGGTGAAGATTCCCATGATCATTCGCTGGCCCGGGGCGAAGAATGGGCAGCGAAGGAAGGAATTGGTGAGCACGCTCGATCTTTACCCGACGTTTTGTGAAATTGCCGGGATCCAAATTCCCCAAACACTGGTCGGGCGTTCTCTAAAATCCATCGTGCACGGCGAAACTCCAAAGTGGCGGAAATACCTGTTCACCGAATTCCATGTTCATTCAAACCACAACCCCTGGCCTCAACGCACAGTGCGAGATGCACGTTACAAGCTAATCCATAATCCACTCTCAGGGAAGACAAACCCCGGCTACGCCTTTACCATGGGCAAAAAGTTTTTCGCTACTTCGGAAGCCGAATTATTGGCTGCCGCGAATGATCAAGTGCGGGCGGCCTACTTGTTGATGAAGGAGCCTCCCTTGTACGAGTTGTATGATCTGCAGTCAGACCCCTTCGAATTCAAGAACCTGGCAGACGATCCTGCGCATGCCAAAACGCACACCCGGCTTGTGGAGGCACTGTTGCATTGGCAGAAGGATACTGGGGATCCCCTGAAACATCCCGGACTGGCTCACAAGTTGTTCAATATGATCCGCGATGCCGGGACGGCCAACAGGAAGGCTCTCGATTACAAAGCCTTCATGAAAATCCGATGATCCCCCGATGCCTCCTCATCCTTTTGCTGGCAACGCCTGCGCAGGCGGCGGATCGGCCCAACGTTTTGTTTATCGTGGTGGATGACCTGCGCACGAGCGTGGGGATCTTTGGCGATAAACTGGCGATCACCCCCAACATCGATACCCTGTGTTCGCGTGGCACGGTGTTTGCAAACGCCCATTGCCAGATCGCCATTTGCAATCCCTCCCGCGCATCGGTCATGACTGGGATGCGGCCGGACACCCTCCGGGTCTGGGGACTGAAAAAACATTTTCGCGACGAAAAACTGGACGTCGTTACCCTGCCGCAGTGGTTCAAGCAGAACGGCTACCACACCCACTCCATCGGGAAGATTTATCATGGATCCGGCAAGCCCTCCACGGATCCGCCTTCGTGGTCTGACAAGCCCGAGTTCGATCACTGCGAAAAAATCGAGCAGTACATGCTCCCGGAAAACCGAACGGGCGGAAAAGCCGCCGGGTCGGAATCCGCCGAGTGCCAGGACAATGATCACCTCGACGGCAAGGCTGCCGATGCCGCCATCAGGAAACTGCGTCAGTTCAAGAAAGGGAACCGACCCTTCTTCCTTGCAGTGGGCTTCCGCAAACCGCACATGCCTTTTTCCGCCCCGGCCAAATATTGGGCGATGCATGATCGTGCCAAACTGGCCAAGCCAGCCAACCCGCACATGCCGGAAGGGGCCCCATCGCTGGCCGGTCACGATTGGAGGGAAGCAAGGGGGTATACCGATATCCCGAATAAAGGGCCGATGTCCGGTGAGAAGATCGCCGAGTTGCGGCACGGCTACTATGCCGCGACAAGTTTCATGGATGCGCAACTGGGCCGCGTCCTTGGGGAGTTAAGGCAACTTGGGCTGAACGAGAACACGGTGATCAGCCTATACAGCGATCATGGTTTCCACGTGGGCGAACACAACCTGTGGGGAAAACTCACCAACTACGACACGGGAACCAAAGTGCCGCTGCTGTTTGTCTCGCCGTCCCAAAAAACCAAGGGGCAGGTAATCCGTCAGGCCGTGGAACTTCTGGATATCTATCCCACGTTGACAGATCTGTGCGGACTCAAGAAACCGGAAGGGCTGGAGGGCGTGAGTTTGGCGCCGCTTCTCGATAACAGCGGCCCAGTAAAAAATTTCGCATTTTCCCAGTTTCCCCGACCGGTGTCATATAACTTCACCAAGAGCAGTCCTCAAAAAATGGGATACAGCATTCGGGATGACAAATATCGCTACACCCAATGGGTTGATTTCAGGAACGGAGAAGTATTGGCCGAAGAATTCTATGACTATGCCGGGAACATTCCTGAACTGAAAAATCGGGTGGACGATCCCCGCCACACCCGGGTCATTGAGAAATTAAAACGCAGGCTTGAGGGGTTGGTCGGGGATAGAACCAAGACAAAGAAACGCCGATAACGGGTACACTTTTCCCTTCCTGCGATCTTGATCATCCTTTCGTTCGAAACGGCGACAGCCTCTATATTGCCGTGGATGGCCCGTGTCGGAGTTCAACCGCCACGGCGTGTCCTGACTAAAACCCCGAACTTCGACCACACAACCGCTTCCGGCGTCCGGTTCAATGCCGGTTAGCTATTCACGTGCCGTCAGACCTCTCCGTGCGACCACTGCCTCGGGTAGGAACATCGAGGTCCACTCGATGGCAGCCATGCGGTCGTGCCGGTTGCCACCCTCTAGTTGAAATCGCCCATCGGCCTCGCGCATCAGCCTCGCCTGGCCAAACAGCGCCACCACCCGCCGGGTGTGCAGCACGATCCGTAGGCGCTTTCGGCATGTGCGTGTCATGCGGCAACCCTCCCTTCCGGCTTGGCCTCGGCGTCCAGCGTCCACAAACGCATCCGGGCGAACCACCAGTCCGCCACGTGCTCGGGGGCTCTCCCGCGATTCCGCGAGCGGCGGCAGTTGGCGATTTGGCCACCCAGGGCATTCCCGAGCGGCAGTTCCATCTGCCCCCGGGCCGTCGTGTTTTGTCTCTCAGTCGTTTTCATGTTCGTCAAGGTTCACGCCGCCAATGGCAGCGACAGGAGACAGCCTAATGAGGCAGGTGGGACATAGATGGTCCCATGAAATATTTTTTACGGTTTTTTTGGCGGTGTATGCGGACTGGCTTGGCCAAGCGTCCGGCCTAGAGCAGATCCTGCTGGCCGCCCCTGGCGAGCGACTTAAGGCCGAGTTTATTGAAACTCGACTCAGTGGCGATCCGTCCCTGCGGTGTGCGATTGAGGTAGCCCTTGAGGATTAGGTACGGCTCGTAAACCTCCTCGAGCGTGTCCGGCTCCTCGCCGACCGCCACCGCGAGCGATGAGAGGCCGACCGGCCCGCCGCTGAACTTGACGATGATCGCCTCAAGGATGCGCTTGTCCATTTCGTCGAGGCCGTCCTCGTCGATCTCGAGCATGGCCAGCGCCTTGTCGGCGGTGCCGCCGTCGATGCGGCCGTCGCCTTTCACCTGCGCGTAGTCGCGCACGCGGCGCAGCAGGTTGTTGGCGATGCGCGGCGTGCCCCGGCTGCGGCGCGCCACCTGGGCCGCGCCGTCGGTGTCGATCTCCACGCTGAGCAGCCGAGCTGATCGCCGGACGATCGTTTGCAGGTCGTCGGCCTGATAATAGTCGAGCCGTTCGCGCACGGGGAAGCGCGTAAGCAACGGCGCCGTCAACAGGCCGCTCCGGGTCGTCGCCCCGATGAGGGTGAACCGGGGCAGGTTCAGCCGCACACTGCGCGCGCTTGGCCCCTGGTCGATGATGATGTCGAGCGTGAAATCCTCCATCGCCGGGTAAAGGTACTCCTCGATGTTTTTCTGCAGCCGGTGAATCTCGTCGATGAACAGCACATCGCCCTGGTTGAGATTGGTCAGCAGGCCGGCAAGGTCGGCGGCCTTCTCGATGATCGGGCCGCTGGTGATTTTCATGTCGCCGCCCATCTCCCGGGCGAGGATGCCGGCGAGCGTGGTTTTGCCGAGGCCGGGCGGGCCGCTCAGCAGGATGTGGTCAAGCGCCTCGCCGCGCTGCTTGGCCGCCTGCACGGCGATTCCAAGCCGCTCCTTAACCTTGAGCTGGCCGGTGAACTCGGAGAACACCTCCGGCCGCAGCGTGCCCTCCAAGGCCGCGTCCGGCTCCTTTAGGACATCGGTCATCCTTTGCTCGGCCATGCTGCGGAAAGACTGCGGTCATCCGACCCGAAACCTCAAGGCAATTTGGGAATGGGAAGAAAAACGGACTAAATCCTTGCCAGCCACCAGGGTTTTCGGCTCAATGCGCGGCGCATGAATAATATTTTCGTGAATGCCATCCTCGCCATCGCCGGAATGGCGGTCGTGATCAGCCTCGGCATCCTGAACATGGTGACCACGCCGCCACACGGCTTCGAGCTTGGCCTGCTGGGATTTGTTTTCAGCATCGTGTTACTCGGAGTGCTCACAGTCCTTTACGCCAAGAAACCGGCCATCGGCTGGGTGGTGTTGGTTGCCGGGACACTGCTGCTGTACCTCGTCGGCGGGCCGCACCTGTTCACCTTCAGCCTGCTCGGTTTCTGCTGGGCCTTCGCCAAGATCGGCTGCCTGTCGGCGGACGAGCACTGAAGCTCAGCAAATCACTTTACCGAAGGCCGCGAAACCTCGCGGCCTTTTCTATTGGCCCAGCCAAGCGCGAAACACCGGCTCGGCGGTGAGTCGCTTGGCCAAGCGCTCGTAACCTTTCGTAAGCGGGTGGCTCGCATCGGCGAACTCCTCGCTTGGTAAAATTTCCGGCATCACAAAACGAATCCTCTCCGCATCCAGCCAAGTCGCAACCGTCGAGCGAAACTCCTGATGCTTGGCACGAGTCGCGCCGTTCATCATGTGTTCGTTGAGCGGGCCGACGACGACGAGCAGGTCGCACCCCCTGCCCTTCAGCCGCTTGGCCAGGCGGCGGTACGCCTGCCATTGCAGCGAGCTTTCCGGTGTCACCCATTCCATGTTGACCTGGCCCGACTGGCTCGCCGCCCATGGCTTGTGCCGCCCGCTGGCCGCGCCGCGATCCGGGCTCGGCGGCTCGGAAGACAACGGGATGCCCGACACGCCGACCGGCAGTCGGTACGTGTTTGGATACGCTGGCGGAAATGTCCCGTCATCTGCCAGCGTCCACTCGGGCGCGGATTGTTGGCCGAAGTAAGTCTGCTGCAAATGCCGCGCCCAACTTAGCGGCTCGAGTCGCCGCTCGAGTGCCCGGCCAAGCCGCGTGTCGGGGTCGGCCCGGTAGCACGGCACGCGCGGCGTGAACTGCGGCACCAGCGCCGGATGATTGAACACCTGCTCCTTGGCGAGTTGCATGTCGGCCTCCGGGTCGCTCATCCACAGCAGGTTGCAGTGCAGCAGCACGCGGCGGTTGGCCAACGTGCCACCGTGGTGCTCGATCAACCCCCACAGCGCGAGCGGGTACAACCCGTTGAGGCCGGCGTTGGCGAACAGCGCCCCGTTCGCGTCGCCGAGGAACCTCGACAACGTGCCATCGTGCGCCGTGTATTCGCCCCAAACCACCGAGTCGCCGACCACCGGGATGGCGTCCGGCGGCAGTTGATCCAGCCAGCGGTCGTACAGCCAATAGTCGTTGCTCAGCGCGTACGGCACGCGGTAGTGCGGCACCGGCTCGAATGCCTCGAACGCCTTCCACGCCACCGGCAGCAGCCAGACCAGGCCAAGCGACAGGCCAAGCGCGCACAGCCACTGCCGCGCCGACAAGTGAACGGCGGCGGAGTCGCTGACGGGTTGCCTGGTTTCGTCCTTCATCAGAACTGGAAATAAATAAACGGCTCGCCGCCGCCCGGGGCGAACAGGAGCAACCAAAGAATCATCGCCACCGCCAGTGCGACCTTCATCGGCGGTTTCTCCAGCCATGCACGCAGCGGCGACTCGTAAATGAACTGGTAAACCCAGACCGACACGACAAGCAGCAGGAGCAGCAACGGCATCTGCGGATCGGCCCAGCCGGTGGTGAATATTCGCTGGAGAATTTGCACCGCTTGCCCAAACGACTCCGCCCGGAAAAACACCCACGCAAAACTAACAAACACGAACACAACCAAGCGCTTGGCCAAGCTCGGGCAACGGTCGCGCCACCACGCGATCTGCTCAAGGTCGCGATTCACAATCAGCCCCAGGCCGTGCAGTGCGCCCCAAATGAGAAACGTCCACGCCGCGCCGTGCCACAGCCCGGAAACGACGAACGTGATCAGCAGGTTGCGCCAAAGCTTGAGGTTGCCGACCCGGCTGCCGCCAAGCGGGATGTACACGTAGTCGCGAAACCAAGTGGAGAGGCTGATGTGCCAGCGTGACCAAAAATCGGCGAGGCTCACGGCGAGGTACGGATTGCGGAAGTTGAGCATCAACCGGAAGCCCATACAGCGTGCGACACCGCGTGCCATGTCGGTGTAGCCGCTGAAGTCGAAATAAATCTGCCAGCCAAAGGCAAATGTCGCCAGCGCCAACGACGCGCCGCCATGCGTCGCAACATCACCGTAAACGCGATCGACGTACAGACCGAGGTAGTTGGCCAGCGCCACTTTCTTGAACAGCCCGACGAGGAACAGCGACGCGCCGTCGGAGACGTCGCCCGGCTTGATTTTTGGAAATTTCGCGAACTGCGGGAGCAGGTTTTTCGCGCGCTCGATCGGCCCGGCGACGAGTTGCGGAAAAAAGGTCACGAACGCCGCGAAGCGAACAAAACTCGGCTCGCGCGCGATGTTGCCCCGGTAAAAGTCGATCGTGTAGCTCATCGATTGAAACGTGTAAAACGAAATGCCCACCGGCAGCACGTACTCCCAACCGGGCGGCATCAGCGACTCGGCGGATGGCAGCTGGCCCGCGCCGATCCGGGCCAACACGGCGTTCAGGTTTTCAATCGCAAAGCCGGCGTACTTGAAAAAAAACAGCACCGACAGATTGTTGATGACACTAACCACCAGCCAAGCGCGTCGGCTCCGGAGCCAGTGCCCCACCTCCAACATCGCTGCAAAAAAAACGATTGCAGCCGCCAAACCACCCCACCCGGCCGGGGCGGCCAACCCTGTAATGGCTACGGCGCCGACTCCCACGACGCTCGCGGCCATGCGCCAACCCGGCCTGGCCAGGCGCGGACCGCGCTCCATCCAGCCAACGATGAAGTAGTCGAGCGCCGTGGAGTAAAAAACGAGCAGCAGATAGTACGGATGCCACCAACCGTAAAAGACCGCCGAGGCGAGGAGAATCCAGTGCCGCCAAAACCGGGTCGGGCGCAGCACCCAAAACCCGGCAATCGTCACGATGAAAAAAAGGAGAAACGGCCAGGTGTGGAAAAGCATGGCCTACTTTTCCGGGACCGCCTTGCCCAGGAGCGACTTCACCTCGGCCGACGTCACGCGGCGCACGCAGCGGAAGCCGCAGTAGTCGGTGAAGAAACAGGCGTCGGTGTCGCCGGTGCGCTGGCCCTTGCGGAACGAGGCGCGGCACATCGAGGCGGACGCCTTCCACGAGCCGCCCTTCATCACGCGCCTGGTGTCGCTGCCGTCCTCCGCCGGGCCAAGCGGATCCTGCAACGGGCTGTGATTGAAATAGTCCGGCTCGTAAATATCCTGGCACCACTCGGAGACGTTCCCATAAAGATCATGCAACCCCCAGGCGTTGGGCCGGCGGGTGCCGATGACGTGCGTGCGCTTGCCGGCGTTGTCGGCAAACCAGCCGTTGGCCTTGAGCCTGGCCGCGTCGCCAAAGCTGTACAAGCGGGCGGAGCCGGCGCGGGCGGCGTACTCCCACTCGGCCTCGGTCGGAAGCCGGTAGCCGTTGGCGGCGAAGTCGCACGGCCAGCCCGGCTTGGCCTCGTCGTAGCACGGCATGAGCCCCTCCATCAGCGAGCGCTCGTTGCAGTACAGCTTGGCCTCGCGCCAGCGCACACGCTCGACCGGCTTGCGGCTGTCATCCTGCCAGCGGGAGGGGTTCGGCAACTGTGCCTTGACGAAGAGGTCGTGCGTGACCTCGAACTGATCCATGAGGAACGAGCTGAGTTGCACCTCGTGCCGCGGCCCCTCGTCGGCCTCGTGGTCGTCGGAGCCCATCTGGAACGAGCCGGCTGGGACGACGATCATCGGCACGCCGCTGGCGGTTTTGATCCACTGCGGCTTGGGCTGCGATTCGGGCGTTGGGCCGCAGCCGTTGGCCAAGCCGAGCGCGAACAGGCCAAGCGCTTGGCCAAGCGCGGGAGTGAACCGCCGGTTGCTCATTTGCCCTGTGGCAGGAACCAGTCGGACTCCTTGTTGCTCTGGCCGTTGCGGGTGAGCGGGTGGTAATCGTTAACCGACTTGTGGCCGATGGTGACCGAGCGGCCCCTGGCCACCTGCACTGCGAAAATGTCCCACCCCTTGGCGTGAACACCGACGATCTCGCAGGCAGCCTCGTAGGTGCCGGGCTTGGTGATGTCGCCCTTGCCGTTCGGGCCGCGGCTGAAGGAGAGGAATCGGCCGTCGGGCGACCAGTCCACATGGTAAATCTTGTTTTGCTTGTCGAAGACTTGAAACACCTTTTTGCCGAGTTTTGGGTGGTCTGAGTCGATGTCGATCGGCACGACGGCCAGTTCATGGTCGCCCGCGCCCCACGCGATGTGTTTGCCGTCCGGGCTGAAGGTCGGGCGGCAGCCGCCGATGCCGAGGTCGATGACCTTGCTGCCGTTGGCCTCGATCAGCAGGTTGGTGTGGCGATACCCCATGCCGGCGTGCACGGTGGCGACGATCCATTTGCCGTTGGGCGCATAGCTGATGTTGTACAGGTGATGCAGCGGCTTGGTGTTGACGTGCTCGCGAGTCTTGCCGCTCGGCAAATGGTGGAAGCTGATGCCCTTGGTGTAATAATCGGTCACGTTGAACTTCGGATACTCCTGGGGCAGAAAGGCGATGGTCTCGCCGTCAGGCGCCCAGCAGGGTTGACGCACGCGATCGGTCACCTTTTTGCGGACGGTGCCGTCCAAGTTCATCACCCAGAGGCTGCGGATCGTCGCGCGGCCGGTGCCGGAATCGACGAGGAAACAAATCTTGGAACCGTCCGGCGAGGCCTGCGGGTACAGCTCGTTGACGCCGGGCGTGTTGGTGAGGTTGACCGACGACTTGCCGTCGGCCGCGGTAACGAACAGCTCCCAGTTGTTGTTCGCGTACGACTCGTGGACGAGTTTGTATTTGCTGCCGACCAGTTCTTCGCGGACATTCCCGGCCTGCAACGCGGCCGCCTGCAGCAGCACGGCACTGCAAATAATTGCTGATGTTTTTGTGGGTTTCATGGCTCAGAAATCACTTTTTGCCGCGCTGCATCAGTTTGGTGATCGCGGTGACTTTTTCGGCGGCGCCCGGCTCGCCCTGGTCGGCGGCCTTTTGGGCCCAATGCAGAGCCTTTGTCCAATCCTTCGGCAAACCACCAAGCCCCTCATACTCGCCGGTTTTTTTGTTGAGCACCCCGAAATAATAGGCCGAGAGGTTCATCTGCGCACCGGCATTCCCGGCCTCGGCCGCCCTGGTGTAAAAATCCCGGGCTTTGGTCCGGTCTCGCCGAACGCCCAACCCCTCGTCGTAGAGATAGCCCAGGTTGTTGAGCGCTTCCACGTTCCCCAGCGAGTCGGCCTTGCGGTACCATTTCAGGGCCAGCTTGTAGTCCTGCTTCAACTCGATCGAGCCGGCGGCGTAGAGGTTGCCCAGATAGTAGGCCGCCTCGCCGTGGCCGTTGCCGGCGGCTTTTTCGTACCATTCGGCCGCCAAGACATTGTAGGCGCGATTCAGGTTGGAGAAGCCCCCGATGCCGCGCTTGGCACGGTACGGGATGCCGTTGCCGGTGCTGTACAGCATCCCGAGATGAAACTGGGCAGCAGCGTGTTCCGCCTCGGCGGCAAGTTTGTACAATCGAAAGGCCCGCGTGTAATCCCGCCGGGCCGGCCCGGTGCCAAGGTGGAACGCCCGACCCATCTCATATGCCGCCTGCATGTCGTCCTGTGCGACCGAGGCAGCGAGAGCCTCCAGTTTTTGGCGCGCCTCATCCGCCTCGCCATCGGTCTCGGGATTGGGCAGAAACAGATCGGCAGCCGTCCGCGCCCGTTTTGCTACGCTGTCGAATCGGCTCTCCTCCCCGTCGAGCATCCGAAACGCCTCGGCATCGGACTTGTCGGAGGCGAGGTAGAGCCACTTGATGGGTTCCACCCGCTCCACCGGCTCAAGTCCGGGCCGATTTAGGATGCGCTTGGCCAAGGCCAACTGCGCCTTGGCATGGCCCTTGGCCGCCGCCTGGCCATACCAGAACTCGGCACGCTCCCCTGATTTGTTCTGCCGAAATTCCTGCTCAGCCCCCGGTGGCAAGCCTTCTGAGATCACCTCGTCCGGATCGAAAAGCGAACCCAGATTATATTGAGCCAAAGTCAGGCCGGGAACATTTTGCCGGAGCCGTGCGACAGCCTTTTCGCCCTTGAGCCGGACGATGCCGCCCGGATCGGCGGCCTTCAGGTAGAGTCCCAGCGCCTCGCGGTACAAGCTGGGCACGCGGCCGGCGGCGGCATCGCTCAGGAGCATGCCCTGCTCGTACAGGAAGCCAAGGTTGGAGAAGGCCTCCGCATAGCCTTGGGCGGCCGCCCGGCGAAACCAGAGGGCGGCCTGCTCGTATGGCTTGGGCTCGAATTGTTTCGTGTCGGCGCGGCGATCCTCCCGCCGGTAAAGGTTTCCCTTGGAGTAAAGCACGCCAAGGCCGTTCTGCGCCCCGGCGTGACCGTTCTCGTAGTCGGCATGATTCGGGCGCGGGGCGGCGGCGCGAAAAAACCAGTCGGCGGCAAGCCGGAAGTTCTGCTTCACATCGCCCCCGACATCGCGCGGGTTTTTTTTGCCCTTGGCATAAATGATGCCCAAGTCGTATTGAGCCGCGACGTTGTCGCCCCTGAAAAAACGGCCCTCACCCAGCTTCCCCGGCTTGTCTCCGGAAAGCAGAAACACCGGCAGGCGCGAGGGATTGCCGGGAGGCAGCACGATCTGCAGCGCACGGTCGGCGTGCGGCAGGCGCTCCGGCTTGAGCGGTGGCGCGTCGTGAAGCCGAAACTCCGGCACGCCGCTCTCCCGGCCGTCCGTGTCGAAAAACCAGATGAAGTGGATCACGCTCCCGCGCTTCGCTTCTACAAACGAGTTGGTTTCCTCGTCCCAAACCACCCCGCCGAACACGGCGATGTCGAGCAGCAGATCATCGCCTTCGCTGCGCACGTCGGCCACGGTGATGTCCCCCAGCTCGGCCGAGTCGAACTGCCGGTCAAAAACGAACTTGCGCACCGGCACCTTGTCCCACTCAATACGGCGGGAATACCCCCAGTCGATCTCCGGCACGCCATCCACGAAGACAATCGACGCTGCGCTGAAACGAAACGGGCTGTCCTGCCTGACGCCCACGTCGGCCGCCGGGACGCGGACGGTCACCCAGTCGCCGGCAGCCTTTTTCAACTCCACGACCGCCAACCGGTAGTCCTGCAGCACGCCGTCGCCCCGGGCGTGAATCTTCCCGAGATTGGCCAGGGCCATGGCACTCCCGGCGCGGGCCGCCTTGCCGTACCACCCGAGGGCCAGCGCCTGGCTGGCCTTGACGCCCCAGCCCTGCTCGTACAGCAGGCCCAGCGTGTTCATGGCCATCGGGTGGCTGCCCAGCCGGGCGGCGGTCTTGTAGAGGGACACGGCCTTGGGCAGGTCGACCGGCAACTCGCCATCGCCGGAGCGGTACAACTCCGCCAGGCGGAAGGCGGCGTTGGCGTCGCCGGCGTCGATCGCTTGGCCAAGCCGGTTGGCCAATGTCTCCGCGCTGGCGGGAGTGGAGGGCTGGGCCAAGCCCTGAGCAACGGCCAGACAGAATCCGGCAAAGCCAAGCGCAACACGGGCTGCATTAATGCAAAGCGTCGCCATCGCGCGAGGGTATTCCGTTGCAACGAAGCGGCTCAAGTGAAAACCCCGCTTGGCCAAGCGGCAAAAAAGGCCCGTCAACCGACGGGCCTGCAAAAAATGATGAACGATAAGGCTACTTTTTCTCCTTGGATTCGTCGGTGTCGCCGGATTCCTCGGCAGCGGCTTCGGCCTCGGGCGTCTCAGACGGCTCCTCAGCAGGTCCCTCCTCAGCAGCAGGTTCCTCAGCAGCAGGTTCCTCAGCAACGGGAGTTTCTTCCGCCGGTTCAGCCTGTTCTGTGGCTTGCGCCGTTTCCCCGGTTTTGTCCTGAGCGGGGGCCGGCTCGGCGGCGGGCGTTGACGACGCCTTGGCCTTCTCCTCAAGCGGCTCGTCCACCCACTTCAGAATGGCCATTTGCGCAGCATCCCCCCTGCGGGCGCCGGCCAGCTTGATGATGCGCGTGTAGCCACCCATGCGATCCTGAAACGAGGGGGCGATCTCATCGAACAGAATGCGAACCACGTCGTGCTCACGGCTCCATTGTTCGCGAAGCTGCTTGCCGGGGACTCCCTTGGCTCTGGGGAAAAATCTGCGCTGGGGCGCCCGCAATCGTGCGGCAGCCAAGCGGCGATGGTGCAGGGTGCCCCGTTTGCCGAGAGTCACCATCTTCTCGGCGACGACGCGCGCCGCCTTGGCCTTGGCCAGAGTGGTGGTGATTTCCTTCTGCTCGATAAGGCTGCACACCATGTTGGCGAGCATCGCATTACGGTGCTCCCCAGTGCGGCCCAACTTGGCGGTTCTTACTCTGTGACGCATGATTTGGCGGGTGGCAGGTTATTCCTCGTTTTCGAGCGGTGGATCCTCGAAGGCATCCGGCGGAGCCGCCGTAGGAGGCGTGTCGAGCAGGGTCGGATCGATCTTCTCGCCCAGTGAAAGGTCGTACTCCTTGAGCTTGTCCTTGATCTCGGTGAGGGATTTCTTGCCGAAGTTGCGATACTTGAGCATCTCGGACTCGGACTTCATCGCAAGGTGGCCCAGGGTGGTGATGTTGGCGTTGTTGAGGCAGTTGGCCGCACGGACGCTCAGCTCGATCTCGTTGACGCTTGTGTTGAGCAGCTTGCGCATCGCCTCGCGATCCTCGTCCTTGGCCTTGGCATCCTGCTCGAACTCGAATGTCTCGTCGTTGATCCCGGTGAATACGTTCAGGTGGTGCGCCAGAATCTCGGAGCTTTGCTTCAGGGCCTCGTCCGGCGTCATGCGGCCGTCGGTGGAAATCTCGAGCACCAACTTGTCGTAGTCGGTGCGCTGCCCGACACGCGCGGCCTCGACCTCGTACCGCACGCGGGTGACCGGGGAAAAAATGGAGTCGATCGGGATCACGCCGATGACCTGATCCGGTTTTTTGTTGGCATCGCCCGGCAGGAAACCGCGGCCCACCAGGACTTCCATCACCATGTCGATCTTCTTCTTCTTGTCGGTGGTGCAGATGACCTGCTTTTTGTTGACGACCTTCAGCCCCGGCGGCAGTTCCAAGTCGGCGGCAGTGACCGCGCCTTCGGCGGTGACGCTCAGCCGAACTTCCTGTGGCTCCCGACCGGTGTGGCGGAACCTGATTTTCTTGAGGTTCAGGACGATGTCGGTGACGTCCTCGACGACCCCCGATACGGTGGTGAACTCGTGATCCGCCCCCTCTATTTTCACTGAAGTGATGGCTGCTCCCTCAAGCGAGGACAAAAGCACCCGCCGGAGGCAGTTGCCTATGGTGTGGCCGAAGCCGGTTTCAAACGGCTCCGCCTCGTATCTGGCGAAGGTGTCGGTCGAATCGTCCGACTTCTTCAGCTTGTTTGGTTTTTCGAAATGACCCAGTCTTATTGGCATATGTATTTAGTTTTTGAGCAATTTTAACCTGACCCCGTCACTGTTATTCCCGTTGATGAGGGGTCCATATAATTGCCTTTCCAACCTCCCGAGAGGCCGGAAGCTTAACGGGAATAAAATTCTACAATGGTTTGTTCATCAGCGATGGGCTGTATTTCATCGCGTGTGGGCGACCGCAGCACGGTTCCCTTGAATGCATCCTTCTCCAGTTGCAACCACTCGGGCACCACCCGGCTCGTGGAGTACTCCAAATTGCGCGTGGCCAACTGGCGTGAGCCGCTCATATCCTTCACCTCGACCACATCGTTGACCTTGGCAGTGTAGGAGGCAATGGTCATCTTGCCACCATTCACCACCACATGGCCGTGGGAAACCATCTGGCGCGCCTGGGCGCGGGTGGCGCCAAAGCCGAGGCGGTAGATGACGTTGTCCAGACGACACTCCAGTAGTTGAAGCATGATCTCGCCGGTGACACCCTGGTGCCGGTGGGCCTTCTCATAAATGGAGCGGAACTGTTTCTCCATCAACCCGTACTGAAAGCGAAGCTTCTGCTTCTCCATCAACGCAAGTGCGTAGTCAGTGTACTTGCGCCGCGCGCGGGGCCCGTGGGTGCCCGGCGGGTAATTCTTGCGCTCGAGGTACTTTGACGGCCCGAAAACGGGGACGCCGAATCGCCTGCTGATCTTGTCGCGTGGACCTGTGTAACGTGCCATGCCTTGAATTCCTGGTTAAACTCTGCGCCGCTTCTTCGGGCGGCATCCGTTGTGCGGGATCGGGGTGACATCCCGAATGGACGTGATCTCCAGCCCCACCGCCTGCAGGGCGCGAATGGCGGACTCACGGCCGGAACCGGGACCCTTCACTCGAACCTCGATCTCCTTCAGCCCGTGGGCCATGGCGCGGCGGGCGACATCCTGCGCCACCTTTTGCGCGGCGTAGGAGGTACTCTTGCGTGACCCCCGGAAACCGTTTTTACCGGCCGTGGACCAGGCGATCAGGTTGCCCTGCTTGTCGGAGAGGGAGACGTGAGTGTTGTTGAAAGTGGCCAGAATGGTGGCGATCCCCGAGTGGACGTTTTTCGATTTCTTGGCCTTGATGACCTTTTGTGGGGTCGGGTCGTCGCTGGTCAACAATTCCTGCGCGGAAGGCGCTGCCACGCTGGAATCCGACTCCTCCTCGGAAGCCGAATCATCCTTCTTGCCCTTGGCCTCATCCTTGGCTTTGGGCTCGTCCTTGGCTTTCGGCTCGTCCTTGGCTTTCGGCTCGTCCTTGGCTTTCGGCTCGTCCTTGGCTTTGGGCTCGTCCTTGGCTTTGGGCTCGTCCTTGGCTTTGGGCTCGTCCTTGGCTTTGGGCTTGTCCTTGGCTTTAGGCTCGTCCTTGGCCTTAGGCTTGAGCTCGTCCTTGGCTTTTGGTTTGGATGCAGGGGCTTCCTCTGCAGGGGTTTCCTGCTTGGCTTCCGCCTCGGGCTGCTGGGCCTCAGGTTGTTGCGGTTGGTTTTCTTCGTCAGCCATGATGATCAGCTAAAAATCAGTGAATGCCGGTCTTGGCATTTGGGTTGCGTTGGGCGCCCACGGTTTTCTTTTTGCCCTTGCGGGTGCGGGCGTTGGTGGAGGTTCGCTGGCCGCGAACCGGAAGACCGCGCGCGTGGCGCAAGCCGCGGTACGACTTGATGTTCTGCAGACGCTTGAGGTTGAGGCTGCGCTCGCGGCGCAGATCACCCTCCACGAGGTAATCGCCCTCCTGGATGACGTGAACAATCTTGGACAGGTCGTTCTCGTCAAGATCCTTGGCGCGGGTGGCGGGTTTGATGCCGGTTTTCTCAACAATCTCCGAGGCGATCTTCGGCCCGATGCCGTAGACGTACCGCAACGCAATGTCGATGCGCTTGTTGGGGGGGATGTCGACTCCGATGATTCTTGGCATGGTCTATTTCCTTTCGGTCAGCCCTGGCGCTGCTTGTGCCGGGGATTGGATTTGCAGATGATACGGACCACGCCCTTCCGGCGTATAACCCGGCAGTGCTCGCAAAGCCGCTTTACTGATGCGCGTACTTTCATTTTTCAAACTCGTTTCTGTCTTTCCTAAAAAACCACCACGCCATTGCTGAAATCAGCAGGCGAGATATCTAAATTCAACCTGTCGCCAAGCTTGATGCCTGGCATCTGTTCCCGTTGTTTCAACAACACTCGGGCAAACACCCGATGGCCGTTGGCCAACTCCACCACGAAGGTGGCCGGAGGACGTTTGTCCCTCACGATTCCCTCGGCTCGGATGGCAGGTTGCCCGGGCATGTCAAAATCTCCGGCTCACCGTCGTTCACAAGGATGGTGTGCTCAAAATGGGCCGATGGCAACCCGTCCCGGGCGACCACCGACCAGCCATCCTCCAGCATCTCGACGTGCCGTTGGCCTAGATTGACCATCGGCTCGATGGCCAGTGTCATCCCTGGCTTCAAGACCGGGGAGCGCCGATTGCCATCGTCGAAGTTCGGGATTTGCGGATCCTCGTGGACTTTTTTGCCCACGCCGTGCCCGACAAACTCCCTCACGATGCTGTATCCGTTAGCCTCGACACAGCTCTGGATGGCCCGTGAGATATCCGCGACCTTGTTTCCGGGCAGCGCTTGGCCAATCCCTTCATGCAGGGATTTCTCGGTCACTTCCATCATCCGCTGCACAGCCGGGTCACATCCGCCGACGGCCACGGTTGTGGCGTTGTCACCGATGTAGCCGTCGTAGCGCACCCCAACGTCGAGGCTAATGATGTCGCCAAACTGAACACACCGCCCGGAGGCCAAGCCGTGCACGACCTCCTCGTTGACGGAGATGCAAATCTGGCAGGGATAATCCCGGTAACCAAGGAAGGCGCTTTTGCCGCCGTAGCGGCTGATGCGCTCCCCAGCATACTGGTCAATCTCCAGTGTGCTGACGCCCGGTTGGACAAAGGCTGCCACCTCTCGCAACACGATGGAGGATACCCCGCCGGCCAGGCGCATGGCTACTATCTCATGATCTTTCTTCAAGTGGATCATGCCGTCCGCGGGCGCCTCAGCACCCGATCCAGAGCCAAGCCTTGGCTTGGCCGGTTTCTATCAAGGAACAAACCGCTGGGGGCTTGTTTCACCACCAGCGTCAGAAGCGGCCACGTACGCGGCCCTTCCTCAAAAATCCGTCATAATGCCGCATCAACAGATACGACTCCATCTGCCGCATGGTGTCGATCGTGACACCCACAGCAATCAAAATGCTTGTCCCACCAAAGAACTGGG
>CAJWEP010000037.1 GCA_913030945.1 uncultured Verrucomicrobiota bacterium
CCGAGGAACACCGAGCGAATCTCGACGTTCGCCACCTGTTCCGCCTCAACGATGGCGTTGCGCACATCCTCCTCGGCCAGGGCAACGTCGATGATCTCCCCCTTGCGGACGCCCCGGGATTTCGCTTGGCCAAGGCCGATGATGTTGACCGCCTGGCTTCCGCTCACTTCCCCCACGGCAACACACACCTTGGAGGTGCCAATCTCGAGGCCAACGATAATTTGTGAATTGCTCATAATTCGTTCAATTCCCGGCCAGGTTTCGGCCGCTCTTTATGCCCTCGGCGATCGTCGGGGAGAGCATCCAGCGAACCGGCACGTTGTTGGTCACTGAAAGATCCACCGTCTCGATGGCCAGTCCAAACTTCTGCCCGTGCGCCTGGATACGGGCCCAGCGGTTGAGCTGCCGAGCCAAGCGCCCGGTCGAGAGATCCACCTGGCCCCCGTCGCCGGTGGTGACCCGCAGGATGCGCGGCTGGGAGAGGTCGATCACCCGCAAATCCACCACGCCGGCCAGGGGCGAGCGGCGAAACTCCCCGATGAGGCCAAGCGCGGCTCGCAGCTTTGGCAGCCCGGCTGGGCGGCCCGGGGCGAGCGACTTGAGTTTCTTGAGCTCGATCCCGGAGACGACCGGCAGCGACCATTCAGCCTGCTTCTCCGGCGCCACCACCGAACGGCCGCCAATCGGGCTCATCACGTGGCCGGTCTCGTCCAGTTGCAACCTCACGCAGTCGTAATCCGTCACGCCGGCACCATCACGCTGCCAGGCCCAAATCTGCGCCATCGGCACCCGCTCGGCGACCCGCACCTGCAGCGTGTCAGGCAGGAAACGCTCCACGGACGCCGCCTTAACCCTGGGGGCCAGTTCGATATCGCGCTTGATCCGCAGCAAATCGAGCTTGAGCAGGTTTTCGCCCGAGCGCACGCCACCCCATTGCTTGAGTTGGCCCACGTTAATGATCCCGTCTGTCCGATAGTCCAATTGCCTAACGGAGAATGACTCATTCTCGTATACGAGCCGATTGAGCGCGAAGGCGCCGCCCTGCCAGCAAACGGCGATGATCGCCGCGATCGCGGCGACCAGAGCCGACAACGAGCGCAGCCAGCGCAGTCGCTCGCGTCTGGTCTGCTGCGACTGCACCTTGACGGAGAGTAGTTTTTTCCTCCCCGACTTGCTATTCCGACGTTTCGCTCTCAATGCCATGTCAAAGTTACTTCATCCGGTGGCCGCCAAGGGTGGGTGTTCCACGGCCAACTCGACCAGCCACTGGCACAATTCGGCAAAACCGGTGCCGGTCGCCGCAGCCGCCTTGGGTAGCAGGCTCGTCTCCGTCATCCCCGGCAGGGTGTTGACCTCGAGGAACACCGGCTCTTCATCCGGCCGCACGATAAAATCGACCCGGGCGCAGTTGCCGCCCCCGACGGCGGTCAGCGCCCGTTTCCCGGCATGCTGTATGCGGTGCGTAGCCTCCGCATCGAACAGAGCCGGGCAGGCGTACTCGGTGGCGCCTGCGGTGTATTTGTTGGCGTAGTCGTAGGCGCCGCGCTTGGGCATGATCTCGACCACCGGCAGCGGCTGACCGCCGACGACGCCCACCGTGACTTCGCGACCCTCGATCCGCTCCTCGACGAGCACCGGGCCGCCGCCCTCGAGCGCCTTGGCCAAGCTGCTTGGCCAAGCGGCCGCCGTCTCGACAAACTCGAGGCCGATGCTTGAGCCCTGATAAACCGGCTTGAGCACCAGCGGCAGCTCGAGCCCATCCGGCAGCCCGGCGTCGGATTCGTCCACCACGCAGTCGTTCGCCGTGGCCAAGCCGTCCCGGGCGCAGGCCCGCTTGGCCGCCACTTTGTCAAATGCCAGCCGGCTCACCGCCTCGCTGCAGCCGGTGTACGGCACGCCCAGCGCGTCGAGACTGGCCTGCACCGTGCCATCCTCCCCGTACGTCCCGTGCAGCGCGAGGAACACCACGCCGGTGTTTGGCGGCAGTCGAAACTCGCCATCCACCGGATCGATCTCGCTCACTCGGTGGCCCAGCTCGCGCAGTGCGTCCGCCACCGCCGCGCCGGACTGGAGAGACACCTTCCGCTCGCCGGAGGGGCCGCCCAGCATCACGCATATGTCGAGCGGCTCAATCATCCCGTTCCTCTCCGCCGATGATTTGCACCTCGGTCTGCAACTCGATGCCGCGCTCGCTCAGCGCCCTCTCCCGGATGCGCCCGATCAAGCGCAGGATATCGTCCGCCGTCGCGCCGCCTTTGTTGACGATAAAATTGCCGTGCTCCTCCGATATCATCGCACCGCCCTCGCTCGCGCCCTTGAGGCCCAGCTCATCGACCAGCTTCCCGGCGGGGATGCCCTTCGGGTTCTTGAATATGCAGCCGGCGCTGCGAGCCTTGGGCTGGCTGCCCCAGCGCCGCTCGGCAAACCCGGCCATGCGGGCGGCGATGGCCTCGGCGGTGTCTGGCTCACCATTCAATACCGCGCCCAGCGCGATCTGGTTTTTCAACAGCGGACAGCTCCGGTAGTCGACCTCGATCGAGTCCGCCGGCATCTCGAACACCCCGCCGGCGGGATCCATGAACCGCACCGTCTCCACCACGTCGAACAGTTCGCTTCCCATCGCCCCGGCGTTCATACGCAGCCCGCCGCCGATGCTCCCCGGGATGCCCTCGAGAAACTCCATCCCCGCCAGGCGGCAGCGCTTGGCCTCGGCGGCCACGTTTTTCAACTTCGCCCCGGCGCCGCACTTGAGCCTCGACCCGGCCGCCTCGATGCCGGTGAAGGACGCCCGGCCCAGCCGCACCGTCAACCCGCGCACACCAGAGTCGAGCGGAAGAAAATTCGACCCGCATCCAAGCACCGTCACCAGTAGTCCCCTCTCACGACACGCGACCAGCAACGCCGAGAGACCGGCCTCGCTGTTGGGCTCGGCGAAAAAGTCGGCCCGGCCGCCCGCCCACAAGGTCGTCATTTCGGCGAGTAGGCAATCCGGCTCGACGACCGTCCCGTCAGCGGCGGCGCTCTCGAGCACTGCTTTCACCTCTTCCGACACCGGCGCTGCGACTCCGGTGCTCATGCCGCTGCCTCCTTTCCTCTTGGTAGGCCGAACATCAGTTCGTCCCCGGCGTTGTCCTCCCAACCGCACGCTTCGAAAATCCGCTGCACGACCTCCACGGTGGACTGTGCCGACTTCCATTGTTTCATCGCGCCGGCCATGGCCTCGAGCTTGGCCGGGCTGCCGAAGAGCTCGCTCAACTGGCTGACGAGCAGGTTGGGCGTCAGTTGCTTCTGGTGAAAACACCGTGCCGCGCCAATATCCACAAACGACTGGGCATTGAGCCGTTGATGGTCGTCCACCGCAGTGGGGTACGGGATCAATATGGCCGGCAGCTCCATCGCGGAAAATTCAGCCAGCGACGACGCCCCTGAGCGGCTCACCGCCAGATCAGCCGCGCCTAGCGCATACTCCATCTCGGTCAAAAAAGGACGCACCACGGCGCTTAGGCCAAGCACCTCGTACGCCTGCCGCACCGGCTCGACGACGCCGCTGCCGGTCAAGTGGATGAACTGCAGTCCCGGCACCGCCTTGGCCAAGCGCGGTAGCGAGTTGATCAGTGCCTGGTTGATCGACTGCGCCCCCTGGCTGCCGCCCATCACGAGCAGCACCGGCCGGTCGTCAGCCAGGCCAAGTGCGATTCGCGCGTCGGCCTTGGCCAACGGCTCCATTGCCGAGCGCACCGGCAGGCCGGTGGCGCGAATGTCGGTGCTCAGCACGCGCGGTATCGCAGCGGGAAACTGAACGAACACCTCGTCGGCCAGCGGCGCCAGCAGCTTCACCGCCCGGCCCGGGACGGCGTTCGCCTCGTGGAGAAAAATGCGGGCGCCAATGAGCTTCCCGGCGATCACCGGCGGCGCGCTGGTGAATCCTCCCATCGCCAGCACGGCATCGGGCGGTTTGTCGCGAAAAAGTTTTCGGCATTGGCCGAGCGACGACCAAAAGCCGGCGGCGAACCGGGGCAAGTTGCCGCTGAGAGCGACCACCGGCAGTGACTCGACCTCCATGCCGTAGGCCGACTTGACCGCCGTCTGGTCCACCTCCTTCGGGCTGACTAGCAGCGTGACCTCGCAGCCGCGCGTCACGAGCGCGTCGCCCACGGCCAAGCCGGGAAACAGGTGTCCGCCGGTTCCGCCGCAGGCGATAGCAACGCGCTTGGTCGGGGGATTCATGCTCATGTCTTGGCCCGGAACGGTGAGTACCCGCCGGGATCGTTCGCTCCAGCCGTCTTGACCTGCCCCTCGCGGCTCGCAAACCGCGCGACGCTCAACAGCACCCCGACGCAAAACAACATCACCACGAGGTTCGTGCCGCCCCGGCTGATGAACGGCAGAGGGAGTCCCTTGTTGGGCAGCGTGCTGGTCACCACGCCAATATTGATGAACGCCTGAAGGCCAATCAGCAGCGTCATCCCGGAGGCCAGCAGAAAACCAAAAAAGTCGCGCGACCGTATCGCGATAAATGCTCCGCAAATCACAAACAGGACGAACGCCACCACGATTCCCATTGTAGCAACCAAGCCGAGTTCCTCGCCGATCACCGAGAATATAAAGTCGGTGTGGTGTTCCGGCACAAAGCCAAGTTTCTGGCGTCCGTTGCCGAGCCCAAGGCCGGTTGTCCCGCCCGAGCCAAGCGCGATCAGTGACTGCCACGTCTGATAGCCCACCCCCTGTTTCGTGCCCTCGGGATCGAGCCAGCTCATGATGCGATTTAGGCGAACCGTGTTTTGCGACAGCAGGAAACTGCCAGCCACCCCGAGCACGATCACCGGCGGAACCATGAACCGCAGCTTCGTGCCGGCCAGGAACAGCATCAACCCGCACACCGTGGCCAGTAGCGCCGTCGCACCCCAGTCCGGCTCGATGAAAATCAGACCGAGAAACAACGCCAGCACCAGCCCGGGAATCAGCAGACCGTACCTGAACGTGCCCATCCTGCGGCCCTTGCGTTCGCAGTAATGGGCCAGCGCGATGATGACAGCCAGCTTGGCAAACTCGGACGGCTGGAACGTCGTGCCCGGCAACTGCAGCCAGCGGCGGGCGCCGTTGCGCTCCAGTCCGATGCCGGGGAGCATCACCGCCACCAACAGGAGAAGCGCCAGCACCAGCGCCGGTGCCGAGATTTTTTTAAGCAACTGGTAGTCCGCCATGGCCGCGCCAAGGCAGACCACCAACCCAATGCAGCACCACAGCAATTGCGAACCCAGAAATCCGCCACTGCGGTGAAACATGGTGGCGCTGTAGAGCATCACCAACCCCAGCGCAAGCAGGGCTGAAACGACAAACACCAGCGTGGTCGAGGCGAGCTTCATCGGGACGGATCGCTCGTTTGGCTAGTTGTCGGTCGCCGGCGGGGGAATGGTCAATTTTTGCCCCGGTTGAATTTTTGAGTTTGTCAGGCTATTGGCATCGCGGATGGCCTTGACCGTGATCTTGTGCTCCTTGGCGATGGCGTAAAGGCTGTCGCCCGCCTTAACCTCGTACACCACCGTTCCCTCTGGCACCGCCGGTGCAAGCGGCTTGGCCACGGGCGCGGGGATAATCAGCACTTGGCCAACCGCCATGCGGTTTGGATCCACTGCCGGGTTGGCCTTGATGACGGCCTGCACCGTGACGCCGAATTTGCGCGCGATGGCGGTGAAGTTGTCTCCCTTGCCCACGACGTACTCCTCCTCGCCGGTGGCCACCGGCACCTCCGGCTCACCCGTTGGCTCAGGAATCAACGGAACGATGTCCTCCGCCGGGGCCGGGTCGCTTGTGACGGGCGGCGGCTGGGCTTCGCCGGTCGTGACGCCCGGAAGCGGCGGGGCGGCGGTCACGGCGTTGGTGTCCGCAGCGGGCGCATTCACTATGTTTACCACGTTGCTCTGTCCTGGCGGAGACGCCACCCCTCCCCCGATGGGTGGCAAGACCGGAATGGCGTTGGTGTCGGCCGCCGTGCCGGGTGTCGGTTGTTCCGGGCGGCAGCCAGAGAACAACAGCCCTCCAAGGAAAACCACGTGCACGGCCACGATGATCATCACCATCTGCAGGCCGGAGCGGCTCTTGGCTTTCTGCTCGAGCAGGGAACTTTTGGGTCGTAGGGGATTATGACTGGACATGATGTTTTACTCCTTGGTTGATTGAAAAAAAATGACGTGCGCTTGGGCAAGCGCAAAAGGGGGGGAACACAAGATATAGTGGTCGGCGGGCAGGATTCATCGCGACAAAACAGGGATTGTTTTTGAGGCTGAATTGGCCTTACCGGTGCTTTCAGCTTCCGTTGAAGAACCGGCCAAGTGTTCGACTGAGCGCCGAAACATCTCGCCACGATGTTGATAGCCATTGACACTACCGGAATCCTCACTCGCTGGCGAGAGTAAAATAACGTCGCCCTCCTCGGCCAGTTCAGCGCTCTGGCGGACGGCTTCCTCCAGCGAATCTACCAGGCGGCAGGGCGTGAAGAGGCTCCATGCGGCGCGCAGGTTTTCGCGGGTTTCGCCCATCAAAAATGCCGCCTTGACCCTCTGTGAAAGCAGCGGGCCGATGTCGTGGTAGGCGCCGGCCTTGTCGCGTCCGCCGGCCAGCAACCAGACGTTGGGGCGTCCGCCCAGGCCCGGTTTTATTGAGAAAAGTGACTTCTCGAGGGCGGCGAGGTTGGTGGATCGGGAGTCGTTGATGTAGCTCACCCCGTCCATCTCGGCTACGAGTTCGCACCGGTGCGGCAGCGCCGGGTGGTTTCGGAGGATGTCCGCCGATTGCTCCAGCGGAATCCGGAACACCCGGCCCGCCGCCAGCGCCGCCATCAGGATCTCCGCGTTGTGCGCCCCCTGCAACTGGCACTCGGTGAAGTCCATCAGCGGGCCCTCCCAGCCCGGCACTCGGCTCATGATCAGGCCGCGATCGAGCGAGATGTCCGCCCGGCGGTTGCTCGCGCTGAAGGTGATGATCTTGGAGGGGATCTCGATGCCGAACGACCGGATCTGTGCCAGCGCCTCGCTCTGGATGATCGCCCAGTCGAACGGCTGCTGGTTGACGAATATTCTCGCCTTGGCGCTCACGTACTCCGCCACGCTGCCGTAGTGATCCATGTGGTCCGGCGCGATGTTCGTCAGCACAGCGACCGTGGGGCTGAAAAACTGGGTCAACTCGAGCTGGAACGAGTTCACGGCAAGGATCAGGTAATCCAGCTCTTTCGAGCCGTCCACGGCATCGCAGACGGGGTAGTCCACCTTGCCGGCCAGTCGGGCCTCCCGCTGCCCGCCGACCAGCACCTGCTCGATCAGCTTGGCCGCCGGAGTCTTGCCGTTGGTGCCGGTCACGGCGATGTTTAGGCAGCGTAACTGCTGGAAGCCAAGCTCGAGCTCGCCGATCACAGGCAAATCCGCCCGGCGCAGGGCGCGCACCCAGGCCGTTTCACGGATACCGCCCACGCTAATCACGCCCAACTCGACGCCGTCGAGCAGCTTGGGCAACGGCTTGGCCAAGCCGAGATGCACCTTCGCCCCCAGCTTGGCCAACGGCTCGGTCTCGCGGCGGAGCAGGTCGTCCTCCTTGCGATCCACCGCCACCACCGAGGCGCCGCAGTCACAGAGCAGGCGGCAGGCCGCCCGGCCCCGCGAACCGAGGCCGACCAACAAAACCCGCTTGCCTTTCAGCTTGAACATGACCGCCTAACTTACCTCAATTTCAGCGTGCTCAAAGCGAGCACCGCAAAAAGAATTCCCAGAATGTAGAACCGCGCGACCACCTGCGACTCGTACCAGCCCTTTTTCTCAAAGTGATGATGCAGCGGCGCCATTAAAAACACCCGCCGCCCCTCGCCGTATTTTCGCCGCGTATGCTTGAACCAGCCGGTCTGGACCAACACCGAAACCGCCTCGAGCACGAACACCCCGCCCGCAATCACCAGCACAAACGGCTGGTGAATCAGCACCGCGATCACGCCGAGCACGCCGCCCAGCGCCAGCGACCCGGTGTCGCCCATGAACACCTGCGCCGGGTGGCAGTTGAACCAGAGAAACCCCAGCCCGCTACCCACCATCGCCGCGCAGAACACTGTCAACTCCCCCGCCCCCTCGACGTACGGCACGCGCAGATAGTCGGCCATGATCTTGTTGCCGGCGATGTAGGTGAAAATGATGAACACGAACGTCACGATCAGCGTGCAGCCGATGGCCAAGCCGTCGAGGCCGTCAGTCAGATTCACTGCGTTGGAACTGCCCACGATGGCCGCCGTGGTGACCAGCAATCCCACAACCCCCACCCCGGCAAACACAATCTCCCCTCCGGGGCCGTCTTGCCCGCTGTAAAACGGAACCACCAGTTTCCCGATCAAGTCGCTCTTGGTGGGGTGATACCACAGATACAGCCCGATGAATAGGCCCAGCGCCAGTTGCACCGCCAGCTTCACTTTCGAGTGGATGCCGTCCTTGTCCTGCCTGGTGAGCTTGACCCAGTCGTCGTAAAAACCCAGCGCCGCCAGCACCACCACCGACATCAGGCTCAACGCGAGAAACTCGTTCCACCTGGCCCAGAGCAGCGCGGTCACATCCAGCGCCAGCACGATCATGACTCCCCCCATCGACGGTGTGCCCCTCTTGCTGAGCACCCGCGCATCCAGACCACCTGCTTCCTCGGCCTTGTCCTTGTAGTCCTGGCTGAATTTCAGCCGCGTAAGCAGCCCGATGATTTTCGGGCCAAACCACCAGCAAAACAGCAGCGCCGTGACTGCCGCGCCGGCTGTCCGGAAAGTGATGTACTGGAACACCCGCAGGAAAGAGAGCCAGTCCGCCAAGACGGCGTGGCCGTTTCCGGCCAACCACTGCGGCACCTGGCTGAGGTAAAAAAACATCCTGCGTCGCTACGTTTTCATGGCCTCCGAAAGTGCCTCGATGATGCGTTCCATTTTTGCCGCTCGGCTGCCCTTGATCAGCACCACGTCCCCGGGACTCAGCTTAACAGCCAGCGCCCGGCCGGCCAGGTTGACGTCATCGAAAGCCGCCACGTTGGCCAGACCGTCCTCCTGCGCCGCGCGCACCGTCGTGTCCGCCCATTGGCCCACGGCGATCAGGCCGTCCAGGCCAAGCCTGGCCGCAAGCCGGCCCGCCTCAACATGGGCGGACTCGCTGGCTTGTCCAAGCTCGGCCATGTCACCGAGAACGGCAATGCGTTTTCCCCCAGTCGGAAACGACTCCATCGTCTCCAAAGCCGCCAGAAGGGAGTCCGGATTGGAGTTGTAGGCGTCGTTGATGATGCGGACACCGCCGAGTGTCTGCATCTCCATTCGCATCGACGCCGGACGGCAACACTGCAGGCCCTGGTCCAGTTCCTCCCGGCTCAGGCCCAGCTCCGCCGCAAGCGCCATTGCGAGCGCGGCGTTCCGGGCGTTTTGATGGCCCAGCAGGTTGATGCGGTAGGCTCCGCTCCAATCTCCCTTCGGCGAAATCAGTTTGAAAGTTGTCCCCTCATCGTCCAGCGCAATGCCGGCAAGCCGCCAGTCGCAGCCCTCCCCCTCCCCGACCGTGACAACTGTTGCGCGGCAGCGGACGCGGATGGCCTCCAGCCCCTCGATGTCTCCATTGACAAACAGGCAGCCCTCCGGCGGCAGCACCTCTGCCAGCGATCCCTCCTCCTCGATCACCCCTTCGAGGTTCCCGAAAAACTCCAAATGCTCGCGCCCGATGCTCGTCAGCACGCCGTACCTTGGCCGGATGAGTTGCAGCAGCGGCTGCAGTTCGCCGGGATGATTCGAGCCGACCTCGAGCACCGCCGCCTCGTGGGCCCCGCGCAGCCGCAACAATGTGAGCGGCACCCCGATATCGTTGTTGAAACTGGACTCGCTCGAGAGCGTCTCGAGCCGCTGCCCCAGCACTGCCGCCAAGATGTCCTTGGTGCCGGTTTTGCCGTTGGAGCCGCCCACCGCAACAACCGGCAGCTCAAAATCCCGCCGGTACCGGGCCGCCAGTCGGCCAAGCGCATCCCGCGTCTCCTCCACCTCGATCCTCGGCCCGGCGACCTTCGCTTGGCCAAGCCGGGCTCGGCTGACCACAGCCGCCTCCGCCCCTTGGCCAAGCGCGTCGTTGAGGTAGTCATGCCCGTCAAACTGGTCACCGCGAATCGCCACGAACAGGTCGCCCGCCTTGGCCAAGCGCGAGTCGGTGCAGATGCAGCGCACACTCGCCGAGCGTTCGCCCGCGACGAGTTGCCCGTTACAGCTCTCCTCCACAAAACCTAGCGTTCGGGGTTCCATCATCTCAGCACCACCCGGGGTTTCTGCTCCGACATCGGCTTTACCGGTATCGACGGCTCGAGGCCGAGATAGTTGGCCGATTTCTCGGCAATCACCTTGAATGTAGGACCTGCCACCACGCCACCGTAGTGTCCGTTGTGTGGTTCGTCCACAAACACACCGATGCACAACCGAGGATTCTCCGCCGGCAGGAATCCGATGAACGACGAAAAATATTTCCCGACCTCATAGCCGCGCCGTGTCTTCGACGGTTTTTGCGCCGTGCCAGTCTTGCCGGCGACGGCATAGTTCTTGAGCCAAGCCTGGCGCGCGGTGCCCTCGGCAGAGACCACCGTTATCAGCGTCTTCACCATCTGCTGCGCTGTCTCATCGCGGATCACCTTGCGAACCACAGTCGGTTCATACTGCATCACGACATTCCCATCCCGATCCACCAGCCGATCCACCAGCAGCGGCCGCATCAGGTTGCCGCCGTTGGCCATTGCGGACATTGCCATCACGAGCTGCAGAGGTGTTGCCGCGATCTCGTGGCCCATCGGAATCCGGGAGATCGACAACTTGCTCCAGTTCCTGACGGGATGAAGGATGCCGCGCACCTCCCCCGGCAACGCTACCCCGCTGCGCTGGCCGAAGCCCATTTCAGAGATGTAATTGTGCAACCGGTGCGCCCCCAGCTTCATCGCCACCTTGGCTGTGCCGATGTTGGACGACTTGGTGATGATCTCCCGGACCGACAACGGGCCGTACGCATGGTGGTCGCGCAGCACCTTGCCGGCGAAATAAAGGCGGCCGTTCTCGCAGTGGAACCGATCATGCAACCGCACCACGCCCTCGTTGAGCGCGCCGGACACCGCCACGATCTTGAAGGTTGAGCCCGGCTCAAACACGTCGGCGATCACCCGGTTGCGGCGGTTGGCCGCGTTGGAGTCGCCCGGCTTGTTGGAATCGAATGTCGGCCGGTTGGCCAGCGCAAGAATCGCGCCGGTTTTCGGGTTCACCACCACGATGCACGCGCTCGCTGGCGTGTGCTTCGTGCAAAGCGCCTCGAGCGCCTTCTCGGCGATGTACTGCACGTTGGCGTCGAGCGTCAGCACCACGTTCATCCCGTCGCGCGGCTTCACGTCGCGCACGCGGAACGGCACCACCTCGTCGCGACTGCGGTCGGTCTCGGTCTCGCGCCAACCGCGCACTCCCTCAAGTTGCGAGTCGAGCATCCTCTCGATGCCGTGTTTCCCCTCGAGGCCGACCACCGGCACGCTCGAACCCTCCGGGTCGCGCACACCGACAAATCCGGTCACGTGCGCGGCGAGGTTGCCGCTGGGATAAACGCGCAACTGCGAATCGATCTTCTCGCAGAACACGGAGCGCCTGACGTTGTAATAGTTCAGCCGCTCCTTGCGGGGCAGCGACTTTACATCGACACCGAACTCGATGTACGCCAGCGCGTTGGTGATGCCCTTCCAGTCTTCGAGCAACACCTTTCGCGCAAGCACGACGTGCTTGTCCTCGCGCTGGCGGCCTTCGGCGTCGGTGTACACGCGGCGCTGCATGCGCTTGGCCAAGTCAGCGGCATCTCGGCCGAGAAACGGCGCGATCGCCCGGGCCACGAGCCGCTGGTGGCTACCCATCAGCGACGGGTCGGCGCACACCGTCTTGGCGATCCGGCTCGTCGCCAGCACCGTGCCCCGGATGTCCAGAATATCGCCGCGCCTCGAGGCGTGAATCACCCTGCGGCGGGTGTTGTCCAGCGCGTGCGCTGCATGCTTGTCGTGCTGAAGCACCTGAATATCCACCAACCTCACCCCGAGTCCCACATAACCGGCCGTTATGAGTGAGACCAGTATCATCACCCTTCCCCGGTGAGCGTTGGCTGCGATCGTTGCCACGTCAGTGTGTGAACAGGTTTTTTTTCATGTCCGTTACGGCCGTTCCCGGCGCGGCTTGTTGGTTACCGTTCGGTATTCCCCCGGTTTGCTTTGCTTCAGCTCCTTGGCGTCTAGCGGAAGATCAGAAAGTCGCAGCACCTGCTCCGGCTGCGGCATCGTCAGCCCAAGCCCGAGTTTGCGGACCCGGTCATAAAGTTTCTGTGTCGAGCGCATCTCGGCGCGGAGCTGCTGCCAGCGCTCGTTGTCGCCCTTGAGCAACTCGAGCCTCACCTCTTTTTTTCGGACCTCGGTGCCGAGTTGGTGAATCTGCGACTTCTGCCACACGTACCCCATCGCCGTGCCTCCAAGGAGCAGGCAAAGCAGCGCAGCCCGGATCCACAAGCCAACGCTCAACGGCGAGTCCTGCTTTTTACGGTTGCGCGGCATGCCGGTTTACATTTTCTCGAGCGCCCGCAACTGGGCGCTGCGGCTCCGGGGGTTTCGCTCCTGCTCGGCGGCGCCAGGCTTAACCGCCTTTCGGCTCAGTTCCCGGGCCAGCGGCTCGCGTGGCTCGCGCAGTTCCGGCACATCAACCCCGCCGCGTACCGTGTACGGCCTGGCCAGGCAGCGGCTGAACTGTTTCACCAACCGATCCTCGCCGGAATGGAACGTGATGACAGCCAGGCAGCCGCCCGGCTTGAGCACCGACCAGGCGGCGTCCAGCCCGGCCTGCACCTGACCCAGCTCGTCGTTCACCGCCATGCGCAACGCCTGAAACACACCGGTTGCCGGATGCGTGCGCGCGCCCCGCCGGGGGCAGGCCCGCTCCACGATGTCAGCCAGTTGCGTGGTGGTTTCGAGTCTTTGCATGTCGCGTTGTTCAACAATAGCCCGGGCGATGCGGCGCGACCGGCGCTCGCCGCCCAGTTCCCAAAATATCCTCGCCAACTCTCCGGCCTCGAGCTCGTTCACCAGTTGCGCGGCGTTCACCGGCTGCCGCCGATCCATCCGCATGTCCAGCGGCCCCTCGGCCTGAAAACTGAAACCACGCTCTGCCTCGTCGAGTTGTGGCGAGCTGACACCGAGATCCAGCAGCACCCCGTCGCAGCTCGACTTGGTCAAGCGCTTGGCCATCTCCGCAAACGATGATCGGTGCAGTTCCAGCCGCTCGCCAAACTTGGCCAAGCGCTGGGCCGCGGCGGCCACCGCCCGGTCGTCGCAATCGAACGCCACCAGCCTTCCGTCCGGGCCGCTCGCTTCGAGAATCGCCTCCGCATGCCCGCCGCCACCGACCGTCCCATCCACATACAGCCGGCCCGTCGCCGGTTGAAGCGCCGAGAGCACTTCCTCCAGCAGCACCGGTTCGTGGATGAATTCGGTCACAAGTCATGGGCATCCTCGATGGGAACAATCTCCTTCACGCTTGAGGCATACTCCTCGTAGCTCCACGCCACTCGTCCGTCCACGTACACGTCCGTCTTGTAGTCCTTGGCCATCTCGATCGCCTCGTCCAACTCGGTGGAGTTCATTTGCGCCGGCGTCTCCTCCGCCACTTTTTCAGGGGCAACCTTCAGCGTACCGGCAGACGCCCTGGTCAGGATGCCGACCGGCCAAAACGACTTGAAAGCCAGCAGCCAACGCCACGACCGGCGCGACACCCACCGCGACACCTGGCTCAACGACTCAAACCGGCCGCGCATGCGCTCGGACCAAGAGCTTCTCGACGGCTCCTCGGCAATAAGGCTCGGGCGGAATTGTTCCACCCCTTCACCGACGCGAAGCGCGAGATCCGACCCGGCCAGATCGTTCCGGATCACCCGCACACGCGACGGACTGATGCGGCTGTAAACCTCGACCTGATCGCGGTCTCGCGGCTTGGCTTCCGCTTGGCCAAGGTCCAGATGGTTCCCTGGCCCGGAGGGCTTCGGCACAACCTCAATAGGTTCGAAAAAACCGAACTCACCCTGTCCCGAGTCCTGCACCGCTGGCCGAACCAGCGCCACCGGCTCCGGATGGGCAAGCTCCCCGCCCCCCTCGTCGGCCAAGCCCTCCTGGCTGTGTCCAATCCTCCGAGAGAGAAACTTCTCCCTTGGTCCCTCGAGGGTTCCACTGACCGACAGATATTGCATCAGGTTCATAGGTTTAAATTCTTGATGGCCGCAGCCGCGACTGCCTCATTGCCCTTACTGTTTTCGTTGAATCGACCCGGCTCCCAGATTTCGAACTTGTTCAACCGACCCACAAACATGGCCTCCTTCCTCAGCCCGGCCACGGCGGCCAGTTCCTCCGGCAAACACAGCCGACCCGCCTTGTCCAGTGTCAGGTGGGCCGAACTTCCCCCGATGACCCGCTCCACTTCGGCTCCCTCTTCATCCGACAGTGATATCTCGCTGAAACGATCCAGCAGCACATTCCAACGAGCTGGTGGGAGAACCAACAAAAACTGCTTCTGACCAATCGGCCAAGGGAGGATGGACAACTCAGTTTTACCGGATTTGGGACGCCACTTGGAAGGCACCATGACACGGCGGCTTCCGTCGATTCCGTGACAGAATCGACCGGAAAAAACAGTCGTCGGATGGTCCTGGATTGCTGACATAACAGGTTGCTTGGACACCAAATTGGCCCCATGCGACCCAAATTTTCCCGTTCTCTACCGTTTCCTCCCCAAGACGTCAACTGATTTTTTAAAAAAAATGAAATTTTTTTATTTGCTCGTTTGTTCTGGAAATCCCGTTTTTTAGTCTGTTTTTGGCATTGCCCACTGCTTGGTCAAGCGAGCCGGCGGGATTGAGCATCTGTATCCCCTCCCCCCCCGAGGCTACTGGGGCTCGGCTTCCGCTGCGTTGTATCCGTCCGCAAAAGCAGCTACTAGATACCGCTGTGCGGACGGACGATTTCGACTACTCCCTCCCCCAGGAACTCATTGCCCAACATCCCATCGGGCGACGGGATGCCTCCCGGTTGCTGACGCTCGATCGCGCCAGCGGCGCCATCGCCCACCGGCAATTCGACGAACTAGAGTTCCTGCTGCATCCGGGCGACGTGTTGGTGGTAAACAACTCGCGCGTCATCCCGGCTCGCATGCGCGGCCAAAAGGAGGGCGACGGCGCCCGGGTGGAGATTCTGCTTACCGAGGAACATGCGCCCGGCGAATGGTGGTGCATGCTGCGACCCGGCAAACGCATTCACAACGGGACACGCATCCAGTTGCACGACCTCGATGGACGCCCCACTCCGCACTGGGTTAAGTCGATCGACAAGAACGACGCCGGCAAATATCTTCTGCGGCTTCCGCAATCATCGGGCGTGCACGAACTCCTGCAGGCCATCGGCGAGACACCGTTGCCGCCGTACATCGAGCGCGCACCAATCGACACCCGCGCCGATCGCGAGCGTTACCAGACGGTGTATGCAAAAAACGACGGCTCGGTCGCCGCGCCGACCGCGGGACTGCATTTCACGGATGAGTTGATCGCCCGGCTACGCGCAAAGGGAGTGACATTCGCGGAGGTGACCCTGCACATTGGGCCCGGAACGTTTCAGCCGGTGGAGTGTGATCACGTTGAGGATCATCCCATGCATGAGGAACGGTTCGAAATCGACACCGCCGCAGCCGAGGCTGTCAACCAAGCCAAGGCAGAGGGACGGCGGGTTGTTGCCGTTGGCACGACGAGCATGCGCGTGCTGGAGTCGGTCGCTACTCGCGGCGCGCCGATCGCGCCACAGCTTGGCCGCACGGATATCTTCATTTATCCGCCGCATGAGTTTCAGGTTGTCGATGAGTTGCTCACCAACTTTCATTTGCCCAAATCGACATTACTGATGCTGGTGAGCGCGTTCGCGCAGCCGGGCGGCACTAGCGGGCGCGAACATGTGCTGCGCGCCTACGCCGAGGCAATCGCCAAGCGGTACCGTTTTTTTAGCTACGGCGACGCGATGTTTTGCACTGGATGAAAACGATCCGTCCATTCGTGCTGATCAACATGGCGATGTCAGCCGACGGCAAGATCGCCCCCGCACATCGGCGGTTTGTCTCGTTCGGCAGCCGGCGCGACCACGCGAATCTCCTCTCGCTCCGGGCCACCGCCGACGCAGTCATGTGCGGCGCGCGAACGGTGGACTCCGCGCCGGTGACGCTGGATGCCGGTGGCCCGGAATACGAGCGGCGGCGACTTCGCGGCGGCTTGGCTAGGCAAAATTTGCGGATCGTCGTAAGCGGTTCTGGTTCAGTCGATCCGGAGGCGGCGGTTTTCCGAAATCAAGTTTCGCCGGTCATTGTGCTGGCCTCGAGCCAGGTGCCGAAGTCGCGCTTGGCCAAGCTGGAGCGTCTGGCCGACTGCGTGAAGGTGTGCGGAAAAAACAAGGTTGCGCTTGGCCAAGCGCTTGGCTGGCTCCAGCGCGAGTGGGCCGTCAATCGGTTGCTCTGCGAGGGCGGCGGCGAATTGAACTTCGAACTGCTCCGGCTTGGCCTTGTGGATGAACTGCACCTAACGATCTGCCCGCGGATCATTGGTGGACGCGATGCACCAACGATCGCCGACGGCGACGGTTTCGCCACCTTGGCCAAGGCAGCTAACTTGGAACTGACCCGTCGACTCCGACTCGGCGATGAGTTGTTTACGACGTGGCGCGTTAAGCCAAAATCGGGGTGATCACGGTGGGGTCGAGGACACTTGTCAAGCGCTGGTCGAGCCCTTGATAGCGGTAGGTGAATTGTTCGTGATCGATGCCGAGGCATTGCAGCGCGGTGGCATTGAGGTCGTTGATGTGCACCGGATCGCGCACGATGTTGTAGCAGAAGTCATCAGTCTCACCGTGCACGTGACCTTTCCGGATTCCACCGCCGGCCATCCACATCGAGAAGCAACGGCCATGATGGTCACGCCCGTGGTTGTCCTTGGTTAGCGTGCCCTGTGAGTAAATCGTCCGGCCAAATTCGCCACCGCAAATCACGAGCGTGTCCTCGAGCATGCCACGCTGCTTGAGATCCTTGACGAGCGCGGCAGTTGGCTGGTCGATGTCCTCGCATTGGTAACGAACATCGCGCGGACAATTGCCGTGCTGATCCCAGCCGCGATGGAACAACTGTATGAACGGCACCCCGCTCTCAAGCATGCGCCGCGCAAGGATGCAATTGTAGGCGTATTTGCCCGGCTTTTTGGAATCCTTGCCGTACAGGTCGAAGACGTGTTCCGGCTCGGATTTAAGATCAGTCAGCTCCGGCACGCTCGCCTGCATGCGGAATGCCATTTCGTACTGGGAAATACGCGCCTGAATTTCCGCATCACCCGTCTCGGCAAACTTTGCCTCGTTCACGGCGCGGATGCTGTCGAGGATCGCTCGGCGCGAACTGCGGTCGATGCCCGGCGGGTCGTTGAGGAACAGCACCGGCTCGCCGGAGCTGCGGAACTTCACACCCTGATATTTGGACGGCAGGAAGCCGCTGCCCCAAAGGCGCGAGTAAAGCGCCTGGCTGCCGCCACGCCCCTTGGAGATCATCACGATGTAGCCCGGGAGGTTGTCGCTCGGGCTACCGAGGCCGTAGTTGAGCCAAGCACCCATGCTCGGGTGGCCCAGCTGCTGTGTGCCGGTGTTGATGTAAGTGATCGCCGGGTCATGGTTGATTGCCTCGGTGTTCACGCTGCGAATGAGCGTCATCTCGTCAGCGAGCGTGGCGATGTGCGGCAATATTTCGCTAAAGTAAGCGTCGCTCTGGCCGTGTTTTTTAAACTCGAACATCGGGGCGACACACGGGAACGACTTCTGCCCCGATGTCATGCCGGTGATACGTTGGCCCTGGCGAATGGAGTCCGGAAGCTCGATGCCGTGGATCTTGCGGATGCCCGGCTTGAAGTCGTACATGTCGATGTGCGACGGGCCGCCGGAGAAAAACAGGTAGATCACCCGCTTGGCCTTGGGCTTGAAGTGCGGGTTGCCCAGTACGCCGCCCCCGCGCCCGGTGGCAGCGTTAAGCAGGCTCGGCTGGGCAAGCGACGCGAGGCCAAGCGCCCCCATGCCGCACGCGCCAAGATTCAGAAACTTGCGGCGGTCGAGCAGATGGTCAGAATTGAATAATGGAATCATGGTTCACTCCCGGGTGATGACTTCGTCTAGGTTGAGGATGGCACTTGCCACGGTGGTCCAAGCGGCGTGCTTGGCCAAGTCGAGCGATTCGTCGCGCTTGGTTTCGCCAAACTCCAGCAACTCGCCGGCGCGCTTGGCATCGGCGCGGAACACCTTGAGCTGGCTATCGTACAAGTTGCGGAACACGCGCTTGCGCAACTCGTCCGCCGGGCGCGCCGTGGTGAGCAGCAGCGCATAGTCGAGCCGCGAGTCGAAATCCACCCCTCCCTGCTGCAGTACACGCTCCGCAAACAGCCGCGCCGCCTCGACGAACTGCACGTCATTCAGCGTCACCAGCGCCTGCATTGGCGTGTTTGTGCGAGGCCGCCGGACAACGCATTTTTCGCGCGTCGGCGCATCGAACGCCATCATGTTCGGCATCGGCGCGGAGCGTTTCCAGTAGGTGTACATCGAGCGACGGTAAAGTTTTTGCCCAGTGTCCGGCTTGTAAAACAGGCCGCCGTTGAGAGCGACTTCGTTCCAGATGCGCGGCGGTTGGTACGGCTTGACGCTCGGCCCGCCAACCTTGCCGTTGAGCACGCCGCCGACGGTGAGCGCGTTGTCGCGGATGAACTCACCCTGCAACCGCAACCTTGGTGCACGGGAGAGATACACATTCTCCGGGTCGAGCCGGAGCTGCTCCGCCGTGGCGGTGGACTGCTGCCTGTACGTCGCCGACATCAGCATCTGCTTGAACACGCGCTTCACATTCCAACCGCCATCGGCGAAGTCGCGCGCCAGCCAGTCGAGCAGCCCCGGATGGCTCGGCAGCGCGCCGCGCGTGCCAAAATCCATCACTGTCGTCACCAGCCCCGCGCCGAAGATCATCGACCAGTAGCGGTTCACCGCCACGCGAGCGGTCAGCGGATGGTCGTCATCGGCGATCCACTTGGCCAAGCCAACCCGCTTGGGTGGCGAATCCTCCGGCAACGGCGTTAACGCGGCTGGCACGCCGGGAAAAATCTCCTCGTCCTTTTTAGGCAACGCATAATGGCCGCGCGCGAGCACGTAGGTTTTGCGCGGCTTGGCCAAGTCGCCCATCGTCATCACAGTGACAATCCCCTTGTCGTAATCGCTGGCTGCCTTCTCGGAAGCCTTAATTTTGGCATCCAACTCCTTGGCCAGGGGCCAGACGGATTCCTCGTAATACTTTCGCAGCTTCGCCACGTGTCCTTCACTCAGAACATCCTCGCGCAGCAGCGCCAGGATGTTCTCCGGCAGCGCAGAACCAACGAGCTTGAAGTAGAAACCGGCCGGGCCACCGGCGTTCACGATCTTGAGTAGCAGATGGTTGTCACCCTCTGTGAGCGCCAGCTTGGCCTTGTCCTGATCAGGCGCCGGGCCGCGGGAAACGTTGTTGGCAAACACCTGATTGCCGTTTAGGAACACCTTGATCGCGTCGTCACTGCCGAGCGACACCATCACCTCCTGCGCCTTGGCCGCCGTCACGGTCCGGTAAAAATAAGCCGCGCTGTTTCCGGGAATGGCCGGCGTGTGCACCTTGCCGTCCTCGTACTCGCGCGGTTCCCATTTTTTGCCGTCGTG
>CAJWEP010000038.1 GCA_913030945.1 uncultured Verrucomicrobiota bacterium
CGTATGGTGAAACCGTTGGAGCACCACGACTTGAGCAATACCGTGAAGCACGATACAGAATGTTAGGTTTGCAGTTCAAAGACTACGAAGAGGAAATCAGATCACATTTAAGTGGTATGCTCCCGAAGAAACTGTTTGATTTCGACAGGGATGTTGGGAGTATTACTGTCAATCGGTGGAGCCACGGTTACACTGTGGGCGGCCCAAAAAATTCCACCCAAAAAGGACGACAACCATTTGGCCGGATTACCATTGCCAATTGCGACTCCGCCCCTGGTGCTGATGCGAAAGCTGCAATCAATATGGCATCAAGAGCTGTGAGCGAATTGGGCCATCATCGAGAACCAAACTGAAACCGCCAATCTCCTCCACAAACACGGAGTCAAGTCGGATGAAGAATTGAAAGCTGAAGAGAAATAATTGCTCGAAAGAGCTAATGCGATCGATGATCCGAACACTACTTTTGTGCGTTGCACTCACTATGTTGGTCAGGCAATTAAACGCACAAGCCGTCAGCAAGGCAAAGACCTCATCGGTTGTTCCTGTCGCCCAATTGGATACCTCTAAAATCCATACGTGGACGTTGCCGCCCCTCCACATCAGCGGGAAGCCCGCAAAAGCTCATACGCAAGGACTCCTTGTCCATCAAAAAGGATTTTTCGTTACAGCACGCCGAGACGATATAACCCCACGCCGATCTCTCCTGCTCTGGTTACGCTGCAATCCGGGTAGCCAGAAGGAAAATTGCAACAAGATCAAACGAAGTTGGACTAAAATCTGGGATATTACGCCGACCGCCCAGCCTGCGAGCTGGTCTGGCGTGCTTGATCACCCCGGTGGATTTGATTCCGACGGTGAATACCTTTGGATTCCAATCTCACAAAGTCGTCGTAACGGCAAAACCCTGATCCGCAAGTTCTCAATACGCTCTTTAATAGACAAAGGTGATGCGACGCCTGCCGAAAGTATAATCATCAACGACCACATCGGTGCGATCGCAGTTTCACGCAGTCCAAAGCGGCTCTTTGGTGCTAATTGGGATACTTTGCTGGCCTACGAGATTTCAGTAGATGGCAGTCCCATGCAACACTACGAGCGCAACTCGTTCATTCGTAATTTGCCCAATTGGTCGATTGCGGTTCAGGACTGGAAGGTGCACGAGGGGTTTTTGATTGCAAGCGGGCTCGACAAGAGTTCCAAGTTGCTGGCAAGTCGTCCCCGTTCCTTGATCCAGTTGATCAATGTTAAGACACGACAGATCACCGCCGAACTTAGACTGCCCCGCCGTCATGCGTCGGGAAATTTTACACGAGAAGGCATGGCGGTGTTCAATGAACACATCTGGCTACTGCCAGATGACCTCGAGGAAGAGAATAAACTCTACCGATTCTCGCTTAACGAACTATTAAAGGTAGGACGAGAGAGTCTTCGACTGAAGAATTGAAAACTGAAGGGAATTGAAAGGCTCTAAAAAAAGTTGCTGTTTATCTTCAATGATAACCACTCAAGGCACTGGTCAACTTAGTGATTAAGACATAATGCGTGCGATATTGGTCTTTCTGCTGATCATTGCGACGACGTTCTTCTCAAACGAGGGAAGAGCCGACGAACCAGCGGTTTCACCCAAACAACCCAATCTGATCTTTCTCATGGCTGACAATCAGCGTTGGGATGCATTGGGATGCTACGGAAACTCAATTATCCACACACCCAACATCGATCGACTGGCGGCTCAGGGGTTTCGGTTCGATAACGCATTTTGCACAACGTCCATCTGCGCCGCCTCCCGGGCCAGTATCCTGACCGGCCAATATCGGCGGACGCATGGTTACACGTTTGAAAAACCGCCGATGACGATCGCTGCGATGCAGAAATCCTATCCGGCCTTGCTGAAAAAGGCCGGTTACCATACCGGATTCGTGGGCAAGATTGGGGTTCGATTGGATCGAGGCGTTGCAGATGAAATATTTGATTATTCCAGATTTAATGAGGCGAGCAGCACGAGTCATCCTTACCACCGAAAGTCGCCTGATGGGACGATCAAACATCTCACGCGAATCAACGGCGATCTGGCCATCGATTTCCTGAGGAGTTCAAACGAGACACAGCCATTTTGTCTGTCCGTTAGCTTCAGTGCACCGCATCCAGAAGATGACAACGTTCGACAGTATATCTATGACCGAGCGCTTGAGAGTTTGTATCAGGGCGTGACCATTCCGCCGCCGTCCGTCTCCGAAACCCGACATTTTGAACAGCTGCCAGAGTTTCTGCGCATTTCCATGAATCGCCAGCGCTGGTTTCGTCGTTTCGACACACCCGAAAAATACCAAAGAATGATGAAGTCGATGTATCGACTAATTACGGGAGTCGACATTCAGATTGGGAGAATCCTCGATGAGGTCAGAAAGCAAGGACTGGAGGATAACACGATAATCGTTTTCACCTCGGACAACGGACTAATAGCGGGTGAGCACGGCATCACAGGCATTTGGTTAATGTACGAGCCATCGATTCGATTGCCGCTCATCATCTATGACCCTCGCCAGCTGAAAGCAAACAAAGGTAAAGCCGTGTCCGAACTGGCTCTGAACGTGGACTACGGACCGACATTGCTCGATCTTGCTGGCGTAGAGGTCCCCGCCGCCATGCAAGGGAGGAGTCTGGTTCCTCTGCTGAAAGGCAACCGTGAAAATTGGCCGGAAGACTTTTTCTGCGAGCATTACTTTCGCCCGTCTGGACTTAACACCAACGAGAATAACATTCCTCGTAGCGAAGGCCTAAGGACCGAACATTGGAAGTACGTCCATTACTTCGATGAGCAGCCAACGTACGAGCAACTCTTCGATCTAGAGAAAGACCCCCACGAGATCGATAACTTGGCGAGGGATCCACGATATCACGAGATTCTTGAAGCAATGCGTCGACGAATGAAGGTTCTTCGGACGCAAGCTGGACCACCCTGGAATCCCAACCGCAAATAAATCCATCGCGAAAATAAACAAATAAGTCGTGCTTTGGTGGCCAAAATGAAACACCTCCTACTCACGGGGGCTTGACATTGGGGCGGCATGGGGGTAGTTAATCCCTCTTCTGATCGCTTGGCGGTTAAACAAGGAGCCAACATTCCCCGGTTTCCATTCAGCCAAGTTCATTTCAGAGTCGTAATTTCTGCGACTCATTTTCCTCTAACTCAAGCCGGTAGGGATTACAAATGAAGGTTTACCGGCTTGGTTACATAAATGAATATGACAGAGAGGAAACCCCGCAATCGGGGCGATAAAAAACGTGGGCGATTTGGTGGAAATAAATCGCGACGACGCGGCAAGCCTAGCAGGACTCGCGACGACCAATTTCGTCCAAACCAAAAACCGCGTCCCCGCGAGCAAGTCGAGCCAATGGAGGCGCTCGAGATGGAGAGAATCTTTGGTTCGTTGATTCCGGAGATCCAGCACGCGCTGAGAAAGGAGGGTTACGCAACACCGACGCCGGTGCAGGCTCAAGCCATTCCGCCGCAGGTTGATGGCCGGGACTTATTCGGCAGCGCACAGACCGGGACCGGCAAAACCGCCGCGTTCACCATCCCGTTGCTTCAGGATTTGGCCGCGGAGAAAATCAACCCGGAAGGTCGCCATCCCCGGGCGCTGATCCTCGCGCCGACGCGTGAGTTGGCGGCACAGATCGGCGACAGCATCACGGCGTACGGCCGGTATCTGCAAGTCTCGCACACGGTGATTTTTGGGGGTGTGGGACAGGGCCCGCAGGAAAAGGCGATGAATCGTGGGGTCGATATTGTCGTCGCAACGCCCGGCCGGTTGCTCGACCTGATGGGGCAGGGGTTCGTGAAACTTGATTCCGTCAAGACGTTCATTCTCGACGAGGCAGACCGCATGCTGGACATGGGGTTCATCCCTGACGTTGAGCGCATCCTGACCAAGCTGCCGAGCGAACGGCGAACCGGGTTTTTCTCCGCGACACTGCCGACAGCCGTGGAGACCTTGGCCAAGCGGCTGCTGGTCGATCCGGCCCGGGTCACGATCAATCCCGAACAGCCGACGGTAGAGAAGATTTGCCAGCGGTTGCTGTATGTGGATCGCGATAAAAAAGATGACTTGCTTGTTTCGATACTCCGCGATCCGGAAGTGGAGCGTGCTATAGTTTTCACGCAGATGAAGTACAAGGCAAACCGTGTCTGCGAGCGGCTGGAGCGGGTGGGGATTTCCGCGGCGCCCATTCACGGCAACAAGACACAGGCGGCGCGGACCCGGGCGCTGGAGCAGTTTCGCAAAGGGAAAGTGAAAGTGTTGGTCGCCACCGACATTGCCGCGCGCGGGATCGATGTCGACGGCATCACGGATGTGTTCAACTACGACTTGCCGACGGAAGCAGAGACGTACATTCACCGAATCGGCCGAACCGCTCGCGCCGGCAGCGAAGGCCAGGCGTGGACATTTTGCAGCAAAGAGGAGACTGGACTGCTGCTGGACATCGAGCGGTTGATCAAAAAACCGATACCCGACGATGTTGAGCACGACTTGCATTCCGAACGCGCGTTCAAGTCGGTGCGCTCTCCCAAAAAACAGACAAAGAGAGAGAGCCGAAACGGTTTCGGAAAAAAGAGGCCCGCCAAAAGGCGCCCAAGGCGAAACGCCCGGTTCGCTCGTTAGCCGCGCCGCTGCGATCCGTGAGCCGTTTGGCCAAGCGGCGTCGGTTCAGGCCAAGCTCCAACCTTTTCGGTAGTCGCGTTTCAGGTATTGCTCCGCGCGCGGGGCGTTGGGGATCTTCATGTTTTTCGCGTCCCACTCGATTTTTTTCCCGGTGCGGTAGGCGACGTTGCCCAGATGGTTGGCCTCGGTGAGCGGCCCGGAGTAGCCAAAGTGGCAGGTGGTCGGCGCGCCGGTCTTGCAGGCATGAAGCCACTCGGCGTGGTGCCCGATCGATGACGCAATCCACGGCTCAGGCGCCTGAAAATCCTTGAACTCATTTTCCGGCAAAAGGATATGTTTGCCGTAGTCGGAGAGAAGCATGCCTTTGTCGCCGATGAAGAGCATGCCGCTGCCCCATTGGGGGATGCCTTTTTCCTTCCAAATCCTCGGTTTGTTTTCGCCCTGGTGCCATGTGAGCGTTACTGGTGGCATGCTCCCGCGCCTGCCGTATGTGTACTTCGCCGACATTGAGGCCGGTGCGATGTCGTGATGCGGTGGCGGTCCCCACGCCTCGACGGTCTTTGGGGCATCCAACTTGAGTGCCCAGAAGGGAAGATCGTTGAAGTGGCTGCCAAGGTCGGACATGGTCCCGTTGCCGAAGTCCCACCAGCGATACCATTTCGGCCCGGGGAAATAGACGGAGTGAAACGGCCGGTGCGGCGCCGGGCCGATCCACAGATCCCAGTCGAGGTTTGCCGGTGGTGTCTGGGCTTCGACCGGCGTTTCAAAAGACCAGACGATGTCCCGATTCCGCATGGCTGCCTCCTGGCTTTGCCAGCCCCACGCGCGGCCGACCCAGACATGGGCCTCGCGAACCGGACCAATGGCTCCGGACTGGATTTTCTCCACGACGCGCCGGTAATTGTTGCCGGCATGAATCTGGGTACCCATTTGCGTGGAGACGCCCGCCGCCTTCGCTGCCTTTGTGATCACCCGCGCCTCGTACACATCGCGTGTCAGCGGTTTCTCGCAATAAACGTGTTTCTTTGATTGCAGCGCCGGCAGCACGGCGAAAGCGTGCGTGTGCTCCGTGGTGCTTACCACCACGGCGTCGATGTCGTCGGTCTTCTCGTAGAGTTTGCGGAAATCCCGGTACGTTCGCGCCTTGGGATGTTTTGTTGCCGCGTGGCTCAGGTTTTGCGCATTGACATCGCAGAGCGCCACGATGTTCTCGGTCCTTGCCGTGTTTGCCAGATTGCTTCCGCCACGACCCCCACTGCCGATGATGGCGAGGTTCAGTTTGGCGTTGGGCGACTTGGCGCTGACGATGGCCGGAAACCCCATGGCGGTTGCGGCCAGGCCGGTGGACTGGATGAACCGACGCCGGGATTGCCGTTTGGTGGGAAGTGAGTTCATAGCGGCACAACGGTTACCCACCCGACAGAAACTGGCGAGAGCAAAATCAAATCCTTATCGACGGTTCGGTTGCCAAACCCAAAAAAAACGAACCACTTCCATCCGGTTTCAGCTTTCCAAGCCGGGTTCGCTGTGACAAAAGGGGTGCGACCAATTGATCCAAAGACAAACGCAAGATTCATGAAACGCCGAACTTTTATCGTCGCTGCCGTTGCCGCGCCGGCCGTTCTCCCGCGCACTGTTTTCGGGGCCAACAACAGACTCAACATCGCTTTCATCGGCATGGGTGGCCAGATACAGGGCCACGTCAACAACGCTCTGCAACTCGGGCACAACGTCGTGGCGTTTTGTGACGTTGATCCCAACCAGATCGCTGGTTCCCAAAACCGGCACAAGGCCAAGGCCGGGAATGTCAAAGCCTATGCCGACTACCGTGAACTGCTCGAGAAGGAGAAAACGATCGACGCCGTGGTGATCGCCACGCCGGACCACTGGCACGCGCCGATCTGCACGGCGGCAATGAAGGCCGACCGGCACGTGTACTGCGAAAAGCCGCTGACCCACACGATCGCCGAGTCGCGTGCGTTGCGGGAACTGTCCCGCACGTCGAGCGTCGTCACCCAGACCGGCAACCAGGGCAGCGCCTCGTCGAATCTTCGCCGGAGCATCGAACTGATTCAATCCGGGCTGCTTGGGCAGATAGCCAACGTGCACGTCTGGCACCCGGCTCACGGCTGGCCCAATGGCGGCATGCGCCCGCCCGGCGAGGATCCGGTGCCGAACGGAATGAACTGGGATTTCTGGTGCGGCCCGTCGCCGGTGCGTCCTTACAAAAACGGCATCTATCATCCGGCCAAGTGGCGCGGCTGGTACGACTTCGGCAATGGTTCCATTGGCGACTTTTGCTGCCACTCGTTCAATATGCCGGTGCGTGCGCTCAACCTCGGCTACCCGTCCAAGGTCGGAATCAGCAACGTGGAAAAAGCCGGACTCGAGACCTACGCCAAGACCGTGACGCACACCTTCCATTTTGCCGCCGAAGGCCAGCGTGCCGCGGTGAACCTGATCTACTACACCGGTGGCGCCGACATGCCACCCAAACACATCACCGACCCGCTGATTGGCACCTTCGGGAACATCCCCCGCGTCGGTGCCGTGGTTGAGGCGGAGCATGGGCTGCTCTCCTCCGGGCTTTGGAATTCACAGTGCTACGTCAAGCTGAAAGACGACAAAAAATTCGCGGGTCACGCCAAACATTCCGAGGCGAAAAAAGTGCCGCAACACCTCCCGCGTGTGAGGGGGCATTTTCAGGAATGGACCGATGCGATCCCCAACAACGGAAAAACCTTCGCGCCGTTCGAGATCGGCGGCCACCTCACCGAGATCGGTCTCTCCGGGATCGTTGCTCTCAAGCTGCAGCGAAATCTCGACTGGGACGGCCAGGCGATGGAAGTCAAGGGCATCCCCGAGGCCGCCGCCCTCGTCAAAAAACAAAACCGAACCAAGTGGCTTTAAGCTTGGCCGCGCTTGCGAGTCCGTAAGTCGTGAAAGGCTCAGTTTTCTTGGCCGAAACAGAGGTGGCTGCCATCCAGCATCGCGATCACGACCTGGCCCTGTCGATCCATCAGCAGGCCATCCGGCAGCGGTTCACCCCGGATTTCCTGACGCAGAATCTGTTGGCCATTTTTCTTGTCCAGTGCGCTCAGCCACCATTGGGGTTGTGCCCGGTTTCGCGACTGGAAATGCGTCACCGCCACCACGGCGTTGGGGCAGACGAGCAGCGAGACAACCTCGAACTTGTTCGAGCTGCCCAGATCGGTTTTCCAGCGAACTGCATCCCCTTGTTCCAGCAAGGCAACCAGGTCGCCAAAGCCACGGTCCTGCCCCTTGGCCCGGGGAATACCCTCGGTGATTTGTTTCGCGACCTTCGCGCTGTCGAGGCATGTCAGCTTGCCGAACTTGAAGTTGACGAATGCAAAACTTTCCCTGTCCCAGGCCGGCGGGATTCCGCCAGAAACAAACCGTGTGCGACGGCCCTCACGGTAGGCATCGAAGCTGCCCTTGGTCGCCACGTTCCGGGCTGATGAGTGAAGAATCCGGCCCCCGGCGATTGCCGTGTCACCGTGGAACACGCCGACAAATTTGCCGTTGTTTGCCTTGGACTGGCCTTGCTCGAACGACGGCGCATCGCAAATCCCGCTCTTGAGATCGTAATGGGCCGGAGACACCTGGTTGCCGCCCGCCATGAGCAGTTGACCGCCCTGTATCGACAGGTTGCCCTGCACGCTGACACCCTTGCGTAATTCTGCATTGAGGTGGCCAGAGGAATTGTTTTGCCAGAGAATTTTCCCGCTCTCCGCGTCCAGCGCATACACATAAGTGCCATCGTGGTCGATGATTCCCGCGCCCACATAGGCGACGCCGTCGTGCACCAGCACGCCACTGTGGGCGGGCCAAGTGGAACAAAGGCTGCCGTAAACCATGATGTGCCGCTCCACCGGTGCTGCGCGGAACCGCCAGAGCAGTTGGCCGGTGGCGGCGTCGAGACAGTAGACCTGTCCGTCACCGCCGCCCGCGTAGGCGCGGCCGTTCCAGATCGTCGGGGACTGTTTGATCGGGCCAGGCGTCAGGTATTCCCATCTCACCGATCCGTCGGCGGCGTCGATGGCACGGATCTTTCCGTCTTCCCCGCCGGTGAACACCAGTCCGCCAGCCGCCGTCGGCGGGGTCGGGATGGTTGGCAAAGTCGGCCGGGACTGCCATTTCATCTGCATGGGAGAGCGAAGCCGGATCCGGGTCGATGCGCTTCGCGAGTTGTTGCTGCGGTAAGTGGGCCAGTCCTGATCGGTGACCTTAAGGGCGGTGCCGGTATTTAGCGTGAGGCCGGTGGTTTGGAGTCGTTCCGCATTCGTGGCGAGGTGGTCGAACCGGAACGCGCCTGCGGAGCATTTACCGAGATGCCCGATGATCGAGAGGTTGCAGTCGCATTGCCACGGCCCGATGTAAAGCATGCCGTTGGCCGGCAGTGCTCCATCGTTGCACGCGGGGCGGGCGGCGCCATCGATCAGTACCTTGCGCTGCGAGCGGTCAAATCGTATTGTGCCCTCTCCTCCCCGGCAGAACAAGGAATCCGAGCTGGCGGTCAGGCGGGTGCAAGCCCGCTTGAAAAATTCCAAATCCTGCTCGATCTCGCCGCTGACCGGATCGACCACCACGTGGCTGCCCCGTTCCCCGACTCCAAGGATGACCTTGTTGTCCAAATAAATGGCGTTGGGATTGTTGGTGATTTTTTTGCGCTGCCAGAGCAGGTCGCCGGTCTCCGTGGAAACCGCGATGACGTTCATGCGCGTCTGGCCCTGGACGATCAGCGCCTGCGGGGTGGCCACCAGCATGCAGGCGGTCCGGAAACCGGGGGTCGAGGTCAGGCCGCGCCCGGGCTGCCCGATCAGGTCGAGGACTGCCTTGTTGGCGTTGGTCCACTCGATTTCCCCGGACCGGATGTCCAGGCTTCTCAGGTGGCTCTCCGGGCAATAGAGGAACATCCGGTTTTCCCGGATGGCCATGCCCCGCGAGTCGATGAGCGTCTCCTCGCGGTGGACCCACCGGGTGGCCTGTTGTCCGAGGTCAAACGCCGCCACGGTGTCGCCGAACCCGAACGGAATCTGGCTGCCATAGTAGCCCTTGCTCAGGTCCGCCCAGCTCCAGCCGCCGAAGGCGCGGTCGCCCTTGGTGATTTCCGTGCCAGGATCCGGCTTGCCGGTCAGGACGTATAGGGTGCCGTCGTGCAGGGCCATCCATTTCCAGTGCCCCTTGACCCCGGGAATTCGGATTTCCCCCTGCTTGCTGCCGGTCTGGGCGTCGAGCATCAGGCAGCGGTCGCCGTCGATCATGTAAAACGTCTCCCGGGTGGCGATGAAAGCCGAGCGGTGAACCAGGTAACCTTGTGGCAGCTTGCGCTCCCAGAGCACTTTGCCGTTGTAGCCGCTCCGGGCGATGATCCGGAGCAGCCCGTCCCACTCGCGCCGGTGATGCGCGATGTGCCCGATCGCAAGAAAGGTCCGCCCCGCGGCCGCGGTGGTGATCGATGGCATGCCAATGTATAGCGGGTTGGCCATGAACTGGGTCATGTAAGGCGCCTTGATCACCTGGTCCTGCGAGACCGGGTTGTTGTCGGGGTTCTTCTCCCAGTGCGACCAGTCATCCGCCCCCTTGAGTGGCGGTTTTTGGAGTTTGATCCAGACGCCGGAGGGATCGTTCCAGGCGGCCGTCTTGGCGTCTCCCCGGCCTGCCCACGCTTTCAACTTTTGGGCGAACGCTCCGGCATCTGGGCCGAGGTCTCGCTGACCAATGAGCGCGATGCCCTCCGGCCGGAGAGCCCGCAGAATCTCGGTGGCAGAAAGCTGCCCCAAGAGTTCATTGGCTTGGGAGACGATAATCAGGTCGATGGTGTTGTCGGCGTAGGGGAGCGCATCCAGCCCGCCCTGCTCGGCAGCCAGCCGCCGAATCCCGAGGCCCGCTTGGTCGGCTTCTTTGCGCAGGCCGAGAACCGCTCCGGGCCGGGGGTCACGAACGTGAACCAGCAGCCCGCTTTCCCGGGCCAGCCGCAGGGACAGGTCCGCGTCGATGCCCAGCACCGCGCAAATGCCGCGGTGCGCCCCTCCTTCCTCCAGCAGGCGTTCTTCGAGCCCTTGAGGAACGGGATTGGCGGAGACGGGATTCGTGGCGGCGAACAGGACCGTGGCCACGATGCCGGTTGAGAGAGCCGATATTTTTTTCATGAGATTTGAGTGAACGGATGTTGCGTAAAAATTCGCCGGGCCAACACCCGAGTTCAAGCTGATGCCGAGGATACGAACACATTCGCCGGACGGCTTCAACCGCAAAAAAACGGCGGTTTCGTTTATCAACCCGCCGGGGCGCCGGCCTGCTTCCCGTCTTTCAGCAGGAGGACGCGGTCGGCCCGGTCGGTCGCGTTGTTGTCGTGGGTGACGAGCAGCACGGCCCCGCCGTTCTTGGCGAAATCAGACAGGCCGGCCATCACTCTCTCGGCGTTGTCGGCGTCGAGGTTGCCGGTGGGTTCGTCGGCTAGCAGCAGCCTAGGCCGGTTCAACAACGCCCGGGCCAGCGCGGTGCGCTGCCGTTCGCCGGTGCTGAGCCGGGCGGTGGGATGATGGGCGCGGCTTCCGAGCCCAAACCGTGCGATCAGTTTCTCCGCCCGATCCGGGGCGTCCCCGATGTTCGCCGCCACGGCCGGGGTCATCACGTTGTGCAGCACGGAGAGATAGGGGATTAGGTGGAATTGCTGAAAAACGAACCCCACGTTCCCGGCCCGGAAACGCGCCCGGCTCTCGGCAGTCATCGAGCCAAGATCCCTCCCGCCGATGGAAACCGCCCCCTCGTCCGGGGCAAGCAGGCCGCCGGCAATCAACAGCAGCGTGGTCTTGCCCGAGCCGCTGGGGCCCCGCACCGCGACAAACTCGCCGGCCCCGACCGACAGCGAGATCCCGTCCAGCGCCTGGACGCGCCGGCCATTGCCGCTGTCATGGGCCTTGGCGATCTGGTTGAGTTCCAGCACGGCGGACACGGTTCATACCTCCTGCAAGACCAGGGCCGGATCCTGGCGGGCGGCCGAGAGCGCCGGAATCCAACCGGCGAAAACGGACAGCGCCACGGCCAGGCTCAGGGCGAGTCCAAAATGGACCGGCGCCTCCGGGTCTTGCAGCCACGCCAGCCCGACCGGCATTTCCCCCAGCGACGCCCCGGCGAGCGCTCCCGCCACGAAGCCAAGCACGGTCCCGACAATGCCGAAGAGAACTGCCTTGCCGAGAAACAGCAGGAGGATTTGGGACGAGCGGAAGCCGATCGCGCGCAGGATGCCGATCTCGGCCCTTCGCTCCCGCACGTTGCCGAGCATGAGGAACCCAATCCAGACCGCGGCGCCAACGCAGATCAACGGCGCCAACACGGCGGCAAATGCCTCGCGTTGCCCGCGCAGTTCACGGCGGCTGGCGACTGCCCGGGCGAGGGCATCCTCGGCGGATTGCCTGGCCCGGTCCCGGGCCTCGGCCCGGGCCAGGGCAGGCGGGCCGCGCTCGACGACCTGCGTGCCGGGCAGAATCCCGGCGATCTCCGCCCGAATCTGCGAGATGCGATCTCCCGCGCAATGGCATTCCAGCGCCTGAATGGCATGGATCAGGTTCTGCATGCCAAGTAGTTCCTGCGCCTTGGCCAAGTTGATCCAGACCGTGCCGTCATCGATGTTGCCGCGTTCCCCGTGGACCTTCCCGACGGAGAACTTCTGGTCCAACAGGACGGTCTCATCACCCTGACGCAAGCCAAGCTTTTGGCTGACATGATGGCCGATGTTCATCGTGCCTTCCGGCACCGTGTCCAGCAGCGGTTTCTTGGGGTCGCGATGCTGGAGCGGAACCTCGCCCCGGATGCCATACAAGACGACCGACAGCCCGGTTTCCGGCCAGGTAAGCTTCTTCATGACCGTGGGCAGCAGGTGGTTGACCGTGACGATTTTCGACTTGGCCAAGCGATGGACGTATTCCTCCGGCATTTGCTTGCTCAGGCTGCCCTCGAGGTGCATCTCGTTCAAATTCTGGTCCTCGGGAAGGATGATGACGTTGAAGCCCAACCCCTTGGTGATCCTGCGAATGGCGTCCTCGAGACCGGCGCCGGCCTTGGCCACCTCGGCCTCCTTCTCGGCCAGCAGGCGGTCAGTGCGCCGTTCGTCGGCCTGCAGCAGGGTCAGCGTCCCAACCAGGCAGGCCACGGCGGCGGACACCGAGAAGAGCGCCAGCCCGAAGTTTAGCTTCCGGAAGGCGATCTCGCGCCAAATCATCCCCCAGATTTTCATCGCATAGCCAGGGCACACTCCAAAAGGCGACATCGCTTTGAATCTGCGCGGAATGGCCCAAAGGAATCACCCACGGGAAGCTTCCACCAAAGCTTGGCCAAGCGCGGCGAGATTCCAGGAAAACGGGTCTTCACTTGTTACGCCCCAGGAAGAACCCGGCGGCCATCACGGCGAGGCCCACCAGGGCGCAGGCCGCCAGCGAACTGATGATAACCGCGCTGACCCCGCCCGGCTTCCGGTCGTCGGCGCGGGTTGTTTCACCGCCGACTTCCGGTTGGGTCGCCGGCTTTTCCCCCGCCGTTTCGCTGCCCTTGGCCAAGCCGACGAACCCGGCCAGCGGCGGGAGTTCCCGGTCGATGTCCAGTCGCTGCTGCACCAGCCGGTCCCAGTGAACCGACATCACCAGGTCGATGCCGGGATTCTGTTCCTTAATCTCGCAGGAACAGGAGCCGGTCAGGAACAGGCCGGCCTCGTCGATGGTATCCTCGTCGATGCCCTTGCCCGCCAGAGCGAAGAGCGCGCGGCCCCGCCCGAAAATGGGAAAAACGATCGGCTCCTTCGCATAATCCTTCAAGTCGCTCTCACTTCCCAGAAGCATCCGGGTGAAGATTTCCTCCGCGGGATCGGCCCGGGACAGGCGCAGCGTTGAGAAGCCGATTTTCAGGTCCGCCTCGTCGATGGAAATCAAGCCGTCGATGACATCGCGCGGATTGATCTCGGGCAGTTGCAGGTTGGCCTCGAGATGCCGGAGGCGCCGCTCTAGCAGCCCCGCCGCTGCGGCGTCCTTTTGCTCGTCGCCGCTCTCGACCAACGCCCACACGGCGGACTGGCCCTTCAACAGGCGGCGGGCGATCTCGCGGCGCGCCGGCGAATCGACGAGGCGCTTCACGTTGTCGCCGTTGAATGGTCCCGACCAGACCGGCCCCTGAATCCGGCTGGCCCACGGGTAATACAGGATCATCCAGGGCAGCGTCTTGGTCGCCTGCTCCTTCCACAGGTTTACCGCCTCTGGCTCCGGGCCGGCCTCGAGGTCCACCCGCTTGATCATCAGGTTGACAAACTGGTCGGCCGGCATCTTGTCCGGGTCCATTTGTTCGAGCCACTTGGCTTGTTCCGCCGTCAGCGCGCCCTTGTGAAAAAGGACCACGCCGTAGGCATCGGGATTCCAGCGCTCGAGGGCATACCGGAAGACCGGCACGGAACAGGCGGAGACCGACAGCGCACCGAACAACACACAGGCAATCATCACCCACACGGGCAGGCGCGGCGCGGCGCGGCGCGTTTGGCGCAACGAGTTGGAAACCCGAGGCAGTTTCACAATGAAACGAGGCACAATCACAACCGTAAACAAAGTCAATCCTCTCATGGAATCAGCTTGCAATCTGCCTGCCGGGCATCACCGGCCGGGATGGGAGGAAAGCCGCCCCGACACAGGTACGGCATGGCTACTCCCGTGAAAGGTTCTGAAGGGTAGAGGATCCGGCTTGGCCAGTCAAATTGGAAAACTTGTCCTCGTAGGGGCGTTCCCGCACCGGAAGCGTCCCGACTACCGGTTCACCAAGTGCTTGGCCAAGCGCAGGCAGAGATCGCTGTTGGGAACGAATCGTCCGGATTGCTCAAAGTGATGTTAAAGTGTTTACGAAGGAAAATGATCAATGGAAATTCACGAGAAATCTGTCTCAATACTGCAAGTCTCCTGTGGTTTTTTTCTGCCTTCTGCAGGTATGCAGCATTTTACGATTGTGTCATTCTGGGTATGATTGGCTTATTGACGGTGTGGAACCTAAATAAGAGTGAAGAAATATGATGATAATTCGTATGAATATGGCTAGGATTTTTGCGTGGTAACTTTGAGCAATAGACAACCATTCAGTATTCCTCTTGTAGTTGTACTGCTGATGGGGAGTTTTGTGGTGAATGCTAAACCGCTCAAGGATGAGGTGCAGCACATGGATTTCTTCGAGTCGAAGATTCGGCCGGTTTTGATAAATCACTGCTACGAGTGCCACAGCGCCAATGCCGCAAACGGAACACCGCGGAGCGGGCTACGGTTGGACAGCCTTAAGGCGGTACTGAAAGGAGGCGAAAAAGGCCCGGCGATCGTATTGGGCAAGCCGAATGAAAGCCGGATGATTCGTTACGTGCGACATCAGGGCAAGAAGATGCCGGCACTCGGGAAACCGAAGTTGGCCGAGAGTCAAATCGTGGCGTTGGCGAAGTGGGTGGAACTGGGAGCACCGTGGCCCAAGGCGAAATTAAAACCAACGAAAGATAGCTACGACTGGTCAAAGGCACGGAAACATTGGGCGTGGCAGCCGGTGCGCAAGGTGAAACCGCCGGCAGCAGGGAAGGGAGCGCGAGTGCTGAATCACATTGATCAATTTATTGCGGCTGGCTTGCGCAAGGCGGGGCTAAAGCAGGCGCAGCCTGTAAAGGCGCCGATGTTTGTACGGCGTGTGTTTCTGGACTTAATTGGACTGCCGCCGACGCTCGATGAGTGGCGGAAGTGGACAGAACGGCTGGGTGGTGAGCGGTCCGGTGAACTGAATGAAAAGGCGGTGATCGAACTTGTGGATGCGTTGCTTAGCCGGCCGCAGTATGGGGAGCGCTGGGCACGGCACTGGCTGGACGTGGCAAGATACAGCGATACTGGCGGTTGGACGCAGGATAATCGGGCGCACCCGAAAGCCTGGCAATATCGGGACTGGGTGGTGCGTGCGTTTAATGCTGATTTGCCTTACAACGAGTTTGTCCGGCACCAAATCGTGGGCGATCAACTGGGCCGGGAAGCAGCGGCTGGCACAGGCTTCTTTGCGCTTGGGCCGAACTATGCCTCTGATGGTGGCGATCCGGAGAGTATCGCCCAGGCGAAGAGTGAGACGATTGATGACCGAGTGGACACATTTTCGCGCGGTTTTCTCGGGCTGACTGTGGCTTGCGCGCGCTGCCACGATCACCCGTTCGACCCGATTCCGATTCAGGATTACTACTCGATCGCTGGCGTGTTCAACAACACGCGTGAGGGCGAAACGCCGTTGGCCGATGAGAGGGTTGTCGGAGCCTATCACCAAGCGCGCCAACCGATCCATCGCCTGCGTGACAAAATCGGGAAAGCCAAGAAGCAGGAACAGACGGACGCGATCAAAAAGCAGATTGCCGACTGGCAAAAGGAGATCAAGGCACTGGAGGCGAAAGCACCGCCAAAGTTTGAGTTTGCCCACACAATACATGACAACGGAAGTGAGGACATGAAAGTAGCCTTGCGCGGTAATTTGCTGAAGCAGGGCGAATTGGCTCCACGGCGATTCCTGCGTATCATAGCTGGAAACGAGCGCGAACATTTTAACAAGGGCAGCGGGCGCAGACAATTGGCGACGGCAGTGGTGGATCCGGCAAATCCGCTGACCGCGCGTGTGATGGTGAACCGCGTGTGGTTGCATCACTTTGGGCAGGGTCTGGTGCGTTCGCCTGACAATTTTGGTGCGCTTGGCCAAGCGCCGACGCATCCGGAACTGCTTGACTGGCTGGCGGCCACGTTCATTGAGTCCGGTTGGTCGATCAAATCACTGCATCGTTTGATCATCACTTCAGCCACCTATCGCAGTAGCAGCGAGTTTGATGAAACCGCCTTCGCCTCCGATGGCGACAACCGCACGCTCTGGCGCATGACACCCCGCCGCATGGACGTGGAAACCTGGCGAGATTCCCTGCTGCTAGTCACTGGTGAGTTCGATCTCGCACTGGGCGGGGCGCCGGTGGAAAACATTGTCAGCAGCACACGCCGCACCATGTACGCAAAAGTGAGCCGCAATGATCCACTCGTCTCGGATAAGTTTTTGCGCTTGTTCGATTTTCCAATCCCGCGCGGCAGTGCCGCCAGACGCACAACCAACGTAATCCCGCAGCAGTTTTTATTCATGTTGAACAGCCAATTCATGATGGACCGCGCCCGGGCACTCCTTGCGCGTTTGAACAAGGAATCCAATTCGCAAACTGGCCGAATCAAGCGTGCATACGCGCTCTTGTACGGTCGGAAACCTACGGCCCGCGAACAGCACGTCGCTGCCACTTTTCTGCAGAATGATTCACCGCCTCCTTCTGGATTGAGCCTATGGCAGCAGTATTGCCAGGCGTTGTTGAGCGCCAATGAATTCATGTATATTCGTTAGGGATTTTAAAATGCAACTACACCGTAATCCACTTCCGCCTCTTTCCCGCCGTGATGCCCTGCACCGTATAGGTGCAGGCTTCGGTAGTCTTGGACTTGCCGGTTTGTGCGGCAATGTCAACACCGCAGATGCCGCGCAGACTTCACCACTGGCGCCCAAGGCTCCGCACTTTGCGCCCAAGGCAAAACATGTGATTCAATTGTTCATGCCCGGTGGGCCATCGCATGTCGATACGTTTGATTACAAGCCGATGATTGCCAAGTTTGCTGGGCAGCGGCCGAAGATTGTAGACCGGAAGTCGCTGCGAAACACGAAGAACGGCCTGTTCCCATCGCCCTTCGGTTTCAAGCAATACGGTCAAACCGGAAAATGGGTGAGCGACATTTTCCCCCACACCGCCCAATGCGCCGATGACATTTGTTTCATTCACTCCATGCACACCAACATTCCGGAGCACGCCGGCGCGATGATGATGTTCAATCTTGGCCATCTACAGCCCAGTCGCCCGAGTCTTGGATCGTGGTTGTGTTACGGACTGGGCACGGAGAACCAGGAACTGCCTGGATTGGTCGCCATGAGTCCGCGCGCCCAACCGCGGGGCAAGGCGGCACACTGGGGCAATGCGTTTCTTCCGGGCGCCTATGCAGGCGTGTACGCCAACATCGCCAGTATGAAGCCGGATAGCATTTTAAGTGACCTGAAAAATCCGTATCTCACCCGCGCTGAACAACGCCAGCAGGCCGACCTGCTGACTCAACTCAACCAATTTGACCTAGGGCGCCAGCGGCAGGATCAGAAACTCGAGTCCAGTATTCAGGCCATGGAAATGGCGTTTCGAATGCAATTCACTGTTCCGGATACCTTTGACACCTCCAAGGAATCGAAAACCACGCTCGACATGTACGGCGATAGCGAATTTGCCAAGGGTTGCTTGATTGCCCGCCGTCTAGTTGAACGGGGAGTGCGAATGGTGCAATTGTCTCATTCAGTCAGTGGGTATGATATCGCATGGGACACTGGCCATGGCAATATTCTTCATCACCGCGAGTTGGCTCAAAAAAGCGATCAGGGAATTGCCGCCCTGATCCGTGACCTGAAACAACGCGGGCTCTTTGATGAAACACTTATTATCTGGGGGGGGGAATTTGGTCGTGCACCCACCAGTGAAGGACAGAAAGGTCGGGATCATGACCACTACGGTTTCACCGTCTGGGTGGCCGGGGGTGGTGTTAAGTCAGGCTTTACCTACGGGGCGACTGATGAGTTCGGGTGTTCAGCGGTGGCGAACCGCATGCATGTGCACGACCTGCACGCAACCATCCTGCACTTGATGGGCCTGGACCACGAGAAACTGACTTACCGATACTCCGGCCTCGACTTTCGACTCACCGGTGTCGCCGGCAATGTGGTCCACGATATCATTGCGTAGAGCCGCTTCTGTTTTTGACATGCGACAAACTTTTTGGATGGTGAGTTAGTGGTCTGCCCTATTCTCATGTCGGTGCATCAAAAGGCAGGGGTGGGAGGAAAGCCGCCCCGACACAGGCACGGCATGGCTAGTTCCGTGAAAGATTCTGAATGGTAGAGGACCCGGCTTGGGCAGTCAAATTGAAAAACTTGGCCTCGCAGGGGTGTTCCTCACGTTCCCGCACCGGAAGCGTTCCGACTATCGGGTCACCAAGCGCTTGACCAAGCGCAGGCCGAGATCGCTGTTGGAAACGAATCGTCCGGATTGTTCAACGATTCAATTTGATGCAGACAGAAAAAGCGCCTCTCGTGCAGGCTGAGTCCTACGGCTTGTTTATGAGGGCTGTGGATCGCTCAATGACCCACCAATAATCGTTTTGTCTGCCTTTTCGGGCGCCATGGTTGGGGATCCGGTTGCGTCCCGACGGACCCTGGGGTTGGAGCACAGGTTCATCCCGCGGCACCGGGTCGGTCCATTTTTTGATCTCGGCATGGCCATCGGCAAAGGCATAGCCGCAGGCGCCATTGTGGTAGTTGGCGGGAAAGTCCACCCAGACGGCATCACCTGTGGGATTCATGATGTTCCAGCCGTCGTTTATGCTGTCCGGATGCTCGTCCACCATTACCCAAAGGTGAGAGGGTTCGGGATCGGTGATGTGATCAAGATGATCGTATTTTCTCCATCCTCCATACCAGAAGCTTCCATGGGTCTTGCTGCGGGACCGGTCGTATTCGCCTCCTTCCAGAAACCCGTTCATGGAGTTGCTCCGCACACGCGGCATCTTGGTGTCGCCCATCTGGCACATGTATATGTCCGCTGGACACTTGTAGATACCGACTGAAGCAGTGTAGGGCCCGAGCTTGGGATACACGGCACCCAACTGGGCCTTGGTGCCGATCAGGAACAGGATGTTGGTGTTGTCCCTGTGGCCTGGCGTGAAATTGAGCCACCCATTGACCCAACCCCGGGATCCCTTGCCGTTGGGGTTGGGCGGGAGATAGCCATCATGGTCATCGGCGTAAAGCACCCACGCCAAAACCATTTGCTTGTTGTTGTTCAGACAGTAGATGCCCTTGGCCTTTTGCTTGGCCTTGGCCAAGGCCGGCAACAGTAGGCTCGCCAGGATGGCTATGATGGCGATCACCACCAGCAGTTC
>CAJWEP010000039.1 GCA_913030945.1 uncultured Verrucomicrobiota bacterium
TCATCTGCATCGACGGCCGCTACTACCGCACCGACCCGAAGAAAACCAAGGGCGAACTGAGCATGCTCGGCCCGGCGCAAAAGCGTTGGCTCCTTAGTACCATCAAGAAATCAAAGGGAACCTTCAAGGTGCTGATCTCGCCGGTGCCGTGGGTGTTCGAGGCCAAGGGGGACAGCAGGGACACATGGAACGGTTTCCAAAAGGAGCGAAACGAGATTTTCGCCTTCCTCACCAAAAACAAAATCAAGGGCGTTGTGCTGATGAGCGCCGACCGCCACCGATCCGACCTCTGGAAAATCGAGCGGCCGGATGACTATGCGCTCTACGAATTCAACAGTAGCCGACTGACAAACCAGCACGTTCACAAGACCATGGAGGCGGCGGTTTTCTCGTACAACGCCAAGCAGTCGTTTGGCACGGTGGACTTCGACACGACAGCCGCCGACCCGACTGCCACCTACCGAATTCACACCATCGACGGCGAGCAGGTCTTCCAGCACACCGTCAAGCGCAGCGAGCTGGACTAGCGCTTGGCCAGGCCGAGGCTTTGGAGGGCGGCGAAGTAGATGTTGGTGAACTCGTTGGGGGCGGAGAAGATGGTCGGCGTGCCGTATTGCCCGGTCATCACCCGCGTGCGGCCAAGCGGGCCCTTGTTGCCGAAATCCAGCCGGAACTGCCTTGGGCCGTCGGCCGTGTCCACCTCGGCGGTGAGTTGATTTGCGCCGGCCTGGATGCCGGTGGCCTCCATCGCCGGTTTGCCCTCGGCCACCCAGCCGACGGCGGACAGCACGCCCATCCGGTACACGGTCTCCTCCAGCATCGCGGACTGAATCTGGTCGAGCGGCTTGTTGTCGGCCGTGCGCCACGTCGCGTTTGGCAGCCGGGCAAACCGGCCCGGCTGGTTCGCCAGTGTCACGGTGATGGCGGCGACCTGATTGGTCGTGAACGACCACAGACGGCGTTCCCGCAGCTTGAATGCCTCCTTCGGCAGCAGGATCGCCTGTTCGCGGGGGAGGCCGATGATCGCCGGCTCGTCGTTGGCTCGTGCGGCAACGCGCAACGCGTCCACGGTGCCGAATGCCATCTTCTCCCTCCATCGGCCGTCGGCTAAGGAGGCTCCGGTCACCTCGAGGTTCAGCCACGGGTTGGCCAAGCCGTGTTCTTCAAAATCCTCCGCCTTGGCCCCGTCCTTGATGAAGTCGATGACCTGCGCATTGCGAAGGTTGGTGAGCATGACGTTGACGAGCATCGTGTCGGCAGGGAACTGTTTCGGTTCGGTCACCTGCCAGGCACCGTCCGGTTTTTTTGCGACGGTGAATTTTTTGATGGTATCGACCGTGACCGAAGTGACCTCGCCGGGCGGCCGCCGAAAAACCGCGTGTTCGCGGAACTGATCGTGCGGCAGCCGAAGCAGCGACAGCAGCCCGTCGTCCTGTATGGCCACCGTGCCGCGCTCGGAATGTTTCACCAGAACGGTCGGCTCTTCATCATCCGGTTTGCGGAACTCCAACTCGATGAGCGTGTCGTCGCCCTTGGCCAGGCGCACGGTCGCGTCCGGTTCGTCTTCGCCGGCAGTCGCGGCGACCTGCACGATGCGCGCCAGTTGCATCCGTTGGATCAGTTGGTGGATGACCATTTGATCGGTGGCGGAGTTGACCGGCTGCTCCATCCGCCAAGCGCTGTCGTCGCTCCTGGCCAGTTCGACGGTGCGGCTTTGGCCCCAGAAACGCAGACGGTCAAACTCAAGATCTTCCGGCACAAGCCGCAGGTCGCGCCAGTCATCCGAGGTGCGCGGCACCCAGTTGGCCAAGTCGCTCGCGGCCAGAATCGCGTCCCGAGTGCCGGGCAGCCGCACGTATGTTTGCCGCCCGAATAATGCCGCCGAGCCGACCTCGAGCGACTGTTTTTTTTCGCCGCTCGTCCAGATCACGAGCGCCTTGGTCTCGTCGAGGCCAAACGTTTTTTCGTTGCCGGTCTCGGTCCATTCAGCTTCGTCAACTCGTTGGTTGACAGTGAGTTCGGCGAGCCGCTTGGCCAAGCGTGCGATGCGTTCGGGGTGCGCCGGATAATCGGGATCGGCGACGCGCCATTGGCCGTCGACTTTCTTTGCGGCAACCGTCGTGTCGCCGCGCGTGACGGTGAACGAGTCGATTGTGTCGGCGTTGAGTTCGGGAAACAACCGCTCCGCTTGGCCAAGCGCGGTATCGTCGCCTGCGGAGAACAGTCCATCCGCGATGCAGGCGATCGCCAACACCACGGCCATGCCGCTCAGCCAAAAAAGTTCCCTCGGGTTCATGATCGTTTCATTTGCCGCCGCCACCACAGCAGGCCAAGGCCAAGCGTGCCACCGGGCAGCACCAGGAGCAGGAGCCAGATGATCGATGTCATCTCGGCACGGGTGAGGCTAATGCGATACTCGGTGACGTCACGCGGCGTGATCGCGAGCAGGTGCTCGTGCTCGAGCAGCCAATTGACGGCGAGGCCGGCGAAGTTGCGGTTTGCGCCGGCCTCGATCGCGCTGTTGCCAAGGAACAACGAGTCGCCGGCGACGACGATTCGCGCCGGGGATTGGTCCCCATTTTCGTGCAACTTGGCAGCGATCAATGGAATTTTACCTTCCTTCTCGATGGTGCCTTTGTTGCCCTGTATTTGGCCAACCGCCTGGCCGGCGTCGGACGAGCGCGCGAGGATCTTCACCGGAGGCGGTTCGTCACCCTCCTTCGGTTCGGGAAAACCGACGGAGCGGGGGAGCAGCATTTGCAGCGTGCTGCCGAGAATCGGCTTGGTGACCGGGTGGCTGCCAAGGTCATCGACCAGCAGCAAACCGCCCTGGCCGGACTGTTCGTTTTTCGAGTCGGAAACCTGGTTGAGGCCGATCTCAAAATCGTAGTCGGCGAGAAATTTCTCGAGGCCGGTCGGGCGTTGCAGCGAGTAAAAGTTGAACAACGCAAACAGGCTTCCGCCGATGTCGATGTACTCACGCAGCTTGGCCAACTCGCCGGCGCCGTAAGGCGTGCGCGGGCCCGCGATGATCAGCATGCGGCAGTCCGCAGGGATGGCGTTGGTGCCGGCAAGCGAGATTTCCTGGAGCAGTAATCCTTTCTGTTGCAGAAGGCTGGAAAACTTCGAGTAGCCCCATTGGCCGCCGGTGTCGCTGGCCTTGTGTTCGCCGTGGCCGGTGACGAGGCCGACCTTGGTTTGCCGCCCTTCGGTTACCGCAACGATGGCGGAGGTGAATAGTCGCTCGCCGGCGAAGTGCGTGCGCCGCGCTTCGCGCGTGTCCATGAAGTCGGATAAATCGAGGATCGAAAGTTCGCTCTCGTTGATTGCCTTGGCCGAGTCGTTTGCGGCGAAGATCACGCGGTTTTCGGGCGAGCGGATCGGCAGCTGCAACTCATGCTGCACTTCCTCGGCGCGGGCGGGGTAACGAGTGGGGTCGATCAACTCGAGCTTCAGTCTCGGCGACATGCGCTCGTACTCGGTGAGCAGATTTTTGACCGGCTCAAACAGGTCGGCCTGACGGTCGAACAACACCACGGCGCTCACGTCGTTCGTCAACGCGCCGAGCACATTTTTCGTGAGGGGCGACAGGCTGTGGTCGGCCGATTGACTGAGGACGATCCGCGAGGGATTTCGCAGCGCGAGCAAATTGGCCAATACAACGCATACCGTGGCCACCACCGCTGCGAGGATGACGCGCCGCGAAATCACACGCCGCACAGTTGGCGAAAAACTGGCGAGTTGTTGTGGGTCGCTCATCGTTTATTTCCAGCGGCGGCTCTCGACCACCTTGTGCGTGAGGTAGAGGAACAACGCCGTGAGGCTCAGGAAAAAGATCACCGCGCCGAGATCGATCACGCCGCGCGAAAACGACTCCATGTGATTGGCCAGCGACACGTGTCGGGCCAGTTGCGAGAGCCAGTCCGACCGGTCGCCGGCGAAGTACGAGAAAAAGCCGGTAAAGAACAGCGCCGCACCCATCGCGAAACTGCTCACTGCCGCGACGGCCTGGTTGCGCGTGAGCGCCGAGGCGAAGCAGCCCATCGACATGTACAGGCAGCCGACGAGCAGAATGCCGAGCGCCGAGGTGAACATCGGGCCAGGCCCGAGCACTGCCGATTCGCCGACGTAAAACCGCACCACCACCGAGCAGGCCAGCAGCGGCATCCAGAGGATCGCGTAAAAAACCAGCGCCCCGGCGAACTTGGACAGCACCACCTGCCAGTCTCCGACTGGCGCGGTCATCAGGCTTTCATAAGTGCCGCTGGCGTGCTCCATGGCGAAGCTGCGCATGGTGATCACCGGTGCGATGAGCAGCAGGATCACCCAGAAAAAATAGGTGCTATAAAACACCTGCGTCACCGGCATCGGCGTCGCGTGGCCGTTCAGGCCGGTAAGCACCACCACAAAGCCGAGCCCGATCAAAAACAGCACGGCGGCAATGATGATGAAGCCGGTTGGTCCCTGGAAAAACGTCGACAACTCCCGGCGTACCAATGCGCGGAAAACGTTCATTCGCCGCCCTCCTTCCCGTGTGTCAGGTTGACGAACAGATCCTCCAGCGAGGGTGCCTGCCGTGTGAGTTCGCGTAGTGGCCAGCCGCGCTCGTTGGCGCTGGCGAAAATCTTTTTGCGTGCGCCAGTGTTCGAGGCGTTGACGAATCGGCAGCGCACGTAGCCGTCTTGCTGAGCCGCGCACTCCGCTTGGCCAAGCGCGAGTTGGGCGGCCCACTCTTTTGCATCGTCCAGCGGTGCGCGCACCTCCGCGACGACCGCCGGGGTGGCCTTGGCCATCAACTCATCCAGCGCGCCACTGGCGAGCAGGCGACCCTTGTGCAGGATGACGATGCGGTCGCAGGTCATCTCGATCTCGGAGAGGATGTGCGACGAGATCAGCATCGTGTGGCTGCCGGCCAATTCCCGTATCAGTTTGCGCACGGAGCGAACCTGGTTGGGATCGAGGCCGGCGGTCGGCTCGTCGAGCACGATCAACTCCGGCTTGGCCAGGAGCGCGTCAGCCATGCCGACGCGTTGTCGATAGCCGCGCGAGAGTTGGCCGATGAACCGGCCGGCGACATCGGCGACACCGCACTGCTCCATCACTTCGGCGATACGCCTGGCACTTTCGCCGTTGGCCAGGCGCTTGAGTTGGGCGCGGAATTTCAGGTAGTCACCGACGCGCAGGTCGGGCGGTAGCGGGTTGTTTTCCGGCATGTAGCCGAGCCGCTTGCGAACGCGCATCGGGTTTTCAAAAACACAGTCGCCGCCGATGCGCGCCATGCCGGAGGTGGCCGCCATGAAGGTGGTGAGGATGCGCATGGTGGTACTTTTGCCAGCGCCATTCGGCCCGAGAAAACCGACCACCTCGCCGTGCCGGACGGAGAACGACACGGCGTCGAGCGCCACGTGTTGCCCGTAGCGCTTGGTCAGGTGTTGGACCTCGATCATCGGTGTCTCTGTCTGCAAACCGCCGCGAACCTAACGGCCACGGGCGGCGAAAGGCAATCCGCGCGTGCCCCGGAGGGAAACGGCTTGCTGCCCGCGAAGCCCAGCCACTACAGTCCGCGCATGGAGGCGCTTGCCTGGTTGGCTGTTGTCGTTGCGGGGTATTTGCCCGGCTCGCTGCCGGCCGGGTTTCTCGCGGGCCGGCTGAAGGGCGTGGACATCCGAACGGTTGGCAGCGGCAACATCGGTGCGACCAACGCGTTCCGCATGCTGGGCAAGGGCATCGGAACAGTGGTGTTGCTTATCGATTTGTTGAAGGGACTGCTGCCGTGCCTGTTTTTCCCCACACTCTTCGCTGGTTTTTTCCCTGATGGCCAGCTGGAGACGACGCTGCAGTTGCTGATCGGCGTGTCGGCGATTCTCGGGCACAACTACCCCTGCTGGCTGGGCTTCAAGGGCGGCAAGGGCATCGCTACCACCGCCGGCGTGGTCGGGGCGCTTGCGCCGGTGTCGCTTGGGATTTGTCTGGGCACTTGGATCGTTTTTTTCGCGGTCAGCCGCTACGTTTCGGTGGCGTCGATCGCGGCGGCGGTGGCGCTGCCAGTCAGCGTTGCGGCATTGCCAGGTGAGGGAGTCGATCGTTTCGGGTTGCTGTTCTGGATTTTTCTGCTGCTCGGTGCGATGGCGATCTGGAAGCACCGGTTAAACATTCAACGGCTCATGAACGGAACTGAGCATCGCGCGTGGGGCGGGCAAAAAACCTGCAATTGAACAGTGGCCTTCTCAAAAAACATCCGGACGTTCACGCTCATCCGGCCTCCGGCCACCTTCTCCCTGAGGGAGAGGGTTGGGGAGAGGGAGAGCGCGGAAAATTGTAACGAATTGCAGTGCGCTATTAATTTGACGGACTTACAAATGGAGGCGGTGAATTGAAGACGGCAGTAATCGGGGCGGGCGCCTGGGGCACGGCGTTGGCCAAGGTGGTGCACTTGAACGGCGGCGATGTTTGCCTCTGGGGACGCAATGCTGAGGCGTTGGCCGAGCTTGGGCGCGCGGGGCGCAACCAGCGTTATCTGCCGGGGATCGACCTGCCGCGCGACCTGCCGACGGAGGCCGACTTGGCCAAGGCGGTGGACGGTGCGGGCTGCGTCGTGCTGGCGGTACCGTCGCGCGCGTTTCGCGAGCTCACCGCGCGCTTGGCCAAGTTCGACGGCGTGGCGGTGAGCGTGACCAAGGGCATCGAGTTCGAGAGCGGGTTGACGATGGGCGGCATCCTCGGCGAGACGATGCCCTTGGCCAAGGTGGCGGCGCTGTCCGGCCCGACCTTGGCGGAGGAGGTGTGCCGCGACATGCCCAGCGCGGCGGTGGCCGCGAGCGCGACAGCCGGGGCGGCGGAGACAGTGCAGCAGATTTTTCATCGGCCCACTTTTCGCGTGTACACGAGCGAAGACCTGGTCGGCGTCGAGTTGGGCGGCGCGCTGAAAAACATCATCGCCATTGCGGCGGGGGCATCGGCCGGCCTCGGCTTCGGCGACAACTCGAAGGCGGCACTGGTCACGCGTGCGATCGCAGAGATGCGCCGCCTGGGTGTGGCGTGCGGCGCGCGCGCGGAGACATTCGCTGGCCTGAGCGGCCTGGGCGACTTGACAGTGACGTGCTTCTCGAGCCTGAGCCGCAACTACCAGTTTGGTCTGCGCATCGGGCGCGGCGAAAAGCCGGAGGCCATCCTCGCCGACTCGGTGTCGGTGGTGGAGGGCTACCCGACTGCCCGGTCGGCGTGGAACCTCGCGCGCTCCCGAGACGTCAGCACGCCGATCATCGACGAGGTTTACGCCATGCTGCACGAGGGCAAAGACCTGCGCCAAGCCCTCCTCGATCTGACCACCCGCTCATCCAAGGCGGAGGATTAGCGGACCAAGCCGTGGCCGGGACACGTGAGGGTGCGGATTTGGAGGCGAAGGATCATAAAGGCAAGACGCCTCTTGATGAGGCTGTTAAAAGAGACGAAAACAAAATCGGCGACATCATCCGCAAACACGGCGGCAAGACGGGTAAAGAATTGGAAGCTGAAGGGAAATGAAAACCAAATCATCTCGAGCGTTCACACTTATTGAGCTTTTGGTGGTAATCGCCATCATTGCAATATTGGCAAGTATGCTTTTACCTGCATTAGCTAGAGCAAAATCAAAAGCGAAATCCGCAGCCTGTATTAGCAATATGCGGCAAATTGGTTTAGCCCATAATTTTTACAAGGATGACAATGACGGTGAATTTGTGCAGTTGGCCAAACTGGCGAAGACTCCGCCGGGGGCAATTCTACCCGGCAATCATACTTGGTGGCCGGATCTGCTCCAAAGCACTCTTGGGCAGAATACACAAATCCACAGTTGTCCCAGCCTTAAAGATTCAACCAGATTTGGAATTGGAATGAATCACCCAGAACTTGGTCGCTGGTTGGAGACGGCATGGAAAGTTAAGGAAACCCATATTGCCAATCCGTCCGCCACGGTTCTTTTTGGTGATTCCGGGCAGATCCATAATACGAGTGAAAAGAATCCAGACAAGTGGTTCGTGCAGAAAAGCTACAAGGGAAGAACGCTGTTATTTCGCACACCTAACAATGAACCGTGGTACACGACGATGCCTCAGCGTATGTATAACCGCCACGAGGGAGTGGCGAACACAGCGCACGTCGATGGTCACGTTATTGCCGTGAAAGTGAGCGGCATCGGATTTCAATATCGACTGGGCCATCCGTTGGCCTACTGGGACCGCTACTAGAGAGCAACTAAACCAACCCACCTCACCACCTAAACGCCGCAGGGTTGTGGTTTGGGGGCAACAGTTAAATCGACCCTTTTTTCTGGCCGCTTGACGGTGAATTGGCAGTGCCTTCTCATTGGGTTGCGATGAGTCAAACCTCAAAATGTACTATCGTTTGATCCACGGCTAGCACGGTCTGCTTGGCCAAAGGCATCATGAAAACAAAACAACTAGCCGGACAGAGACGGCGATTGGGCTTTACCCTGATCGAGTTGCTGGTGGTGGTGGCCATCATCGCCATCCTCGCCTCCATGTTGTTGCCCGCCTTGGCCAAGGCGAAGACCAGCGGCAAGAAGGCTGTGTGCAATTCCAACATGAAGCAGATGGGCATCGCTGTCCTGCTGTATGTGTCTGACAATGAATCCAAGTTTCCGATCTACAGCAATGCCAACCGGCCGGCTCCCAATAATTCGCTGTACCAAAACGTCCGTCACTATGCGTGGGGGGACAACCGAAACCAGGTCAGCGGCTTTCGGAACGAGGCCAAGCGGCTGTTGACTCCCTACATGGGTGAGTTCGTGCCCGAGTGTCCGCTGGATGAGGGGTACCAAGCCGGGTCGGGGCTGGAGTCGACGCTGTATACCAAGGGTAATTTTTATGACGTGTACGGCAGCAGTTATGCGTTTCAGGCGTGCCTTCTTGACAAGGCCAAGGGCAAATCGGTCTCGTCCCTCGGCGAATCGTGGGGTTCCGGCCCCATCACGGAGGTGTTGTACAATTACACGCACGAAAACGTGCGGCAGCCGTCCCAGCAGGTGATGGCTGGAGATTTCACCCTGATTTATGCCGACTATTTTACTTACGGCAAACCCCAGCACTTTATCCGCACGCAAATGCATCATTCTGCCGATTTCGTCTGCAACATGTTGTTCGTCGATGGCCACGTTGATGAGATCGCAATGAGGCGGCCACCCGGCCATCTGGTCAACCCGGAGTACCGGATGGTCCGGCACGATTACGCCCAGTAGGGGATCGATGCCGGTTCAATGAACACCACGAACACGGGCTCATGACCGCCTGTCTGCAGTATGGAGCAATTCCCTGCGTCCAGACGGCTTCGGCTGGGCTGTGGGAGTTCTGTCAAGTTTGACATCGGGAAGCGCCGGTTAAACTGGTGTTCGAGTTGAAAGACGTTGATCTGTTTTCATTCAAGTTCGACTGAACAGCCACGAGGACGCCTGGTCGCCTCCGAGGTTGCTTTGCCCAAGCACAGTCGATAGTTTTTCCGCCGTTCGAACAAACCATGAAGAAACCTATTCTTACCACATTGTTCATTGCCACCGCCCTTGGCCTGCAGGCCGGCGACTGGCCGCAATGGCGAGGACCCAACCGTGACGGGATCAGTCGTGAGACCGGCCTGCACCAAGCCTGGCCAAGCGCCGGGCCGAAGCGTGTTTGGCTGAGCCGCGACATTGGCATTGGCTACTCGGCGCCGGTGGTGGCCAATGGCAGGTTGTTTGTTATGGGAACCAAGGGCGGCAAGGAGCAGTTGTTCGCCAAGGAGGCCAAGAGTGGCAAGACGCTGTGGACGGCTGAACTGGGCGGCATTTTCAACAACAGCTGGGGCGATGGCCCCCGCGGTTCCGCCACGGTGGATGGTGCGAAGGTGTTCGCGCTTGGCGCAGGCGGCGGCTTGATCTGTGCCAATACAGCGGACGGCCAAGTCAACTGGCGTGTCGAGTTAACCGGTGACCTCGGGGGAGAAACTCCCAAATGGGGCTATTCCGAGTCGGTTCTAGTCGATGGCAACTTCGTCATCTGTACACCCGGCGGTGACAAGGGCACTTTGGCCGTCCTTGACAAGACCGCGGGCGAGGTCAAATGGCGTAGCGGTGACTGGACCGACGAGGCACAATACACCTCCGTCATCCCGGCGGATCACAATGGCCAGCGGCAATACATTCAGCTCACCATGAAAACCCTGGCTGGTGTTTCCGCTGAGGATGGAAAGGTGCTGTGGCGCAATGCATGGCGGGGGCGTACAGCCGTCGTTCCCACCCCAATTTTTCGTGACGGGCAGGTTTACATCAGCTCAGGCTACGGTGTTGGTTGTCGGAAGATCACCCTCAAGGCCGGCCACAAGGTTGTTCAAGACTACCACAATAGGAACATTAAAAACCAGCATGGCGGCGTCCTGCTGCACGACGGACACTTGTACGGCTATTCCGACGGGCGGGGGTGGACCTGTCAGAACTTTGAGACCGGTGAAGTGGTGTGGGATTCCAAAGAGTTTGGCAAGGGGTGTGTGACTTATGCGGACAGCCGCCTGTATTGCCTGGAGGAAAGCTCGGGGACAGTGGCGTTGGCCAGTGCCGACACAGCCGGCTGGAAGGAACATGGCCGATTCAAGCTCGAACCTCAAACCGAGCAGCGCAAGCCGGCCGGCCGAGTTTGGACACACCCGGTTGTAGCCAACGGCGTGATGTACCTACGCGATCAGGAACTGCTATTCGCCTTCGACGTAAGGGCTAAATAGCCAGCCTTAATTGATATAACAATCCAGGCGTTTGGTCAGGCACTCGGCCAAAAAATTTTACTGCAGAGTCAGAAAATCCATGATCAAACGTTGTACTTATAGGTTTAGGTTTAATGGATTGAAAGGAAAACGTAAATAGAACCTAAGTAATTAGAATAAAACGATTAAAGACAGTGAATTTTAGCCATCCTTTTTAGAATTATTCTAAGTATTGACAAGATTCTTGGCCAATGGCAGTTTTTGGCCGTGGCAAGGGAGTGTTTTTTCGCTCTTGAACGCTTCGGTCAAGAGTTGTTGGATGATGTGATTCAGTTTTACTCACGTTTGCTTTCCGTCCTTAAGAAGGTAATGCGTTAATTGAATGTTTATTAAGCAAATGAAAAAGAAGGAAAACTTAGGAAGAAGAGGTTTTATCGGTGCCGGATTGGTCGGCGTGGGTGGTGCTCTCGGTTGGCTGGCCAGAAGGTTTCAAGGGCCGGACATGGTGCGTAAGACCACCCCGGTCTCAGGCGGGAATCGTTTTGAGTATGACGTTAGCGAATTTGAGAAGACCGATCCGGCAATCTTGAAATACCAGCCAATGGGCGCATTTGAAACCGGCCTTGAAAGTGTCAAGCGCCTGGAAACCACGAAGGATGGAAGGGTGCTTGTTGCAGGTGACCAGAAGGTGAAATTTTTTACTGCGTTCGGGGATGAGGAAACTGAAATTGCCATTGACCGTTCGACTCACTGTCTGCACATGGCGACCGAGGATGAGTTGATTGTCGGCACAGTCGATCAGATTACGATATATGACTCTCAAGGGAGTCAAAAATTTGTTGGACCGCGTCTGGGTGGGCGAACTTATCTCACCGCCATATCATCAAACGGAGATTCAATTTTTTTGGCTGACGCTGGGAACCGGGAAGTCATTGTATGTGACCGTCGCACCGGGAACGTACGGCAACGTTTTGGCAAAAAGGACAAGGAAAAGAATAATCCAGGTTTTGCGATTCCAAGCCCGTATTTTGACTTGGCTGTAGCTCCAGACGGACGGCTGCGTGTTGCAAACACCGGCAGATTGCAGGTGGAAACCTACACGATTGACGGACAATTCCAGTCCGCCTGGGGGCAACCGGGGATGAAGATCGACCGTTTTTGCGGTTGTTGCAACCCGGTGTATTTTGCCCTCACCCCGGACGGCGACTTTATCACAAGCGAAAAGGGATTGGCCCGTATCAACCACTATACTGGCGATGGGGAATTCCTTGGTGTTGTAGCCGGGCCGGACACACTTGTTGAGGACAAAGAGTTGGCGCGTAAAGCGTGTGCGAACTGCTCCATTGGGGCTGGCTTTGATATTGCCATCAACCCGGCAGGGCATGTTCTTGCGCTTGATCCGTATCGTAAGTCAGTCCGCACTTTCGTTCCCAAGCAGGAAGCTTCAACATGAGGGAACCCGAACCTGGTCAATCGAGCAGGCGCGAGCTTTTTGCGAGTGGAGCGCGTCTTTTGGCACTTGGAGGGATGGCCGCCTATGCTGTCACGCAATCTATAAAGACCCACCGGCTGGAGAACGATCCGAACTGCATTCGCCTCTACACCTGTAATGAGTGTGTTGAATTTGCTGCTGGCTGTAGTTTGCCAAAGGCCGACAAGTTTCGCGAGCAGAAGGGCCAGGGGAAGAGTGTTTGAGCATGGAAGTCTAATTTATTAGGTAATTGTTCTTCTGCGGCTGAGATGGGTGGAGGAAATATATTAATGAATGAGCGGCAACTCGGTGCCGTGATGGTTGTCCTGATGGCATCTATAGCTGTCGGGTTCCTTTTCGTTTTGTTTAGGTCACCACCGGAGGTGGCGCCACGAAAGCGTTTGGCAGATGTGCCCGCCGAGCAGGCCGCGGGCACGATGGGGGGTGGCGTTGTGGCTGCCTCGCCTGGCGGGGAGGTTGAGCGGGTTGATATTGAGGGTGAATTTTTGGAGTTCGACGGCCAGCCCGGGAAAACCACGGCCGACTGGCCGCATTTTCGTGGAGCGGATTTCAGTAATATTTGCAGTGACAGTGTGCCTTTGGCTGAGAGTTGGGGGGAGGGCGGGCCGCCATTGCTCTGGGACAAACCGATTGACCTTGGCGAGGGCCACAGCGGTGCGGTGGTCTGGAAAGGGCGTGTTTATGTGATGGACTACGACGAGGAGAAGCAAGGGGATGCGCTGCGCTGTTTCTCCATTGTTGACGGTCGGGAAATCTGGCGTCGCTGGTACAAGGCGCCGACCAAGCGTAACCATGGCGTCTCGCGCACCGTACCGGCATTGACAGATCGGTACATCGTCGCGATCGGGCCGCGTTGCCATGTGATGTGCCTCGACACAGAAACAGGCGCTTACCAGTGGGGTATCGACATGGTGGCCGATCACGGTGCGGAGGTACCGCTGTGGTACACCGGTCAATGCCCGCTGATCGACGGGGAGACGGTTGTTTTGGCCCCGGCCGGCAGGTCACTGATGATTGGGGTGGACATCGCCACCGGGAATGTCATGTGGGAAACGCCAAACCCGGGTGGATGGAAGATGACTCATGCCTCGGTGATGCCGATGACGTTGCTTGGCAAAAAAATGTACGTTTATTGCGCCTCCGGGGGGGTGGCGGGTGTTTCTGCCGAGAAGGCCGCTGAGGGAGAGTTGCTTTGGCAAAGCACGGCTTGGAATAACAAGGTCACATCGCCATCGCCGCTGAAGGTGGATGACCAGCAGTTGTTCCTTACTGCCGGCAACGGGGCGGGCAGCCTGATGCTGGAGTTAAAGGAGGCTGGTGGCGCGATTACCGCAAAGACAGTTTTTGAGCAGGACAAGAAAACCGGCTTCAGCTGTGAGCAACAGACGCCGATCCTCTATGAGAAGCATATTTTTGGTGTGCTGCCCAAGTCGGCCGGGGAGCGTCGGGAACAGTTCGCCTGCTTCAATGCCAGTGGGAAAATCGTCTGGACCAGCGGCAAGACAGCGCGTTATGGGCTAGGGCCGTTCCTGATGGCGGACAACAAGTTTTTCATACTCAACGACAACGGCGAGTTGAGCATGATCAAGGCATCGCTGAACGGGTTTGAGCCCCTCGCCCAGGCTCGGGTGCTCAAGGGGCATGACGCCTGGGCACCGATGGCCTTGGTCGATGGCAAGTTGCTTTTGCGCGATTCCAAGCAGATGATCTGCTTGGATGTGCGAAAGTCGAGGATCAACTGATGACAAGGGAGAATTATGGCTGAACTGAAAGGACCGAACAAACTGAGCCGGATTGGGTTCCTGCGCCAGGCCGCGAGCCGGATGGTGGCAATGGGGCTTGGCCTGGTTGGTGGGTTGCTCGTTTTTGGCTCGCGGCGGCAGAACACCGTTTGGCAGATCGACCCGGCCAAGTGCGTTAAGTGCGAGCACTGCTCAACCGACTGTGTGGTGGCGCCCTCGGCGGTGAAATGTGTGCAGTCCTATCCCATCTGCGGCTACTGCCGGTACTGCTTCGGGTATTTTCATCCCAACTATGACGAGTTGACTTCTGCGGCGGAGAATCAGCTCTGCCCGACCAATGCCATCGAGCGGGTGTTCGTTGAGGATCCCTACTGGGAATACAACATCGAGATGGATAAGTGCATCGGCTGTGCCAAGTGCGTAAAGGCGTGCGAGGATTTCGGCAACGCCTCGTTTTACCTGCAGGTCAACCACGAGGAGTGCGTGAACTGTAACAACTGCTCCATTGCCATGCAGTGCCCTTCTGACGCGTGGGATCGTGTGCCTGCCGACACACCGTACAAGCTCAAGCATGACCAGCGGCAGGTTGTGGAACTAGACCTCAAACCTCCTCGTCATACAGTTTAGATATTTCAAGTCTTTCACGGTAATAACAAAGTGAAAAATCAGCGGATATACAGCTCAATAGTGTTATCATTGGTTTTTTTATCTGTTCTGGCTTTATTGATTCCATCTGCCCAGTCTGACGAAGCTCGGTTTCCGGCGCCTGAATTTGACAGTGAATATGTCTTCCCGGAAACATGGGATTTTGTAGATGGGCGTGGGAATACAATTATTCAGGATACGATTCCCCGCGATGGACAGGCTCCACTGCCGACGTCGCAGACTCAGCAGTGGGTCGACGTCGGAGTGCTTACTGTTGTGCTGAGTCTGGCCGCCTGGTTGGCAGTAAAGCGCCGGTCTCGCCGTGGCTTGTTCTGGTTGATGCTTTTCAGTCTGGGTTACTTTGGCTTTTACAAGGAGGGGTGTGTTTGTCCAATAGGCTCTATTCAGAATGTGGCACTTTCACTATTCAACTCCAATTACGCCGCACCTATCACGGTTGTGATGTTTTTTGTTTTGCCATTGATATTTGCCCTCTTTTTTGGCCGCGTATTTTGCGCGTCAGTTTGTGCGCTTGGCGCCATTCAGGATCTTGTAGTTTTGAAGCCAATAAAGCTCCCACGTAAATTGACAATTGCGTTGAGCATGATTCCGTATGTTTATATTGGTACGGCAATCCTTTTTGCAGCTACCAACACCGGTTTCATTATATGCCGTTATGATCCATTCATCGGTTTTTTTCGTCTAAACGGCAACGCGCCGTACCTTTACCTTGGGGCTGGTTTTCTTCTTTCGGGTGTTTTTATTGCAAGGCCTTATTGCCGATTCTTCTGCCCTTATGGCGTGCTGTTGGGATTGATGTCCAGGTTTGCACGGTGGCACTTGGCCATCACGCCGACGGACTGCGTGGACTGCCGGCTCTGCGAGGCCACGTGTCCCTTCGACTACATCAACAAGCCCAACACCGGTCTCGAGCGTGAGGTGAGGGCTACCGGGGTACAGCGGCTGGGCTACTTATTTTTAATGCTGCCGTTGATGGTGGTCCTGGCCGGTTGGATCGGGCATCGCATGTCCACCCCGATGTCGCGCTACAACAACACCGTCTTTCTTGCCGAACAGATTATGGTGGAAAAGGCGAATCCGGAGATGGAGCCATCGTTGGAGACGACTACATTCCGCTCCATGGGCATGCCGGAGGAACAGTTGATTGCGGATGCCAAGAAGATTCAAGCCCAGATGAACATGGGCGGCTGGATGCTCGGCGGGTTCCTCGGGCTGGTGTTTGGGCTGAAGCTGATCGGCATCTCTATCGTGCGCGACCAGAAGGATTATGAGGTGGACAAACCGACCTGTTTCAGTTGTGGTCGGTGCTGTTCGTACTGTCCAAGCGACGAGATGCATACCCCCAATTTTCTGCCCGGCAGCAAGGCGCTTGAGGAATCGCTGGCCTTGGCCAAGCCGGAGGAGGTCAAGCCTGCGGCGGTGACGGGGGAAGGTCAGGACTGATGCGGGTCGTTGAGTATGCTTCGAACACAGAGTCGTTCACTTACCGGGTGATCCGGGGTATCGGCGTGATCGCCGCCTTCTTTTCGATCGTCGTCTGCGCGTTGCTAATCGCGAACAACCTGAGCCTCAAGTCGGCGGACCCGATCCACTCCAAGGCACTCGAGCAGCGGCTCGTGGATATGAAGGCAGACCCAGGCAATCAGGCTATAAAGGAGGAGATCCGTGAGCTTGATTACATTGCACGGCGCGCCTTTTTTACCAGCCAGCATTTTAATCGAATGGGCATCTACTTCTTAGTCGGCGGACTGGTGGTAACTCTAACTGCATTTAAGTCTCTTGCTGCCTATAGAGAGCAGGTGCCTTATCCAGACTCAAGGGATTCGAAGGACGACTTGGTTGAGACGGCCAAGTGGGCTCGCAAATCGGTCACCATCGCAGGGTTAGTTCTGATCGGCTTCGCTCTAGTCCTGGCCTTGCCCTGGGAAAGTCCGTTGGACGATACAAACCAACTCGACACAGCCACCAGCAGCGAGCCGGCTGTGCCGCCGCCCTTGGCCAGTCCGGAGGAGATGGCCCGCCATTGGCCAGCATTTCGAGGCATGACAGCAGGGGTAGCCGGGGAAGGCGAAACGCCGGTCGATTGGGATGGCGAGTCCGGCCGGGGCATCACCTGGAAAACCCCAGTCCCAAGGCCCGGCTTCAGTTCGCCCATAGTTTGGGAGAACCGGATTTACATGACCGGCGGTGACAAGGAAGTCCGTGAGGTATACTGCTTCGGCTCAGCTAAGGGCGAGTTGCTCTGGACGCATCGGGTGGCCGGCATCCCTGGCTCGCCGGCCAAGCCGCCCAAGGTTAGCAGCGATACCGGTTACGCAGCGCCAACCATGACAACGGATGGTCTGCGGTTGTTCGCGATTTTTTCCACAGGCGATCTTGTGGCTCTCGACTTTGAGGGCAACCGGGTCTGGGGAAGGAACCTCGGTGTCCCCAAAAACCCCTACGGACATTCCTCCTCGCTCGTCCGGTATGAGGACGTGTTGCTCGTCCAGTACGACCAGGAGGAGGGGAGCTTTTTTGCGGGGGTTGATGTCGCTACCGGTAGCGAAAAATGGAAAGTGAAGCGCGATTTCGGACCCTCCTGGGCGTCCCCCATCCTTGCCGATACCGGCGAACGCACCGAGGCTATTCTCGCCGCCGGGACTCTAACCTCATACAACCCGAAAACGGGGGAGCAGTATTGGAGCATGGAGTGGGTGGATGGAGGGGAGATTGCGCCCACGCCGGTTTATGCTGACGGAATGCTCTATGTCAGTTGCGGCTATATCAAGATCAGCGCGATTGACTTAAAGACACAAAAGGTCGTCTGGGAAAACAACGAGCAGATACCCGGTGTCTGCACACCCCTGGTCAATGCGGGACTCCTCATCGCCGGCTTGGACGATGGCGGTATTGCCTGCTTCGACGCCAAGACCGGTGTGGGCGTTGATGGGGAATCGCAGGAGTTGTGGGTGCACGACACCGATGAGGGGTTTTATGCCTCCCCGATAATGGTGGGCGGCAAGGTGTACCTCATAGATCGGATCGGCACGATGCATATTTTTGGTCCCGGCAGGGAGTACAAGCCGCTTGGCCAAGCGCAGCTCGGCGAGGAGGCCGTCTGCACACCGGCCGTTGTCGGCAATGCCATTTATTACCGCGGCATCAGTCATCTCTTCAAAATTGCCCCATGAAAACACTTGAAATGCCCCCGGCAGAAAAGGTCACAAGCGAACCGGACAGCGGCATCGATCTTGTCGAGATCGACGAGTTGGTGGCGCGCATTGGGCGGCAGCCCGACGACCTGATCCCGATTCTTCAGGCAATTCAGGAACGTTACCGCTGGCTGCCAGCTCCGGCGCTGGAACGGCTGCCAGAGATTACCGACATTACCCCCGCCGCCGTCACCGGCGTTTCGACTTTTTACTCGCAGTTCCGGCATCAACCGGTCGGCAAGTACGTCATCAGCACCTGCCACGGGACCGCCTGCCACGTCAAGGGAATCACGTTGGTCGAGGATTCGCTGCGGCGTTTTCTGGACATTCCTGAGGGCGACGACACCGATCCGGACCGGCAATTCACCATTCAGCGTGTCGCCTGCCTCGGCTGCTGCACCATGGCCCCGGCTGCCCAGATCGAGGAGCGGACCCACGGCTACGTGACTTCCGAGAGCGCACCCCGGTTGGTGGATGATTTCCTTCGCCAACCGCAGGACAGTCCCGCTGGCGCGCGCCAGGCGCAATTTTTGGGCGGTGCGGGAGAGCGCGAAACTATTCTTGCCCAGCGTTTGCTCAAGGAACTGCCCAAGGGTTGTGCGGAGATCCGCGTTGGGCTGGGCTCATGTTGCTTGGCCAAGGGCAGTGGCGAGCTTTACGACGCCCTTTCCAGCGCCGTTGCCCAGAGCCATGCGCCGGTGCATGTCAAGCGCGTCGGCTGTGTCGGCATGTGCCATCGCACACCGATGATCGAGGCGACCGGCGAGGGCGAGCCGTGCGTGCTCTACAGCGGTGTTGATGTCGAGCGCGCGCCAGACGTGATCAAGCGGCATTCCCCGCCCCGGAATTTCCTTCAGCGCATGGAACGCTGGGTTGATGAGACGCTCGCCGACATGGTCGATGAGGACATGGACAAGGCCGTCGAGAACAAGGCCGCCGAGTGGCATGACCCGGAGGTGC
>CAJWEP010000040.1 GCA_913030945.1 uncultured Verrucomicrobiota bacterium
AGGCAGCTTTGAGAGGACAGAAGGAAATAGTCGAGTTTTTGATTGCCAACGATGCTGAAATAAACGTGGCGGACCACAGGGAATTGACCCCGCTGAACATGGCAACTTCAATGCGCCACAAGGAAATCATCGCCCTCTTCAATGAGCACGAGGCAAAACGGGGCAATAATTGAAAGTTGAAGGGAAATGAAATACCTCCTGCTCACAACAGTCACAGTCGTGCTGTTGATTGGGCGTGGGAAGTCGCAGGAGTCGTCAGCTTAAGGGATTTTTATACCCTTTTTTTTTCGAAATTCAGGAATACTTCAACTACTCGAAATATCGAGGGTCACTATATTTCTTCAAGTCCGACTATGGACTTTAACCTAGATAACTAACATTCACAACGGCGTAGTTTTCGAAGGTCACGCCAAGTGCATTAATAATGCACTAATAGTATCAACACTTCGTGGCCCAAGTCCATTTGGCGCTTTTGCCTCGCCAGTATACAGTTGTTTTGTCAAGATTTTCGGCCATGGCCCAAACGCCCTATTTGTCCTCACCGGTGAAGAGTACGGGAATGCCCAAGGGCATCCCTTACATCATCGGTAACGAAGCGGCGGAGCGATTTTCCTTCTATGGCATGCGCGCGGTGTTGTTCGTCTTCTTGACCACCTACCTCATGCAACCCGGTGGCCGTCTTGATACTTTCACCGATCAGCAAGCCAAGAGCTGGGTGCATTTATTCTTGGCTTCGGCCTATTTTTTTCCGGTGATTGGCGCCCTGATTTCAGATTCCATCTGGGGCAAATACCGCACTATTATTACGCTCTCCATGGTGTATTGTGCAGGTCACGCTTGCTTAGCCTTCATGGGGGTAATGGGAAACACCAAGGGGTGGTTATTTGGTGGATTAATCCTCATTGCCATGGGATCAGGAGGCATTAAGCCCTGCGTATCGGCACACGTGGGCGATCAATTCGGAAAATCGAACGGGCATCTGTTGAGCAAGGTGTTCGGCTGGTTTTACTTTTCGATTAATCTGGGTGCATTTCTCAGCGGAATGCTGACCCCATTCCTGCTGGAAGCCACAGCTGGCGAAGGGATGGGCGCAAAGCTTTATCCAGGTGTTCAATGGCTGGTGGGTGAAAAAGGGCCAAACGAAGTACTCTTTGGACCCCATTACGCATTCGGATTGCCCGGTATATTAATGGCACTTGCAACGTGGGTGTTTTGGATGGGTCGCAACAAGTTTGTGCATATCCAAGCATGCGGAGTGAAAGAATATTTTGCCGAGACTTTTTCTGTCGAAGGCAAAAAAGCGATCGGACGAATCTGTGTGGTGTTTGCATTCATAATCGTGTTCTGGTCGCTGTTCGATCAGATTGGAACCACATGGCTAATTCAGGCCAAAAGTCTGGATCGCATGATACCCGAAGGCCTGCCTTTGATCGGCGGACAGGAATTACTGCCCGCGCAAATCTCTGCGGTGTTCAACCCGCTGTTTATCCTGCTACTGATTCCGGTTTTCAACTACGGTATTTATCCGCTGATTGATCGGGTATTCCCATTATCCTCACTGCGCAAAATTGGTATCGGCCTCTTCACCATGAGCGCGGCCTTCAGCATGGTGGCCGTGGTACAGATGTCTGTGGACGCCGGCAACACTCCCCACATGGGTTGGCAAATCCTTGCCTGCGCACTTCTCACCTCTGCAGAGGTGATGGTGTCGATCACGGGCCTTGAATTCGCCTACACTCAGGCACCACGCCAGATGAAGTCATTCATTTTGTCACTGTTCCTGCTCACGGTATCGTTGGGCAACTTCCTCACCTCAGGCGTAACATGGGCCCTAACCAACGAAACGGGTCTCTCCAAGCTAAGCATGACACAGGAACTGTGGTTTTGGGCGGGATTGATCTTTGTTGCCGCAGCGATCTATGTGCCGGTCGCTAAGTGGTATCAGCCCAAAGATTACCTTCAGGAAGAATCGGAAAACGGGGAAACTGACCGAGGCTGAAGATATTGAAGTCGAAAACTACCGTTGCTGCTGGCGGTCTTATTCAGTGCCACATACTCGCACTGACAATGAAGACAACTAAACCACCTACCACAGGTCATAATGTGAGAACCAAATCAGTCACTGAAACCTAACATACAAACTGGCCCAAAAAGGGTGGTCCGATCAATAATTTCCATTCAGGGGCCGGTTACGAATGCGCTTGGCCAAGCGTTGCTTTTCAGCAATCGCTCAAGGTGCATCTGGTGAACCCGGCTGGAGCGACAATTCAACGACGGCGTACACAAGAAACTCCGGCATGGTGAAGTGCACCTCACCTGTTTCTCGAACATCACCAACCACCTCAATAGGATTCTTTTTTTCCGGAGTGAAAAAGCGGATGCCCTTTAGCTTATTGCCAGCGGGGATGGGCACAGTGCATCGGAACCCGCCCACGTTGATCGGTTTTTCGTCCTGAATTCCGCCACCCGGGCTTTTGGGTTGGGAAGGTTCCGTCCGGTTGTAGTTGACAAAATGCAAATGCAACGCATCCCCGGTGGCGGGGCGGCTGGCAGAGACTCGGACGGTGGGCGGTGCGGAGAATTTCGTCTGCCCTTCCTGCACGTCATCGCCCGCTTGATAGACCTTTGAGTAACCCAAAAGCCGGTCGGCCTTGGCCAGATCATCCGGCAGGATATCAAACAAAACATGGCGATCGAGGAGTGCCCGACCTGTTTGGCGAAAGGCCTCAACCGGCGCAACATCACCGGCATGAACCGACTTGCGGGGGAAAAGCAGGACGGCCTCCGCATGTGATCTGTTTCGGCTATAAATGGCATCATGACGTTGAATAAATCGGTAATACTGAGTGATGACTTTTCGTGCCGCGGGATCGGTAAAGCGGGTGTAAAAACCCATCGGCGCGCCTCCGTTGGCAGCCAACTCGGCGATGGCTGCCCGTGTGCGGGTGCTCTCATATTTCCCCAGCGTGTAGGGTTTGTCACCGGATGCACCCCTGATGTAGCGCGCCTGCAGTGTCCCTTCACCAAGGTCATTGTTTTTCAGGTCGGTATAATTTGCCGAGCCACCGGTGCTGTACCAGAGATAATCCTCATTCTTTGCCCAGAGCCCAGCCGGCAACAGGCAGCGTTCGTCGCCGTTGATCTGGCCAAAATTTCCAAGATGATTCCACTGGCCGACGATCAGCCCCGGCTTCAGCGAACGGCCGTATCTGACGAACACCTCGTCAAAACAATCCTTGGTGGCCATCTGTGAGAATCGCAATTGTTCGCGCTTGAAGGGGGTGCTGTTTGCCGGGTCATGCCACGATCCAATCTCGGTGAACTTGTGCGTGGCCAGGTCAGTGATCCCGAACTGGTTCTTTAACTGTGCCGCATCAAAACGATCATCCAGATAATCATGAAACGCGGACTGACAATGATCACAAAGGCAGTTGTGACGATAAAAGTAATTGATCACGAACCCATCCAACCCTTGGCCGATGCCGTGCCGGACCCAGGCCTTAAGCACTGTACGCCAATGGGGATTGTTCAGGCAGGCCCAGTATTCCTTCATGCCACCGATGGAGTAGCTGTTATTCTGGATCGGCGAGCCATCGGCATTTCTTTCAAGTAGATCCAGTGGATCATCGACTGGCCTAAGGCCAAGCGGTTGCTCGTCCCAAAGTTCGCGGTAAAACTTGAAGAAGCCCCGTGGTCCCTCATCGCTCTCGGGGTCGCCCACCAGAAACTCGATGTTGAAATGACCGACTACCAGCGAGTCGAACAAATGCAACTTTTGGTTCAGTTGCCTCAACCAGTCTCGGTTTTGCCCAAGACCAATCCTCGGAAAATGCGCCGGATAACCGGCACCGTGTTTCGTGTGCGCCAAGCTCCAGTAGTGCGCACCGTAAAAGCCGACCTGAACCAACTCCGGCCGGGCCTCCTCCACAAACGGTAGGTAATCCTCATGGGCATAGTTTGCCCAATGGGCAATCATAGTCGTGAACTCAAGCGGCTGCTCCCTCTCGGCACCCTTGACCACGATGGCCGCAACGATCAGGCCAAGCAGGACCAAAATAGCACTCCGGCCGAAGTCGTAGCCAAGCTGGCTACTCTCCCTCGATGCCGGGACAAACAATCGCCTTAATCGTTTCATTGAAACATGTGGGTGACCATTCTACCGAGCAGCTTGACTAAGCTGCTGTGGCAGGATTTATGTCCGTTTCTGCTAGTTCGATGATCCCCGAAAAGGATTCGTAATTACACCTGACTGGTCAAGATTTACATACCCTGCCGCTTGGCCAAGCGGGGGCTTTTCACACTGGGTCTGTGGACGTAGTCTCCGGCTCGTTCGTTTCACATGAAAGCTTTTACGACTTCGATAGTGGCGCTGGCTTTGTTTGCCGGTGCGTCCGCTCAAGACAAGGAACAGCCGCTTTGGCCAAATGGCACCCCGGGAGCCAAGGACGACTCACCACGGGACATCCCAACACTGACGCCGTTCCTCGCCCCGGCCGGTAACAACTCCGGTTCAGCCATTGTCATCTGCCCCGGCGGAGGCTACGGCGGACTGGCTTCACACGAAGGGGCGACCTACGCACAGTTCCTGCAACAGCACGGCATTAATGGATTCGTTCTCAAGTATCGGCTTGGCTCGGCCGGCTATCGGCACCCGATCATGCTCGGTGATGCAGCCCGCGCGCTGCGAACCGTCCGCGCCAACGCGAAGCAGTGGAAGATCGACCCAGACAAAATCGGGATCATGGGTTCCTCCGCCGGAGGTCACCTGGCCTCGACGCTGCTGACACACTTCGACACTGGCAACCCGCAGGCCAGCGACCCGATCGATCGTATCAGTTCCCGACCAAGCCTGGGCGTTCTTTGCTACCCGGTGATCACACTGGGTGAATTCACTCATCGCGGTTCGAAACGCAATCTGCTCGGCGACAAGCCACCGGCCGAACTGGTCGAGTTGCTCTCCAACGAAAAACAGGTGACAGGGAACACGCCGCCGACCTTTCTGTGGCACACGGTCGAGGACAAGGCTGTGCCGGTGGAGAACAGCCTGCAGTTTGCGACCGCGCTGCAGAAAGCCGACGTGCCGTTTGCGCTGCACGTTTATCAAAAGGGCCGCCACGGCATTGGCCTGGCCGACAAGCCGCCGTTCAAAAATGTCCATCCCTGGGCCAAGGATCTGGTTTTCTGGTTGAAGGCTCAGGGATTCATCGCCGAATAATCGGCACTTGGCCAAGCGCTTGGCCTTGATGTACGCTGCCCCGCCCTGAAAATGGAATTAAGCAACGACGAAATCCGCCGCTACTCCCGCCACCTCATCTTGCCGGAGGTCGGCATGGCTGGCCAAAAGAAGCTCAAGAGCGCCAGCGTGCTCTGCATCGGTACCGGCGGACTGGGTTCGCCGATCAGCATGTACCTCGCCGCGGCTGGCATCGGCCGGATCGGCCTGGTGGACTTTGACGTGGTGGACTTCTCGAACCTGCAGCGGCAAATCGCCCACGGCACGGAGGATGTCGATCGCTCAAAGGTCGAGTCCGCCACTGAGACGGTCAACAGCATCAACCCGAACGTAATCGTGGACAAGCACGAGGCGGCGTTCACCAGCGAGAACGCGATGGACCTTGTCGCCGACTACGACATCGTGGTGGACGGCACCGACAACTTCCCGACGCGCTATCTCACCAACGACGCCTGCGTGCTGCAGGGCAAGCCGAATGTTTACGGCTCAATCTTCCGGTTCGACGGCCAGGCAAGCGTGTTCGCGCCGAGCCTCGGCGGCCCGTGCTATCGCTGCCTCTACCCCGAACCGCCGCCGCCGGGCATGGTGCCCAGCTGTGCCGAGGGCGGTGTACTGGGCGTGCTGCCCGGCATCGTCGGCTGCATCCAGGCGACCGAGATCGTCAAACTGGCGCTTGGTCAGGGCAATTCGCTCGTCGGCCGCCTGTTGATTTTCAACGCGTTGGAGATGAAATTCCGCGAGGTCAAATTGCGCCGCGACCCGAAATGCCCCCTCTGCGGTGACAACCCGACGATCAAGGAGTTGATCGATTATAACCAGTTCTGCGGCATCCCGGACCAGCCAGAGGAGCCGGAAGAAAATCCGGACGAGGTGGACGTGGAGGAAATGAAGCGCGCGCTCGACAACCCGGATCTCGGCATCGCCGTGGTCGACGTGCGCGAGCCGGACGAGTTCGAGATCGCGAAGGTCGAGGGCACGACCCTCGTGCCGCTCAGCCAGATCGAGCAGCGCTTCACCGAGCTGGACCCGAACCAGACAATCTATCTGCACTGCAAGGCCGGTGTGCGCTCGCTCAAGGCGCTTGGCTTCCTGCGCGAGCAGGGTTTCAAGTACCTCAAGAGCGTCAAGGGCGGCATCACCGCCTGGTCCGAGGAGATCGATCCGAACGTCCCGACGTACTGACGCTTAGGCCTTGGCCAAGCCGTCCTCGCGGATGATGAACGGCTCGAACGCGGCCCGGTGGTCCGGCGGCACAAGCACCTTGAACACCGCCTTGGTGCCGTTGTAATCACGTTCCAGAACCTGCCCCACCTCGTGCAGGCGTGCGATCACATCCGACTGCGAGTGCGGGATGCTCAACTCCAGCATTTGGCGCACAGGCCGCAGCTGCTTGCCCAGTTCCGCCATGAACGCCTCAAAGCCCTCACCGGTCCTGGCTGACACGACAATGGAGTTCGGGTACCGGTCGGTGTAGCGCTTAGCCAAGCCGGGCGCGGTGACGCGGTCGATCTTGTTGAACACCATCAGCATCGGCTTGTCGGCCACGCCCAACTCGTCGAGCACCACGTTCACCGCCTCGATCTGTTCCTCTGCCTGCGGCGAACTGATGTCCACGACGTGCAGCAGCAAGTCCGCCTCGATCACTTCCTCGAGTGTCGCCTTGAACGCATCGACCAGATCATGGGGCAGCTTGCGGATGAAACCCACCGTATCGGAGAGCAGCACGTTCTGGTTCGTCGGCAGGCGCAGTCGTCGCGTCGTCGGGTCGAGTGTCGCGAACAGCTTGTCCTCGGAAAGCGTCGAGGCGCCGGTGATGGCATTGAATAGCGTGGACTTGCCGGCGTTGGTGTAACCGACGAGCGAACCTAGCGGCCACTGGTTGCGCTTGCGACCGGTGCGCTGGACACTGCGGTGACGCATGACCAGCTCGAGGTCGCGCTGTATCTTGTCAATGCGCTCGCGGACCTTCCGGCGATCCACCTCGAGCTGACTTTCGCCCTCGCCGCCACGCATGCCAATGCCGCCCTTTTGTCGCGACAGGTGCGTCCAAAACCGCGTCAACCTCGGCAGCAAATGATTTAGCTGCGCCAACTCCACCTGCAGCTTGCCCTCGCGCGTGCGAGCGCGCTGGGAGAAGATGTCGAGGATCAGCGACGTGCGGTCGAGGATTTTGCACTCGAACACCTTCTCAAGGTTGCGGCCCTGCGCCGGGGTGAGTTCCTCGTCGAACACCACCGTGTCGATCCCGGACTCGGCGCACTGCTCGGCGAATTCGCGCGCCTTGCCGGGGCCAATGAATGTCGCGGCGTTGATCTTGTCTAGCCGCTGCGTGCCGCGCCCGGCGACCTCGCCGCCCGCCGTGCCGACCAGTTCCTCCAGTTCGTCGAGCAACTCGTCGATGCACCACGCATCCTGCCCCTTAAGTTGCACACCGACGATGAATACCCGCTCGGTCTCCCGGTTGATGATATCGACCAATCCCTTCACGATCTACCGACTGGCCAACTGAATCACCCGGATGACATCGCCGGACCTGAGCTTTGCGCCGCCCAGCTTGGCCAACTGCTGCCAGCCGATCTTGAGCACCTTGGACGGCCGGATAATTTCAAAAACCTTGAGACGCGGATCGAGCTTGGCCGCTGCCAAGGCCGCGTTCAGGCTCATGCCATCGATGAATGGGATAGTGGAAACCACGCCGGTGGCGGCGTCGACAAACGTCACCGCACCGGCCTTGGCCAAGTCGAGCAACGCCCGGCCGGAAGCTTTCCCCACTGAAACCGCCACATCGCCGCCGGCCTTGATCGTGGCCACAGCGACCTTGCCGGTGGCCTTGCCAGCGACCTTCACCGTGCCGGTGGCCAGCGACGTCACGCCGCTGGCTGTTTTCCGGACGATCGTGCCGCAACCGGCCGCCAACAACACGCAAGCCAACAGGACGGTGACATTCAACATGCGGCCTCCTTGGCTGGGCGGCGTACGAAATATCACTGGGCGCAACGTAACAAAATCCGCCGATTTAACAACCAGACACCAACCCAAAACAAAAAAACGCTAAAAAAAATAAAGAAAATGCCGATATTTCGAATGGCGGAAGAGAGGTGAAAGCCTTTTTTTGGGCGGATACCCCTATGTTTAGGGGCGTTCCGGGTATAGAAGCCATTTGTTAGCAGACGAAAGGAATCGTCAATTTGGTAATTAATACGAACTTAGCGGCAACGCGAGCGGCAGCGCGCTTGGATGACAATACCAAGCGCTGGGCTGAATCGATGGTTCGTTTGTCGTCGGGGTCCAAAATTGTTCACCCCCAGGACGACGCCGCAGGTTTGGCCCAGTCAATGAGACTGGACACCAAAATCACCCGTCTTGATGCTGCAATTTCCAACAACACGAACTTCCATTCAATGCTTCAGACGCAGGACGGATTGTCTGAGAAGATCCAGAGTGCAGTCCACCGAATGAATGAATTGGCCGTGCTGTACCAGGACATGACGAAAACAGCTGACGACAAGACGGCCTATGAACTGGAATTCAATGAACTTGATGCCGGCATCTTTGATATGGCCGGAAAAACATTCAACGAAATCGATCTTTTCTTTACAGAGGGCAAGGTTTTCACGGGTGATTCCTCTTCCAGCACACTGGATGATAACAACGTTGCAGATGGGCTTGGCCGCGGCGCCGATGGGGACTACAAGATTAAGATTGAGTACGCAGCAAATGCAGAGGGGAAAGAGCTCCAAGGGAAACATAAGGCACTTATCGAAAGAGCAGCCCGCCGAATCGAAGCCATTATTGTTGGAGATGCGTCTGCAGGGGCAGCAATCGACAACACAATCACGGCACAGCTCATGGACGAGGCGACCTCTGACGGAGTAAATGGTACTTTGGCTACAGGAGGAGGGAATGCTATTAATGGAGCGATAGGTGTAGCTGAAGCAACAGGAACAATAAATGTTGACGAGGCGGACTTAGACTCCATGTACAATGGTGGCTACGCTTATAGCACTTATCTTCATGAAATAATGCATGCCGTCGGCTTTACATCATCCCATACAAATTTTTCCGGCAATAATTATAATGGAGTCAATGCGATTGCACAATACAACGAGATATTTGGCACCACAGAAACCCAGTTGTATTTGGAGGATGATGGTGGTGCTGGCACAGCGGGAGCCCACTGGGAAGAGGACGAGACAAACGGCACCGTGGCCGGTTTCGACAATGAATTAATGACTGGAACCTCCGAGGGGGGGGGCAATCCAGAGCCTCTTAGCAAAGTCACTGTAGGTGTCTTAAAGGACGCTGGCTACGAAGTCGATTATGACGCTGCCGACACTTGGACTGGCGCTGGAACTGGAACCGGCCCTGGCGGTGGCATGGTGATCGGCAGTCTCGACAGTGTCAAAGGCGCCATCCAAGGTCTGGCCAATTATCGCGCACAAATTGGAAGTCAACTCTCATACACAAATAAGATCAACAGTGCCCTGGCTATAGAAAAAGAAAACATGCAGCAGTCATCAAGCCGCATCAAAGATGTCAACATAGCAGAGGAAACCACCCGTTTAGCGAAGTTAAACATTCTGGTTAACAGCGGCACCGCCATGACAGCCCAAGCAAATCTACTCCCTCAAATGGTTTTGAGGCTCATTCGCTAATTGTTGGGGCGTTCCTCTGGTAAATAGAGAACCTGACCGAAATCACCTCGACTCAGGATCAATCTTCCGAACTAGCACTGGTCCAATTTTCAATATATTTAGAAGATCCAGGACATCCTCCCGTTTGAAACTATTAAGCAAGCCGACCGGCATCGGCGAGTAGCCCGAGTCATTCCGGGTGGCGATGGTGCTGCGCTGGATTTCCCGGGTAAGCGTTGGCTGATACGGATTGGGTGCAAGCAGCAGCGACTTGTCCCGCTCCGCAACCAACCGGCCTTCGATCAACTCGCCCTGCTTGGTAGAGATGGCCACGTTGCGGTACTTGTCGTCGATCACCCTCGACGGCTCGAGGATCGATTCCAGCATCGTCCGGGCATCGAATCGCGCCCCGATCGCCGTCAGGTCCGGCCCGAGGAACAACCCCTCGTCACCGAAACGGTGGCAAGCCAGGCAGGCCGCCATCTTGAGCACCCGCCGGCCGTTGGCCAGGTCGCGCTTGGCCAGGCCGCCCTCGAGGTCGACAAAGTCCGCCATCGCCCACTGATGCACCACCTTGCGCTTGGCCAAGCGCTCCGACTCGGGTGCAGGCGGTTTCGCCTCCGGCGCAAACATCACCGCGTACGGCTCCCGCTCGCCCGGCGGCACCTTGGCCAAGGCGTCTGCCACGATGTGCTTGAAGGACAGCTCGAGTTGACGAATGCCGCCGGTGTCGGTCATCTTTTTCAGCCAGGCGAAGTAGGCTCGGCGATGCGCTGGCGTCCATCCTTTGGCGATGTGCCGCATGTGGAACAGGTAAAACAGCTGCTCCTCCGGCGACTCGGCATCGACGACGTAGTTGAGCAGGCCGGGGATGATCCCCGGTGCCTCGAGATAAATCAGCAGCCGGGCCACTTCCATCCGCAGTTCTGGTGCGGTCTCCGATGCTTTTACGATTTTGCTGATGATTGGTGCACGATCACCGGGACGCCCACCGCCCATTCGAGTGAAAGCCAGTTGGTAGGTTCGCAGCGCTACGAGCTGCCACTGCGCTGGCAGCGTCTCCCACGGCAGGTCGCCCAGTCGGCTGAAGATCTGCGACTGCACCTTTGTATCGCTGGACCGAGCCAGGGCCATCAGCGCGGTAAGTGCCTTTTTTGTGTTTGACTCGGTGAGCGCCGGGAGCTGCCACTGCACGAGCGCCTGGTTTTCGAGAGCCACACGGGCGGCATGCCGAATCCACGGATCGTCGCTGCCAAGGTGCTCCCAAGCCAAGCCAACGCCATCGATCGATCGCCGGCTGTGATACCGCTCGAGTCGCCGCCGCAACTCGCGCGCCCGCTTGGCCTCGGCGGAAGCCGCTTGACCAGACAGCGCCGGTGACTCGCCACCGATGTATCGCACCCGGTAAAGGCCGGACTTGGTGCGGCGGCCGCCGGTCACGAAATACATCGCACCGTCCGGACCGAAGTCCATCCCGGTGACGTTGAGTGGCCGGCCGGTGACAAACTCCTCCGCTTGGCCGCCATAGCTCGCCCCATTCGGCGCAAGGTGGACGGCAATGATTTTGCCATAAGCCCAGTCGAGAATGAACAGCGCATCGCGGTACGGCCTGGGGAAGTGGCTGCCGGTGCCGAACGCAATCGCCGTCGGCGAGCCGAGGCCGATGTCGGCATTGCCCGGGAGGCTGTCGGAAAAGTGGGCCGGCCACTTGTCGGTACCCTGCCGCCAGCCGTAGTCGCCGCCGGAGACGACGTGATTGACGCGCGTCGGCCGATACCACGGCGTGCCTGCGTCCCACTCCATGTCAGCGTCGTAAACGAACAGTTCCCCGTCCGGATGAAAAGCCAAGCCGTAAGGATTGCGAAAACCGCCCGCAATCATTTCCCAGCGTTTGCCCTCCCGATCCGTGCGGATGATGTGCCCGGCGGGCGGCTTAACTCCCTGGTTAAACAGGATGCGATTCCAGTCGCACGGCAACAACTGGTCCCGTCTGTAGTTGCGATAGGTGGATGCTGGCCCGGGCTTAAAATCCTCCGGCAACAGGACGTCGTTCCCGTGTGTGAGGTAGATCAAGCCGTCCGGGCCCAGCGCGATGGAGTTGCGGCCGTGCCCGACGCCCCCGCCGGTTTTGCGCAGAAGCGTGACCTCGTCGAACCGGTCGTCGTCGGTCGTGTCGCGCAACCGATAGAGGCCCTTCGAATTGTTGGCGTTGGCGTACAGGCTGCCGTATGCCCAGAGCAGCCCGCGGCACTCCTTCAACTCGTCGTTAACGACCTCGACCTTGGTCCGACCAAGTCGCCTCTTGGGCAGCGTCAACCGCAGGATGCCCGACCCCTCACGGCCGATCAGCAAACGGCCTTGGCCGTCAAACTCCAAGCTAACCCACGACCCCTCCGACTTGGTCGCCGTACGGATCAAATCCACCTCAAAGCCGGGGATCGCGGTAACATGCCTCGCGGCAGTGGCCCGGCGCGTCTCGAACGCCTCCTTCCATTGATCGTAGTCCACCCCGCTTGGCATCGAGCGACACCCGGATAGTAGCGCCAGCAGTGCCACTGCGGTGATGCTCAGGAACAGCCTCACGTGACTGGCATCCCGGCGGCCCGAAGCACCGTCTCCTGCACTGCCAAGTCATGCTCGTACGACCAGGCCAACTTTGCCTCGCCGCGAATGACACGTGCCAAGTCGGCAAACTCGCCGTCATAACGCCCCCCGCCCCGGTTGGTCATCCCGACCTTGTGTGTCCCGCGCTTGAAGTCGCCCCTGGCCGTGGACAAACTCAGCATCACGTGGTCGCCCGGTTCGAGCGGACGGATCTCAATCACGCCCCTGTCGCCGGCGATCTGGAACCGGCGGCGCGGAAAGCCGAACGAGTCACGGTGGTTACACCGCACCGTTGCCGTCGCCTTCGCGTACTCCAGCACTGCCAACTGGTTGTCGGCCACGCCGTCGTCCTGCGTGCGCCGGGTGAACGCATGCACCTCCGCCGGCTTGCCGAGCATGTACACCACCGAGTCGATCAGGTGGCAGGCCAGTTCGAACATCCCGCCGCCGTCATACCGGCCGAGTTCACGCCGCAGCGACGCCGAGCCCATTTTACCCATCATCGCATCGACCTCCATGATTTCCCCAAGCCAGCCTTCGCGCACCGCGCGGTACATGAACTGAAACGCCGGATTGTAGCGCAGCATGTAGCCCATTTGCACGGTGACACCCTTGCGCTCGGCCAAGCGGAGCAACTCACGAAAACCGCCCAGCGTCGTGCCGCCCGGCTTATCGTGGTGAATGTGCAGGCCGGCATCGACCGCGCGCCTGGCCGCCGCGACCAGATGCGGCACCTCGGTCTCGATGGCCACCGCCTGCAGGCCGGGGGTTGCCAGCAGTTGCTCCTCGGACATTTGCTTCACGCCGCGATAGGCGCCGCTTCCGGGAATTGGTGACTTGGCTTCCTCTCGCGGCTGCGCCACGCCGATCAACTCAAAGTCATCGGAGAGCTTGCGGATCGCGGCCAGTTTGCCGGAAGCGTGCGAGTGACCGCTGCCGATCTGGCCAATCTTGATTTTCGGCTTGGCTCCCTTGGTGATGAACGGCACCGCCAACGCCGCACCGGCGGAGGCCCGGATGAATTGTCTGCGCTGCATGGCGGGATTGGATGGGATAAAGCCTGCGCTGAAAACAAAAAAGTGACCCACCCAACAAACTCAAACTTGAAACTTGGCCAAGCAGGACGCAAAACCTCTCCCGCTTTTGGCCACACTAGGCGCTTGGCCGGGCGTACGATCCATGTCCCACGGACACAGGCACCTCACGGAGAACGACCCAACGTTCACGGCGAAAAAACGCTCCACCACGGAGATCATCCGGCGCGTGAGCGTCTATCTTTGGCCCTACAAGTGGCTGGCCTTGGCCACGATCGGCTGTGCCGTCCTGTCGCTGCTCTGCGCCTTCGCCTTCCCGAGACTCACGCAATACATCATCGACGTTGTCATCGACGACGGGCAAACGGACAAGCTGACGCCGGTGATTCTGTTACTGCTGGGTGCGTTTTTTCTTCGCGATTTTTTCAACAGCGTCCGCATCCAGGTGAACAACCACTTTGAGCAAAACGTGGTGTTCGACATGCGGCGCGACGTGTATGGCCGACTGCAGCGACTCCCGGTGAGCTACTATGACAAGCGCGCCTCGGGCGACCTGATGACGCGGGTAATCGAGGATGTGAATGCCGTCGAGCGACTGCTCATCGACGGCACAGAGCAGGGCACCGTCGCCATTGTCAGCATCTTCGGCGTCTTGGCGATTTTGTTTGCCACCAACCCGCTCCTTGCTGGCGTGGCGATGATCCCGATCCCGCTGCTCGCCATCGGAGCGATGTGTTACACTCTCACCGCGCACTCGCGCTACCGCAAGCAACGCCAGGCCTCGAGCGCCATGAATGCGCTGCTCATGGACAACCTTCAGGGTATCCGTGAGATCAAGGCATTCGACCGTGAACGGCACGAGGACGAACGCTTCACCGACCGCGCCGAGGCGATGCGTCAAGGCACACTCACCATCATGCGCGCCTGGGCATTCTACAACCCGGCGATGAGTTTTATTGCGGCGAGCGGTACCGGCCTGGTGCTGTGGTTCGGCGGCAACGAGGTGATGAACAGCCAAATGTCCGTAGGCGAGCTGGTCGCTTTCCTGTTTTATCTCGCGCTGTTTTACGAGCCGGTCAGTAAACTGCACGGACTCAACCAAATGCTCCAAGCCGCCCGAGCCGGCGGCGAGCGGGTGTTCGACATCCTCGACACCACAGAGGAACGCAAAGACGCCGAGTCGAGCCAGCCACTTCCCAAACCAGTGCGCGGTGAGGTCGAGTTCCGCGAAGTTCACTTTGAATACACCGAGGACAAACCGGCGCTGCACGACATCTCGCTTATAGCCAAGCCGGGACAGATGACCGCGCTGGTCGGCCCCACCGGCGCCGGCAAATCCACGCTGGTTAATCTGCTGCCGGCGTTTTACGAGGCCACCAGCGGTGCGATCACCATTGACGGGCAGGACATCCCCTCCACCTCGCTCGAATCGCTGCGCAAAAACATCTCCGTCGTCAGCCAAGAACCGTTCCTGTTCAACGGCACCGTCGGCGAGAACATCGCCTACGGCAACCTCGCCGCCGGCGCCGAACAGATCTCCGATGCCGCCAGGGCCGCCAACTGTTTCGGTTTCATCAGCGAGTTGGCCGACGGCTTCGACACCCAGGTCGGCGAGCGCGGCGTGCGACTGAGCGTCGGCGAGAAGCAGCGAATCAGCATTGCCCGCGCCCTGCTCAAGGATGCGCCGATCCTCATCCTAGACGAGGCCACCGCCAGCGTGGACACCGCCACCGAGCGGCTCATCCAGCAGGCGTTGGAACGGCTCATGACCGGCCGCACGACGTTCGTCATCGCGCACCGGCTCAGCACCATCCGCAACGCCGATCAGATTCTCGTGCTGAAAAACGGCCGTATCATCGAGCGTGGCTCGCACGAGGAACTGCTCAAGCAACAGGGCCTCTACGCGCGGCTGGCCCGCATCCAGAACACCACCTTCATCGAGGAAAGCTTCGCGAAACTCGAACCTGTCACCTGACCGGCATGCCCAGCCTGCTCATCGCCAGCCGCAACGCCCACAAGGCGGCAGAGATCGCCGCGATTCTGGGAGAAAACTTTGACGTACAGAGCCTGGCAAGGCACGCCGCAGCGCCGGAAGTCGAGGAGAATGGGGATACCTTCACCGCCAATGCCGTAAAAAAAGCCGCCGAGACCGCCGCCTGGCTTAACAGCCAGGCGCCTGGCCAAGCGCTGCCGGATTTCGTGCTGGCGGACGATTCCGGCCTGGCGGTCGATTCGCTCGACGGCGCGCCGGGCGTCCGATCCGCCCGCTACGCCGGCGGTGGTGGCAACTCAACGGACGCAGCCAACAACGCCAGGCTGCTGCACGAGTTGACCGATGTCGATGACCGGAATCGTGGCGCGCAGTTTCAATGCGTGCTGGCGCTGGCCACGCTTGGCCAAGCCGGCGAAGTCAGGACGTTCGAGGGCATTTGCCGTGGTAGAATTGCCCAAGCTGAGAGCGGTGAAGGCGGTTTTGGCTACGATCCACTGTTCATCCCGAAAGGCCATGATCTGAGCTTCGCCGAGCTTGGCCCCGACATCAAAAACAGCATCAGCCACCGCGCCCGCGCCCTGGCCAAGCTGGCCGATCATTTTGCCTCGAATTAATCCAGCTCAAGCCCCCCCCAGTACGCCGGCACCAACAGCCAGACCAAAAAGCCCACCAGCAACGTCAGACCAAGCCCGGCCTTGAGGTAGTCGGTGAACCGGTATTTGCCCGGGCCGGACACAAGAATGCAGGCCGGCTCAAACGGTGCGATAAACGACGACGACGCCCCCAGCATCACCGCGATCGCAAATGTCTGCCCGCTGACGCCAAGCGTTTCGGCGGTCTGCATCGCCACCGGCAGCACCACCAGCGCGGCGGCGGCATTGGACATCGTCTGCGTCAGAAACATTGTCAGCAGGATGAAGCCGGCCAGCACGGTGCGCGGATTCTCCGAGATGTTTTGGATCCCGCCGGCCAGCCATCCGGCCGTGTCGGACTTCGCCATCGCCGAACCAAATGCCGTCATGCCTCCGATGACAATGAGCACCCGCCAGTCCACCATCTCGTACGCTTTTTGCATGGTGATGCAGCCGGTGGCCACCGTCAGCGCGGCGGCGCTCAAAAAGCAGACCGGTAGCGACGCCAACCCCACCCCGCCGGCGAGCACCGCGAGGGCGAAAAAGCCAAACGCCCAAAGGCCCTTTTGCCGGCGATCCGCACTCGGCGCATCGGTGGCGTCGAGCCGCACGAGGTTCGTGTCATGCTCAAGCGACTGCAGTCGCTCCTCCGAGCCCTGCACGAGCAACAGATCCCCGGCACGCAGTCGGATGACCCCCAACTTGCGCCCAAGCGACTGGCCGTGCCGATAAATTGCCAGCACCGCCAAGCCAAACCGCTGCCGGAACTCGGTCTCCTTGAGCGTGCGTCGGATGAGCGTGGACTTGGGCGTGATCAGCAACTCGGCGATCTTCACCTCCTCGGTCTGCAACGCCTCGTCCTCCAGCTTGGTCTCGGCGTGAATCTCGATGCCGCTCGCGTCCTTCACGGCCATCAGGTCCTCCATACTGCCGGAGACCAGCAACACGTCGCCCTCCTCGATGGCGGAGCGCGTGTTGGGAACAAGGCTCCGATTCTTGCGGAGGATCTTGACGATGCGAAACTCCATTTCCGCCAGCGACGACTCGAACACGCGCTGGCCAATCAGCCTTGAACCCGGCATCACGACAATCTCGGAGAGGTATTCGCGTATGTTGAAGCCCTCCGCAAGGCTCTCGTCCGGATAATCCGGAAGCAGTCGGCGCCCGAAAAACATCAAGTAAGCGATGCCCACGCCCATGATCAGCAGACCAACCGGCGTGATCTCGAACAGGCCAAGCGGTTGGTAAATTTTCAGATCATTCTCTGCAGCGTACAGAAGGTAGTCAGCGGAATCGACTGCATCGTCGCCGTTCAGGTCCGTGCCGCCGTTGTTCTTCCACTTGGCCAAGCCGGCCTCGTGCTGTTTGGCGATCTCGCCGCTAACAGCAACATTGGTCGAGGTGCCGATGATCGTGCAGGTACCGCCGAGGATCGATGCAAAGCAAACCGGCATCAGCAGCTTCGACGGGCTGGCTTTCAGCTTGCGGGCAATGGACATCGTCGGGCCGATGAAGAGTGACGTGACCGCCGTGTTGTTCATGAATCCGGACAGGCCGCCGACGACCGACATGGTTGTCAACTGTAGCTTGCTGACACTCCCCCCCGCGATCCGCAACAGCCAAGCGGTAACAATGTTGAGCACGCGCCCTTCCAGCAGCGCGCCGTTGATCACAAAGATCGAGCCAAGGATGATGATGATCTGCGAACTGAAGCCGGCGAATGCCTCGGCGGGCTCGAGAATGCCGGTCAGCACCAGCGCCAGCAGGAGAAAGATCGTGACCAAATCCACCGGCAGCGCCCGCGTGGCAAACAGCCCCACGGCGGCCAACAGCAATCCCAGCACGATGCCAATCTCCAGTGTCATTCCCCCGGTTCCTCTCCGGACGCCCGCTTCGCTAGTGCAAAGCGCCCGTCCGGGCAATGTTTTTGTCACCGCTTGGCCAAGCGCATTCCGAGTTGATTTCAGTCGCAGAAGCATCGACCCTACGCGGGCGTTCATGAACATCAGCAAAATCAGCGTGTTTCAGGTGGATCTGCCGCTGCACGAGGGCAGCTATAACTGGTCCGGCGGCAAGTCGGTGCAAGTGTTTGACAGCACGATCGTGCGGATCGAGACCGACGAGGGCATCACCGGCCACGGCGAAGTCTGCCCGCTTGGCCCGGTTTACCTTCCGGCCTACGCAGAAGGTGCCCGCGCCGGCATCCAAGTGCTCGCGCCGGCGCTGCTTGGCCAGAACCCAACTCAATTGGCCAAGCTCAACCGACACATGGACGCCACGCTCAAGGGCCACCCGTACGTCAAGTCGGCCCTCGACATAGCCTGCTGGGACATCCTTGGCCAGGCAACCGGTCAACCGGTGTGCAATCTGCTCGGCGGCCGTTACGGCGACGACTTCCTGCTGTACCGCGCCATCTCGCAGGAGACCCCCGAGGCAATGGCCGGCAAAGTCGCCGGTTACCGGGCCGAGGGTTACCGGAAATTCCAGCTCAAGGTCGGTGGCGATCCCGAGACCGACATCGAACGCATTCGCGCCGTGTCGGCAGAGTTGCAACGCGGCGACGTGCTCATCGCCGACGCCAACACCGGCTGGCTGATGCATCAGGC
>CAJWEP010000041.1 GCA_913030945.1 uncultured Verrucomicrobiota bacterium
GCCCAGCGCCTCCGTTCCTTCGCCGTGCAGGCCGCGGACGGCCAGGCCCAGCTTGTTGACCGCCTGGATGATCTGGTTGATCTGCTCGCCCAATACCAGTCCGGGCAGGTGCAGCATCGCGCTCACGCGGATGCCGGTGCCGAGGTTGGTGGGGCAGGCGGTCAGGTAGCCGCGCCGTTTGCAGAAGGCGAAGTCGAGGGCGGACTCCAGCGCGGTGTCGAACCGGTCGATTGCCAGCCAGGCGTTGTCCACCTGCAGCCCGGGCAGCAGGGCCTGCATGCGCAGGTGATCCTCTTCGTTGATCATCACGCACAGCACCTCGTCGCGGCTGAGCACCATGCCGCTGCCAGCTGACTTGGCGGCGTGCTCCCGGCTGACGAAGTGGCGCTCGACGAGAATCTGCTTGTCCAGCGTGGACACATCCTCCATGCCGGTGTGAAAGCCGTCCCGCATCGGCTCCACCTCCATCACGGTGTCGCGGATGTGCTTGAAGGTCTCAACGCGAACCGATTTTTTCGCCCAGCCCGGGAACGGCGTTTCGGCGAGGTTGCGTGCCAGGCGCACGCGGCTGGAGAGGACGATCTTGTTGGATGGCCCCTTGCGACCGGCCGCCTCTGCCGGCTTAGATAGGATTTCCTGGATGTTCATCGCTCAGGTCACCTTGGGCTCGGAGAACTCCGATTTGACCCGGGAGATCTCATCGCGCAACTGCGCCGCTTTTTCGTAGTTCTCCTTGGCCACCGCCTTATCCAGCTTGGACTGCAGGGAGTGGAGCCGGTCCACGTACACCTTCGTCTGCTGCCAGACCGCCGGAGCCTTGCCAGTGTGGCGCGTGCCCTTGTGCATGCTCTTGAGCAGGCTCTCCATCCCTTCCGCGAAATGGTCGTAACAGTCGGGGCAGCCGAGCCGGCCAGTCTTCTTGAAATCAGCCTGGCTGAAGCCGCACTTTGGGCATTTCTCCGTGGTGGAGCCGGACTCCTCCATCTCCTGAGAGGCGCCGAGCCCCAGTAACAGGTCGGCCAGCGAGAAGCCGGCCGGGTCGTCCACGCCCTTGGCCTTCGAGCAGTCCTCGCACAGGTCGATCTTCTTGGTCTTGCCCTCGACCATCTGGGTCAGGTGGACCGTGGCTTCCTTTTCCTTGCAAATATCGCAGAGCATTCGTCTGGACAAAAAATCGTGTAAGCGCCTCCTGGGCGGCGGGGATAGGCGGTTTTGCCCCGCAACAACGCTCAAAAACATAGCACAAAACCTGCCAGAACAAAAGGCGGAAGCCGACAAAATGCCCCCTGGGAACTTGGCCAGGCGCTTGGCCAAGCGGATCGGTTGGCCGGATTCAGCGCCGGGTGATCCGCTCGCCGGAGATCTTGGTCAGTTCCTTGTACGCTTTGACCACCTTCTTGGTGACCGGCCCCGGCCTGCCGCTGCCGATGACCCGCTGGTCAATCTTTACCACCGGCACGATCTCCGCGCCGGTGCCAGTGAGGAAACACTCGTCCGCGTTGTACAGGTCGTACCGCGTCAGGTTTGGCTCGGACGTCGGCACGTCCAGGTCGGCCACCAGGTCGATCGCCGTGCAGCGCGTGATGCCGTGCAGCGCGCCGGACGAGAGTGGCGGCGTGAACATCCGGCCGTCCTTGAGAATGAAGATGTTGTCGCCGGTGCACTCGGCCACGTAGCCCTCGGCGTTGAGCATGATCGCCTCCTCGTAGCCGGCAGTGTTCGCCTCGATCTTGGCCAGGATGTTGTTGAGGTAGTTGAGCGACTTGATTGCCGGGTTGACCGCGTTGTGATGGTTGCGCGTTGTCGGCACCGTCACGATCTCCATGCCCTTTTTGTAAAGGCTCGGCGGGTAAAGCTGAATCTTGCCGGCGATGATGATCACCTGCGGGTTGGAGCAGCGGTTGGGGTTCAGGCCCAGCGTGCCGCGGCCGCGCGTCACGACCAGCCGGATGTAGCCGTCGGTGAGCCGGTTGCGGCGGCAGGTCTCGAGTGTGGCCTCCACCAGCTTGGCGTGTGTCATGGGGATGTTGAGCATGATCGCCTTGGCCGAGTAGAACAGACGGTCGATGTGCTCCTTCAGCTTGAACACCCGGCCATGATACGCCCGGATGCCCTCGAACACGCCGTCGCCGTAAAGCAGCCCATGGTCGAACACCGACACCTTCGCGTTTTGCTCGCTGTAAAATTTGCCGTTGATGTAAACCTTCATTCCCGAAAGCGGCGGGAAACCTACGGGAAACCCGCCCCGCTTGGCAAGGGCGCTCGGGACGCCATTTACCTGCTGCTAGGCCAGGTGGACAAATGCGTCGAGCTGTTGGACAGCCTGAAGGACAAGCCGCTTGGCATGGAGATTGGCGAGTTGAAAACCGATGCCACCTGGGATGCGGTGAGGGATCACGAAGTCTTCAAGTCGATCATTCGGCCACCAAGCCAAGCACGTGCCGGTGAATAACTTGGCCTGTGCCCGGGCAGCAACTTGGCCTAGCTTGTTCGCCGATGCCCGGCGCGTATCATCAACTGCTCGACGCCACCATTGGCCACCTCGAGTCGCTCAAGCAGCGGGGCGTGCGATACGTCGATGTGTCGCCGGAGTCGCTGTCGCGCCTGGCCAAGCCGACCGCACAAAAAACCAATGCTCCGCCGCTTGGCCAAGCGGCGCCGAAAGTGGCTCCGCAGCGTACCGACGAGCCAAGCGTTTACGACTCGTCCAAGCTGTCCGCCGCCGAGAAGGAATCCACCATGGCCAAGCTGCGAGACGAGGCGCTGGCCTGTGCCAAGTGCGAACACCTCGTGTCGCCGCGGACGCAGGTCGTGTTTGGTGTCGGTACCGTTCATGCGGAGTTGATGTTCGTCGGCGAAGCTCCGGGGCAGGACGAGGATCGGGAGGGCGAGCCGTTTGTCGGCGCGGCCGGTCAACTGCTCACAAAGATCATCCAGGCCACCGGGCTGGATCGTGACAAGGTTTACATCGCCAACATTCTCAAGTGCCGCCCCGACACGCCCGGCAAGGTTTACGGCAACCGCAAGCCGCGCCCCGAGGAAATGGAAACCTGCTTCCCGTGGGTCAGGCGGCAGATCGAGATCATCCAGCCCAAGGTGATGGTCGCGCTGGGTGGAACCGCCGTTGAGGGACTTCTCGGTAACATGCCGTCCGGCATCACCCGCCTGCGCGGCAACTGGCAGGCGTACCGGGGCGTGCCGGTGATGCCCACCTTCCACCCTTCCTACCTGCTGCGAAACCAGTCATGGGTGATCAAGCGCCATGTCTGGGAGGACATGATGCAGGTAATGGAACGCCTCAATATGCCCATCAGCGACAAACAGCGCGGCTACTTCCAGCGCAAGTAGCGTTTACTATTTTCACGCAAAGACGTTTGCGCCCGTTACTTCCGCGTGAGGAGGAAGGCGAGCAGGTCGCGCAGTTCGGGGAGGGTGAGGGTGTGCGCCAAGCCGGGCGGCATCAACGACTGGTGGGTTTCCTTCCTCGACTTGATCTCCAGTTTATTCAGCGCGATCTCTTTTCCATCGGCTCCGAGGTACACTTCTGCATTGCCGCCGCGGCGCAGGGCAATGCCGGCGTGGACTTGGCTGTCGTTCATGGTGATCACCCACGTGCGGTAGTGCGGCGCGAGTTCCCGGATGGGCTGCAGGATATTTTCCAACAACCGGCTGCGATCGATGCTTCTGCCGATGTGCGTGAGGTCGGGGCCGACGCGTGTGCCGCGTTCGCTGACCTGATGGCAGTTTGAACAGAGGGCGATTTTTTTGTTGTGAAAAATTCGCTGGCCGGCCCCGGCGTCGGCCTTGCCGGGGAGACGGTCGATCAACTTCAACCAGGCCTGCGTGTCGTCGTCGGCTGGGCGACGTGCCTCGGCAAACGATTGGCCAAGCGCACGCTTCACCAGCGGCGCGGCGTCGGGAAGGCGTTTGGAGGCTTGGCCAAGCGCGCGCGATGCCCCCGCCCGAAGTGGCACGCCAACGAGGCTGCGCAGTGCCTCGTCGCGCAGCGCCTTGTTTTCGCCGCCAGCCAGTGTCAGCAGCGTTTCCGCTTGGCCAAGCGCGGCAGTAGCGGCCAGACGCAGGTCAACGGGTTGCGCGGCATCAGTGGCGAGCTTGGCCAAGCGCGACTGGGCGGCTTCGTTGTCCTGAAAACGCAGGCTCCAAACCGCCTCGCGTTGCAGGGCGACGTTCGTGCTTCGGCTCCAGTCGATAAGTTGGGCTGTGGAGTAGGCGTGTTGCTGGCCGGCGAGGTAGCGGATGAGGTGCGCGTGCAGCCGCTCGGGCGTACCGGGCGCTTTCATCAGCTCGCGGGCCAACGGGGTATTTGTGCGATCCGGGTTTTTCCTGCCGTCGAGCGAGTCGATGCAGGCGACGTACGCCCGGAACAGCCGGTAGTTGCCGTCGCCCCGGCGCAGGCCGGCCTGCGCGAACTCACGGTGCGCGTCCAGCTTGTAATCGGCGATCCAGCGCAACACTTCGAAGCGGATGTCCGGATCTTTGTCGTCTAAAAAATCGGCGAGACGATCGTGGGCGCGATTTTCCTTCAGCGCGAGCAGCACAGCCCGGCGTTCAGCGGGGTTGCGCTTGGTCAACTCGACCGACGCGAGCTTGTCGCCCAGCTTGGCCAAGCCGGTGATGGCGGCGTTGCTCACGAACGGATCGCGGTCGTCGGCAGCGGCGAGCAACTCGTCGAGGTTTTTGGAGTCGCGCAGTTGGGCGAGCCACCGTAGATCCGCGTCTGTGGTGGCCGGCTTGGGCAGGGGCTTGGCTTTGCGCGGGCGCAATTCCTTCGGACGAATGCGCCAGATTTTGCCTTCGCCGTGCAGCTCGTACAGTCGGCTGCCCCAGTCGCTGACGTAGAGCGTGCCGTCCGGTGCCGTGGCCATGCTGACAGGACGAAAACTCCTGCCGCCCTGCACGAGCGGTTGCATTGAGCCGCTCACGGATGCGCCGCGCCGCTCGAGCCGGTACCGTTCGACGCGATGATCTCCCCACGAGGTGACGAGGTATTCGCCGCGATATTCGTCTGGGAAGGAGTGCGAGTTGAAGTGGATGACTTCGCACGGCGCCTCGCCGACGCCGCAGACCATTGGCAGCGTGTTGGCGAGTTCGCCGTCCCACGCGATGAACGGATGAATGCCGGAGCGGCCGTATTGATATTGGTAGCCGTAGTCGCCGCCCGGCACGATGTGCAGCAGGCGGCAGGGCGGGCTGGCGCCGGGATCGTTCTCCACCGCGAAGATGCGGCCGAACTCATCGACACACACACCGAACGGATTCCAAAAACCGCGCGCAATCTGCTCGAGTTGTTTGCCGTCACGCGTGCAGCGGAAAACGCCGCCGCCGATCCCCTCGGCCCCGACGATGCGGTTGCCGTCGCGGTCGATCATCGTGTAAGGGTGGCCCAGGTTTTCGCCAAGGCCGAAGTACAGATGTCCAAGCCGGTCGGACGCCAGCCCGCTCAAGCCGTTGTGTGGGTACGTGCCGGTGGTTTGCAGGTCGATGAGTCGCTCGGTGACGTCCGCCTGCGAGTCGCCATTGGTGTCGCGCAGGCGGCTGATCCGACCTCGCTCGGCGACGTACAGCCAGCCGTCCGCCGTCCACAACAAATCCATCCCCATGTTGAAGCCGTCGGCGAAGACCGTGCGCTCAGTCGCCCGGCCATCAGTGCCCGGCTTGGCGAACACATACACACGGTCGCTCTTGCCGCCGGCGTAGCCATCCGGCGGGAAATGCGTGTGGCTCTCGATGACGTACACGCGGCCTTGGCCATCGACGGTCACCCCAGTCGGATGCTTGATCTGTGGAGAGGTCACAAAGAGTTCGACGACAAGCCGATTGTCTATCGACTTCGGCACATCCGAGGCCGACGAAGCCAGAGGCAAGGCGAGCAATGAGAGCAGAAATCGCATGGTTCAATCTTTTTGATCGACGCGTGGTTGCTGCGCAAGGTTAAAGGAGCCCAATCCATGTCTCAAGACCAACAGGGAACTACGCAAGAAACACCTTCAGCAACTGGACGACGCCAACGCGATCTGGCAGGCGCTGAAGGAGGTGTTGGATGAGGCAACCGAGATGAGTGTGGCCAGTGCGATCAGTGACGGCGTCGACAGCGATGACCGCCACTGGCGCGCTGGTTACGCGCAGGCGTTGGAGGATGTGAAGGGGACGCTGAACCGGTACCGGAAGGTTTAGTTGCCTTCAGCTTTCAATTCTGCACTTGTCTTGCCGCCGTGTTTGCGGAGGAGGTCGGCGAATTCGGTTCGTTTGTATTTGATGGCCACATCTAGCGGTGTGGTGCCAGCAACAATCTTCGCATTCACATCTGCACCTTTGGCGATAAGCAGTTCGGCAATTTCCTTGTGACCTCTAGAAGCCGCCCAATGCAAAGGAGTCCTTCCATGTTTACCCTTCGCATTCACATCCGCGCCTCCGGTGATCACCAGTTCGGCAACTTCCTTGTGACCTTCCTTAGCCGCATTATGCAAAGGAGTCGATCCGAACTTATTCTTCACATTCACATCCGCACCACTAGCAATTAAGAGTTCGACGATTTCCTTGTGGCCTCTTTCAGTCGCATTATGCAAATGAGTCCATCCAAGCTTATCCTTCCAATTCACATTCGCACCGAAACCCAAGTGCTTTTTGACAAGCTTGATGTCTCCCTCTTTGACGGCCTGATACATGGTCTGATGAACACCAAATAATAGCAAACAATCCAAAACCATCCAACTCCAATTAGCCGTATTGGCCGGAACCGTGTCTATTGCAGGCACGGCTTTTTTTGGGCCGGGAATGAATCCTAACTTGCAGGACAAGCATGGCAGAAGAAGTAGCAGAGGCAACGGATAGCCTCCCTAAAGAAACCGGACTAGTGGGACTAGACGGTCCTTTGGAGGAACTGGACTTGGCCAAGATGTTGGTCGAGTCGTTTGAGGAATCGGCCGAGGAGGCAGGGGAGGAGGTGGGTCATTAAAAAAAACAAACGCAGCCGGCGTCCTTTGGGGAGCAACCGGCTGCGGGTCAGTTCTTATTCGGTATTTCCAAATCGGGCCTTCGCCCGTTCTTTACAAGGAGAGAGACTCCTCGTTGATTCGCGTGAACGAATCGAGTTGGGGGGCCTTGAAGCCGCCCCGGTCGGCATTCGCCAGATTCAGGATCGTGTCCAGATCCTCCTTGACGGTCATCCGGCCCCAGCGGGTTTGGATCATCGTCTGGTCGCCCACCGGTTCAACGGAGATGACCGTGTCGAGGTTGAACAGAACCCTGGAATCCTCCTCGGTGTAACCGGACGGCGAAGCCTGTGTCAGTTTCACGAAGTGTGCCATTTTCTGTTTCCTTTCTTCTGTGCTGATTGACTTCAATCAGCAACAAGTGCATTAAGGCACAAGCGGGCGGAGCGTGCAAGGGGAATCGTCTTTGTGACGGTTTTGTGACCTTGGCCAAGCGGAGCGCGCGAGGTCCACAAAGTTATTCCGCTTGGCCAAGCGCCCGGCGATCGGGGCGGCTGCGGATGTAGAGCCACGCGAACTGCGCCGCCTGGCCAACCGCGTAAACCATGTAGGCGAAGATGGCCCCAGCCAGCCAGTCGCCGTGCGCCCCCACCGTCAGCCCAGCCACGATCACCACGAGAAACATCACGACTGACTCGGTGACGCTGCGCGTCTTGTTCGAATGCACTAGTACGCCCTGGAAGAGACTGTTACCAAAGCCGGTCGCGGCCAGTGTCAGCGCTGCCCAGACGGCCTGGGAGGCGAGCTTGGCCAAGTCCGTGTCGAGTCCGCTCACTGTGCTGAACCAGCCTTTGGCCAACGGCGTGGCGACAATCAGAAGTTGCAGGAAGAACACGCCAAGCGCAGCCCGCCACACGAAGCGCCGCAGGGCCGCGTAGCCGCCGGGCCGCTCGACCAGTGCCACCACTACCTCGAGGAAGGCGAGACTGATCGAGCGGAACAAAAACGTGAAGCCGTTCAGCGCGGGCAGGATGGCCAGCGACTCGGTCGGCGACGGCATGCGGCTGATGCCGGCGGTGAGCATCGGCTGCGCGGCCAGGCCCAGCAGCGGGCTCAGCGCGAGCGGCACGTAAAACGACAGAAACCGTTTGCGGTTGAGCGGTGGATCGGAGGGCTTTACCGTTGGCAGGACGTCGCGGACGACCGGCCGAACGATCCAGGCCGCGTAAACCGCCTCGGCCACCACTCCGGCAGAGACAGCCGCCGTGGCGGCTATAATGCCCAGCTCCGGCAGGTCGATGCGCTTGGTCAAGGTGTAGCAGATGAGAAGCACTGTCACATCGGCGACCAGCCGGACGAGAGTTCCCCACGTGACTGCCCGGGGTCGGCCGAACCGGATCAGCACGCCCTGGTTGAAGCGCCGGTGCGCGATGGCCCAAGTCCACGGCGTCATGATGATCATGCCCAGTCGGCTGGCCTCGAGGATGTCGGGCTCGACTCCGAGCAGCCCGCCGACGAGCCAGTCGAACAGCGGCGTGATGGCAACGAGCAGATGCAGCGCCGACAGGCCGCCGCCCGCGATCATCATGAAGCGCCACAGTTTCCTGTACGAGACGAGGTCACGGCTGAGCTTGGTGCTGGCGGTGAGCAGCATGATGATCGGCGCCTCGATCAGCAGCGCGAGTGGGAACACCACACCACCGTAGGCACCGAGGTTCACCTCGGGGTTGTCCAGGCGCGCCACCACCGCGCTAAGTAGCGGCAGCTCGATTCCCATCATCAGCCAGCTCAGCGCCAGGGGATACCACGTTTTCCACACATCCCGGTTGGTGACGGGTTGACTTTTCGGTTGGTGCATCAGATTTTGCCCATCCCCCGACATTGGTGGGGACTCCCTGGAAAGCACATCCATACGGCAAAGACCGGGTCGGAACGATGCAAAACACGGCGAGACATGGCGGGAAACACCCATCCAAACATTCAGGCAACGACAAATAACGCTGTCACTGCCCCGGTGCGGCTCGTGTTGTTCGACATTGATGGCACGCTGGTGAGCACCGGCGGCGCTGGGATGAAGGCGTTCGGCGAGGCGTTCGAGGCGGCATTCGGCATCACCGACGTCACCGAGAAAATCAAGTTTGCCGGGCGCACCGACTACTCACTCTTCCGCGAGATGTGCCGCCACGGTGGTGTCGACTGCACGCTGGAAAGCCGCGAGTCATTTTTCAACCACTACCTCCGCCTCGTGGACAGTCACCTCGACGCGAGCAAGGGCGGGCCGTTTCCCGGCGTGGTGCAGATGCTCGACGAGTTGGCGGCCCTGCCGGACGCGCCGGCGCTTGGACTGCTGACCGGCAACATCCGGGAGGGAGCCAGGCGCAAGCTTGGCGCGTACGGGATGTGGGAGCGATTCGCACTGGGCGGCTTCTCGGACGACGATGAGGATCGCAATCTCATCGCCGCCGCGGCCGCGGCCAAGGGCGGCGAATACCTTGAGTGCCAGCTCGACGGCCGGGAGATCGTCGTGGTCGGTGACACGCCGAGGGATATTGCCTGCGGCAAGCACATCGGCGCGCGCACGCTGGGCGTGGCCACTGGCGGGGCGACACTGGAGGCGTTACAGGACTGCGAACCGGACTGGGCCGTGCCCGACCTGACCCATCTGACCGCCACGGAAGTCTGCGCCGGTTGATCCGGCGTTTGGCCAAGCGCTTGGCCGCAAAAAGCGGGTTTCCATTTGGGGAGCGCTTTTGGTAACGTTTTGGGCCTCTCGATGCACGAATGAGTACGGAACAGTTTTCACTCGGGGGCAGGACGGCACTGGTCACAGGCAGCTCGACCGGCTTGGGCAAGCGAATAGCGATCGCACTTGGCCAAGCGGGCGCCAGGGTAGCGATGAACTATTTCAACAATGAGGAACGCGCTGCCGCCGCGTTCTCGGAGTTTGAAGCCACCGGGGCCGAGGGGGCCATGATCCGCGCCAACGTGACCGACGAGGCCGACGTCAACCGCCTTGTCGCCGAGGCCGGCAAGAAACTTGGCCCGGTGGACATCGTCGTGCTCAACGCTACGCCGGACCAGCCGCAGAAACCGATCGAGGAGTACGACTGGGATTTTTACCAGAGCATGCTCGACTTCTTCATCAAGAGCCCATACCTCGTCACGCGTGCCGTGCTGCCGCACATGAAGCAGCAGCGCTGGGGCCGTATAATCAACATCGGCTCGGAGGTGTTTCATTTGGGCATTACGCCGTTCACGGCGTACGTCTCGGCCAAGGGCGGGCAGAACGGGTTCAATCGCAGCCTGGCCCACGAGTTGGCGCCTTGGAACATCACGGTCAACATGGTGTCGCCCGGTTGGATCCCGGTGGAGCGCCATGAGAACGACCCGCAGGAATTGAAGGACGGCTATTTCGCCGCCATCCCGATGCAGCGCTGGGGCGTACCGGAGGATCTGGCCGGCACGATCATTTACCTTGCCAGCGAAGCATCGTCATTCGTGAGCGGCCAGAACATCCACGTCAACGGCGGCTTGACCGTGCACTGATTTTCAACACAAACCAAAAGCAACCCAAAAACTCATGAACAAAAAACTGACCCTTTGGACCGTGACAACCGCGTTGGCAGTCGCGGTGGCTTGTTCGCCGAAGACCTCAAACGAGGGAAGCATCGCCTACGTGACCAATGGCATCGACCCATTCTGGGATCTCTGCGCGGCCGGCGTGCATCAGGCCGAGGCGGAATTCGGCGTCAAGTGCGAGATCCACATGCCGACCAAGGGCTTGGCGGACCAGAAAAGCATACTGGAAACACTGCTGGCCAAGGGTATCAAGGGCATCGCCGTCAGCCCCATCGATGCTGAGAACCAGACGCCGTTCCTCAACGAAGCGGCCAAGCAGACCGTGTTGATCACGCACGACGCCGATGCTCCCAAGAGTGACCGGCAGCTGTACATCGGCACCGACAATTACAAAGCCGGCCGCGCGCTTGGCCAACTGATCAAGGCGGCGATCCCGGACGGAGGCGAGGTGATGATTTTCGTCGGCCGGCTGGAGCAGCTCAACGCCCGCCAGCGTCGGCAGGGCGTCATCGACGAGCTGCTGGATCGCCCGCATCAAACGCTTGGCCAGGTGAAGTTTGACGAGGTGGCCAAGGTGTTCAAGGGCGACAAGTACACGGTTCTCGACACGCGCACGGACAATTTCGTCATGGACACCGCCAAGTCCAACGCCGAGGACGCCATCACCAAGCATCCGAAGCTGGCCTGCATGGTGGGGTTGTTCGCCTACAATCCGCCAAGGTGTCTCGAGGCTATCAAGGAGGCCGGCAAGCTTGGCCAGATCAAGGTGTGTGGGTTCGATGAGCAGGACGATCTGCTCCAGGCGATCAAGGACGGCAACGCACAGGGTACCATCAGCCAGCAGCCGTGGAAGTATGGCTACCAGTCGGTGCGCGTGCTCAAGGCGCTGGTCGATGGCGATACCTCGGTGATCCCTGATAACCGGTTCATCGATGTCGGCTACAAGATCGTCACCAGGGAAAATATTGACGAGTTTTGGGCCGAGAAAAGGAAGATGGCCGAGCTGGGCGCCCAGTAATAATGGGGGATACCCAAACACCGCTTCTCGAGGTCACGGCCCTTGAGAAACAGTTCCCCGGCGTCCGCGCGCTCCACAACGTCGATCTCACACTGAACCGGGACGAGGTGCTGGCGGTGGTCGGCGAGAACGGCGCCGGCAAAAGCACGCTGATGAAAATCCTCGCCGGCGTGCACACCTCGGACGCGGGAACCATCCGGATCGAGGGCAAGGAAACCGTGATTCATTCCGTTCGGGACGCACAGGCCCAAGGCATTGCGTTGATTCATCAGGAACTGAACCTCGCCGGCAACCTTGACATCGCGGCGAACATCTTTCTCGGCAACGAGCCGCATACGGCCGGCTTCATCGATCGTGGACGAATTCATGCCGAGGCCGCCGGCCACCTGAAACGCGTTGGATTGAATTTCCCCACCGACACTCTCGTGGCGGATCTCACGATCGGCCACCAGCAGTTGGTGGAGATCGCCAAGGCGCTTTCTGTCGATGCGCGGATCATCATCATGGACGAGCCGACCTCCAGCCTCTCGCAGACTGAGACCGAGAACCTTTTCAAAGTCGTTCACGATCTGCGCTCGCAGGGGATCAGCATCATTTACATTTCCCACCGTCTGGGCGAGGTGATGGTGCTCGCGGATCGGGTCGTTGTCCTGCGCGACGGCGAAAACGCCGGTGAGTTGGCCGACAATCAGATCAGCCACAACGCCATGGTCAAGCTGATGGTGGGGCGCGACCTCTCACAATTCTACCAGCGAAATGCCACCGAACCGGGCAGCGTGGTGATTGAGGCCGAAAACCTGAGAACGCCGGCGCATCCCCGCAGCGGCTTATCCTTTTCGGTTCGTGAGGGCGAGATTGTCGGCGTCGCCGGGTTGGTTGGCGCAGGCCGCACCGAACTGCTCCAGACGCTGTTCGGGGTCACCCCGGCAGTCGGCGGAACTCTGAAGATCGACGGCAAAGTGATCCATCCCCGGACACCCCTTGAGGCAATCCAGTCCGGCATCGTCCTTGCGCCGGAGGATCGCAAACAGCACGGGCTCATTCTCGAGATGAGCGTCCGTGAGAACGCCAGCCTTCCGCGACTCCGCATGGACCAGAAAGCCGGCGCAATTGATTTTAGCGCGGAGATCGAGGTGGCCGCTGGCATGGTGGAAAAGATGGACATCAAGACGCCTGGCTTGGAGCAGGTCGTCCAGTATCTATCCGGTGGGAACCAGCAAAAGATGGTCCTCGGCAAGTGGCTCGCGATGAAACCGCGCCTACTGTTGCTCGACGAGCCGACCCGGGGGATTGACGTTGGTTCGAAACAGGAAATCTACAGACTGATGGAGGAGTTGGCTGCCGGTGGCGTGGCGATTATGTTTGTCTCCAGCGAGATGGAGGAGGTGCTCGGCATGGCGGATCGGGCGCTGGTCATGCACGAGGGCGTCATCACCGGCGAACTGAACCGCGACCAACTTAGTGAGGAAGCCGTAATGCAATTGGCCACCGGAAACAAGGCAGCCGCCTGACCCGATCATCATGAAAAAAAACATTCTCGGGATTTTGGGTCTGTTCATTTTCATCTTCGGCTTCACGGCGGTGAGCAATGAAAACTTCCTGAGTGCCTACAACCTCCAGAATCTGGTCAAGTGGTCCAGCCTTTACGCCATCATGGGCATCGGCGTGGCGTTCGTGATCATCACCGGCGGGATCGATCTGTCCATCGGGTCGGTGATCGGCCTCGTGGCCTCGCTCATGGCGCTCATGGTCAGGAGCGAGTGGAACCCGACTGTGGCCGTGCTTGTGTTGATCGCGCTTTCGGTCGGCATCGGCCTGGTTCACGGCCTGTTGGTCACCAAGATGAAACTGCAACCCTTCGTGGTGACGCTTTGCGGGCTGCTGTTTTATCGGGGTATTTCCCGCTGGACCACCGACAACCAGAGCATGGGCTACGGCGACACCGAGACGCTCAACTCATTTTTCAGCGGCAAGATGGCCATTGGCTCATTCGGTTTGCCCGCGCCTTTTTTCTTCCTCGTGGTCGTGGCTATTTTGGCCGGGATTTTTCTCAACCGGACCATCTGGGGGCGATACCTGCTAGCCCTCGGCAACAACGAGGAAGGCGCCCGGTACAGCGGCATTGGGACCGACCGACTGAAGATCACCGCCTACGTGATCTGCTCCTTTTTAGCTGGGTTGTCAGGGTTGCTCTTCGCCTACGAATTGGACTCCGTGCAACCGGCACAGACCGGTGAGTTTTACGAACTTTATGCCATAGCGGCTGCCGTGTTGGGGGGGTGCAGCTTGCGTGGAGGGCAGGGAACCATCCTCGGCGTGATCATCGCCGCGGCGGTCATTCGCCTGCTGCGAAACTCCATCAACCTGCTCGGCATCTCCACCCACCTTGAGTACGCCATCATTGGCATGGTGATCCTTTGCGGCGTCGCCGCTGACGAGATCATCAAGCGCGTGATGGCCAGGCGTCGCACCGCCCAGGTAACCAGCGCCAAGAAGTAGTCGACAGGGCGCGCTGTTCCCGGCTCACTCGGGTTGTTTCACAACGGACGGTTAAGAACCGCCATCTCCGCCTTTCACCCTTTCGGTGGATTTTCGTGGGCGCGTTTGTGGATCTTTTTGTGCAGGGCCAGTAGGCGGTGCAACTCGATGATCGGTGTCTTGTGATCGTCCACCCGCAAATCGACGAACCGGTCGTTGCCTCCACCGTAGCCACCCTTTTTTCGCACCACAAGCAGGGCGGCGGATTGTCGGCCGCGTGAGTCGCCACCGGCGTCCTGCCCTGCCGTCAACGCGTCGGCCAGCCAGTCGCACAGCCCGCCCTTGGCCTTCTTCTGTGACTGCTCAAAGCTGGCGGCCATGGCGTTCACGACTTCCTTGCCGGTGAGAATGTTGCCCTGCGCGCAGAAATTGGGTTTCTCGATGTGGCCGGCCCAGTCGTGGCAGTCGCTTCCAGTAAACGATGCGCTGTTGCCCCTGGTATCAACGATGCCGAGTTGCCGCAAACGGCGATCTTTGTCGGCCGAGGTGAGCGCCTTGACCGTCTCCCTGGCCGTCTTGCCTTTGGCCAAGCGCTCAAGTCCCTCTGGTCCGTAGGTTACGTTGGCGTACGATTGGGTGGCAATGGCGCCGACGCCGGCCCGGGCCCATGGCACGACGCTGCCCACGGCTAAAAATTTGCTCTGCACCGCTACGCCGAGGTCGCCGGTCCGCGGGTCGAAGCCCACGATCGAAAAGGTCGCCACCGGTTTGGTACTACGTTCCGTTTGGCCAAGCGGCTTGGCCAAGGCGGTCGGTGCGACGGCCAAGCCGGCCAGCCCCTGACTGGTGCGCTTGAGAAAGGTTCGTTGAGTGATCGCGCTCACACCGTGAGGCTAACCGCAATCCGGCGCTTGGCCAAGCGGGCGGCTTGTGTTCCGCGGGCGCGGCTTCTATCTTCCCTACGCCGATGCCCATCAAGACGCTCAAGCAGAAAATGGCCGAGGGACAGGAGGTTCGCGTGATGGCCATCAGCGCCTTTCCGAGTCCGAAGCTCATCGAAGTCGCTGGAAAGTTCGGTGATCTCGACGGGGTTTGGATCGACCAGGAACACTCCGGGCTGCCCAACCAGGATTTGGAGGTGCTGCTGTTGGCATGCCGCGCCGCCGGGCTGGATGCCTTCGCGCGGGTGGCGCCGACCGACTATGCCACCGTGATGCGCCCGATGGAGGGCGGGGCAAGCGGCATCATGATGGCGCAGGTTCGCAGCGTCGCTGAGGTTGAGCAGGCGGTGCGCTGGATGAAGTATCATCCGGTCGGTGAACGCGGCATGTTTCTGGGCAACCATGAGGCGGAGTTTGGCGCCAAGCCGGCACCGGAGCACGTCGCGGACTGCAACCGCGACCGCTGGACGTTGATCCAGATCGAGACTGCCGAGGCGGTGGAGTGCGTCGAGGGGATTACTGCAGTCGATGGCGTTGATTGTTTGTTCGTCGGTCCAAGCGATCTTTCCAACAACCTCGGCAAGCCGGGCAACCCGATGGATCCGCATGTGCTGGGAGCCATCGAGCGAATCGCTTCTGCGGCCAAGGCCAATGGCAAGCCGTGGGGCGTGCTTTCCAAGTCTGAGGAATTTGCTCTCAAGTGCCGCGAGTTGGGATGCCAGTTGTTCAGCATCGCCGGTGATCTGGATTATATCAACCGGGGCATCACCGCGACCCGGGCTGCCTTCCCGAGTTTTTTCTCATGAGCATTGAAGCAAAACTAACTGAATTGGGCATCGAACTGCCGCCGCCGCCGCCGGCCGTGGCGGCGTATGAGCCGTGGATGCGCATCAGCAATCTTGTCTTTACCTCCGGCCAACTGCCATGGCGGGATGGCGAGATGGCGTACTCCGGTCGGTGCGGTGAGGAGATCACCGAGGATCAGGGCTACCAGGCGGCGCGGCAGTGCGCCATCAATGCCATTGCCCAGATCAAGGCGGCCGCCGGTGACCTTGATCGCGTGAAACGCATCGTGAAGGTGGACGGTTACGTGCACACCGCGCCCGGTTTTCGCGGCCACCCGCAGGTGCTCAACGGCGCGTCGGAACTCTTCAACACCGTCTTTGGCGAGCGCGGCCGTCACGCTCGCCTCGCGATTGGCGTTGACGAGATGCCGCTCAACGCTGCCGTGCAGATTTGTGTTATAGCGGAGATTGAGGATTATCCCGTATCCTGAATACCATGAGCTTTGCGCACTACACATTAGCAACGCGCGATGTAGTCAGAAGTCGCGAATTTTTCGCTGAGACACTAGGTTGGGAGCCGATCGAACGCCCGGACAACATAGAGATCGAGGCGGCCTGGCTTCGCATTGCACCGGGTCAGGAACTGCGTCTGCTTCACGTGCCGGATTTCGCCTCGTCGGATTTTGAGCGGGAGTACGGCCGTCACTTCGCGGTGGATTACCCGGCGGACGGCTTTGCTGAGTTGAAGGAGCGCCTGGTCGAGGGAGGCGCTGAACTAATCGAGCCTATCCGCGATACGTCAATCGAGCGGTTCTTTTCCCGCGATCCCAACGGATATATTTTTGAGGTGGTTGATGCCAACTACACTCCGGAAGTCTAATCTCCACTACCGATGCCACTTTACGAATATACCTGCGTCAAATGCCGGAAAACCAGTGAGCACTTGGTTCGTTCCAGCAGCGAATCTAGGTTGCCGGAATGTCCGCACTGTGGCTCGCGCCGGATGAAAAAGGAACTGTCGACATTTTCCGCTGCGGGCAGTGAGCCCGATCCTGTGCCACCGAGTTGCTCTGGTAATCCGGGCAACTGCGGCCGCTGCGGGTAGATCTCAAACCCGCACGACCGGGTTGTGAAGGCTGCCGATACCGGAGATTTCGATACGGATGGTGTCCTCTTCCTCGAGCGTGAAGTCATCGTCCGGCACGAGGCCGGTGCCGGTGAGCAGCGCGCAGCCGAACGGGAACACCTGCGACTGAAACATGAAGTCCCGCAACTCATCGAAGCCGCGCTTGATCTGGTTCACGCCGACAGACCCCTCGAAGACGGTCTTGCCGTTGCGCCTGATCTGTATGCTGATCTCCCACTCGCGTGCCTCCGCCTCGGTGGCGCCGACGCGCACCCACGATCCAACGGCGCAGGAGCGGTGGTACACCTTGGCCTGCGGCAGGTAGAGCAGATTTTCGCCCTCGATGTCGCGCGAACTCATGTCGTTGCCGACCGCGTAGCCGGCGATGTCGCCGCGTGAGTTTATCAGCAGAACCAGTTCCGGCTCCGGCACGCTCCATTTGGCATCGGTGCGGATGCCCACCGGTTCGCCGCTGGCAACCACCTTCTCGGGGAGCGACTTGAAGAACAGCTCCGGCCGCGCCGCGTCGTACACGCGGTCGTAGGCGGTGGCACTGAAGTCGGACTCCTCCATCCGGGCATCCTTGCTGCGAAGGTACGTGACGCCTGCGGCCCAGACTTCCTGCACCTCGATCGGGTTGAGCAGCGTCACGTCGGCGAGCGGCGTTTCGGGCAATTCGCCCAAGTTAGCCAGGCGCTGGGCCGCGTCGCCGCCCTCAAGCAGCGCGGTGATCGACTCGATACCGGCCGGCGACAAGTCGAGCAGGGCGTCGTCGCCCTTGGCCAAGCCGATGCGGACCTGATCGTCTGCGGACAGGAAACGGCAGATTCTCATGCGGGGGGGGATGGTGTGCGCTTGGGCAAGTGGGGTCAATCCCAGTCCTTTTGCCAAGCCTGCCATTGCCATCGCCGCCGAAGCGGGTTGAAGAAAAGGGCGGTCAATGTCAGGCCCATGGCGGCGATGAAAAAAAGGACTGCGTTGGGTGTGCGCCCGCCCCAGTCTTCCCACAGCAATGGGAACCCAAAGAAGGCGTAGTTCAGTCCGAAGTAAACCCACGTGCAAAACAGGAGAGCATTCCGAATGAATGCCGGGTGTTCGCCGGCCGGTTTTGCCTTTTGCGCAAACCAGGCTGCGAGGGTCACGGCTAGCAGTATCGGCAGGATAAGATAGACCAACCAACTCACGCTGGGGTTGATCGGGTCGGCCAGCGCGCGCAGTGTCTTTCCGGCGATCGGCAGCAGGGTGATGGGCAGCAGTTGCAGGTAAGGCCACCAGCGCCCGCGAACGCAGGCAACCAGCGGGATTAGCCCCATCATCAGGCCAAAGTCGTACACGCCGTCGATCCATTCGAGTTTGCTGA
>CAJWEP010000042.1 GCA_913030945.1 uncultured Verrucomicrobiota bacterium
CAAAACTGGGCAGCCGGCACCGTGGAGGAAGGCACGCCTGGGACGGCCAATTCGGTGTTGAACGCGGATGCTGCGCCGATGATTCTTGAGGTTCGTCACTGGCCGATCGTGCCGCGCTCCACGAGTCGGGTACAGATCACCACGAGGCTGGTCGATGAACAAAAAACCGGTTTGACTGCCGATCTGGTTTATCGACCAGACTCTGCGGAGGATTACCTGACGGCACCCCTGCATGATGACGGCGCGCACGGGGACGGACTGGCCGGAGACGGTTTGTTTGGCCTGTCCATCCCGGCTTTTCCGGATGGCACGGTGGTTGAGTTTTATATTCGTGCCCGGGACGCGCAGGACCACTCTAGAATTTACCCAGCGGTTACCGTCCCGGATGATAAGCCCCGCGCCAATCTACTTTATCAGGTGGACGACTCGGTGACAGACGACTCCCTCCCTTTTTACCGAATCATCATGACACCGGCGGAGCGGGACTACTTCCTCAAGATGGTGCGGAACTCGACCGGCCGCTTCAGCAACGCGCGGATGAATGCCGCCTTCGTCTCCCGGATGAGCGGTAGGGAGGAAATCCGCTATCTTGCCGACATCCGAAACCGCGGCAACGGGAGCCGCTGGAAAACACCAAACAATTTCAGGGTGGACTTTCCTAGTGACACCCCCTGGCACGGCGTGGAGAAAATCAATCTCAACGCGCAACATCCGCATATCCAACTTCTTGGCAGCGCGCTTTGCCAGCAAGCAGGACTTCTGGTCTCACGCTCACGCCTGGTTCACGTCCGACTGAACGGCGCTGACACCGCCGTGGCCGGACATCCCATGTACGGCGCATACGCACACAACGACGTGGTGGATGGAGATTTTGGGGATTACCACAACCTGGGCCCGGTGAACATTTACCGCACCATCCGGACCGGAAGCATGGAGGCTGATTTCGCCTACTTGGGGGAGGAGCCCGAGCCGTACCGGCAGGTTTATTTCAAGGAGACCAACGCCGCCGAGGATGACTGGCGGGACTTGATCGAGCTTTGCCAACTCCTGACGGAAACCCCGGACGAGGCGTTTGCCGCATTCGTCGAGGAGTCGCTTGATGTGGACAACTGGCTGCGCTTCTTTGCCATCAACACGTTCTTCGACAACCGCGAAACCGGTCTGAGCAACGGAATCGGCGACGACTTCATCCATTTCAGGGACTTAACCGGAAACCGGCACGTCCTGGTTCCGTACGACCTCGACACCATACTCGGCCGGGGAGACACCCCTGGCAGCCCCACGGCCGGGCTATTCCAGGCCGCCGAGCCGACAAACGCCAGCGGCCACCTGACCCAGCCGGATCAGGTGGCCCGTTTGCTGAAGCACCCGGCGTTCGTGCCGCGCTATTTCGCCGAGCTGCAGAGACAGGCGGAGACCGTCTTTTCGGGAGACCGGTTCGCGGCCTTTGTCGAACAAGTGATGGGAGGCAGGGTGGATGAATCGGAAATCGAGCGGTTGAAAAGTTTCGTTGCCACCCGGCGCGAGTTCATCTTGTCAGAAATCCAACAAGCACTAACGCTTTCGACCAATCTGCCGGTCAAGCGAGGGCATCGTATCTCGGAAACCGCCCTCGTCGCTCTCGAGGGCCGGGCGAACGCCATCAACACCCACTCGGTCACGGTGAACGGCATCCCGGCGAACTGGTCAGCTTGGGAGGCAACTTGGAAAGCCGATGCATTTGGTTTGCAGCCCGGGTTGAATCACCTCTCCGTAAGAGCCTTCGATGCGAGCCACGTCGAATTGGATCGCCTCGAGTTCACGGTCTGGCACGAGACCGGCGCGCACCAGCCGCTCAACGCGAACATCACGACCGACACGGTACTGTCCGCCGCCGGTGGCCCGTGGTTTTTCCCCGGCAAAACGGTTGTTCAAGGGCAGGCCATGCTCTCAATCGAGGCTGGTGCCATGGTCTATTTTGGTGAGGACGCCCAACTCGAGATTCGGGGACGCCTGACGATCAGTGGCGAACCGGATCGGCGGGCCACGCTGACCACGCCTCCCGGCACAGACCATCGCTGGCATGGGATTCGATGGATCGATTCCGCCCAACCCAACAGGCTGGCTCACGTAAATATTTCCTCCGTCGCGGCCGACACGCCCTCGGTGCAGGCCGACAGCTCGCGGCTCGAGCTGTCCGACGTCGCCTTCCGCGATTTGCTTGGCACGGCGATCCAGTTTTCCGGCTCCGCGCTGGTGGCCAGCGATTGTTCGTTCAAGACAGTGGCGACGGACGCCGGGGTCGCACTGCCGGTCGTAACCGGACGCGGTTTCGCCGGTGTGGGTTCTGTCGTCTTTCGCGGCAACGACTTCGCCGCGACCGATCGCCCCGCCCCGGTTTTTGTGTTCGACGGCCAAGGCCAACTCGGCGCTTGGCTGGAGCTTCGCGGCAACCGGTTTTCAGGAGGCACCCGGGAGGCGGTCAACCTGTCCGGCTGCAACAGTTTCCTATGGGAAAACCAGTTTCAGAATTTCCGGCACCCGGAATCACCGGCCAAGCAGACGCCGGCGGTTTTCATCAGTGGCACACCGGACGGCACTTGGCCAAGCGCGGTACTGGCCCGCAACCGGCTTGGCCAAGCGGACGTCGCGCTGCGTCTCGCGGGCCGCGTGTCGCTGGCGGCACACAACAACCGTTTCTCCGACTGCGCCGTCCGCGTTGCTGAGTTCATCGGCTTTCCCGATGCCGGGAAAAACGAGTGGACGGACAACCTGTTCGACCGTTGCGCAGCGCTGTTCCTGCCCGACGCGGCCGGCGACGTCACGCACAGCCTGTTCGCCCAAACACCGTTCCGGCCGGGCGAAGGAAACATCAAGGCCATTCCCACCGCCGCCATCGGGATGGGGCTGTTCGGCGGCGTCATCGGCCCCGGTGGCGGACGGCTCCTGCTCGACGGCGAGCCGGTCTCGCCCACGCCCAACCGAAAGGCGGTGTTCACCATCTGGGGGCCGGGCCTGTCGCATTACCGGTTCCGGCTGAACGACGGGGAATTTGGCGAGCTGAGACCGATCACCGAGCCGCTCATTCTCTCCATCGCGGCGGAGGGCCGACACACGCTTGACGTTATTGGACGGGACGCCGCCGGGGAGTGGATGCCGTCTCCGCACACAATGACGTGGACCGTCTCCGACGAGGCATCGCCTCTGCTGATCAGCGAAGTCATGGCGGTGGACGGCGACTGGGTCGAGATCCGAAATCGGAGCCGCTTCAGCGTGAACCTCTCCGGCATGAGCCTCACGGATGACCCGGACGCGCCGGCGAAGTTCGTGTTCCCTGATGATGCGGAACTCGGGGTCGGCGGCCGGCTGGTCGTTGCCGCGGAGAACCGGGAGGCGGTCGGCTGGAGCCTGGGTTTTTCGCTTGCCGACGGCGGCGAATCGGTCGCGCTGTTCGATCTGCCCGCACGGGGAGGCCGGCTGCTGGACGTGGTGGTGTTCGGCCCGCAAATCTCAGACCACTCCATCGCCCGACTGCCGGGCGGCTGGGGGGTGGCGATTCCCTCGCCGGGACAACCCAACCGCCCCGCCCCGGTCGGAGCCACCTCGGCGCTCAGGATCAATGAGTGGCTGGCCAAGGGCTCCGGCCCCGGCAACGACGATTTCGTGGAGTTGTTCAACGCCTCGCCGCTGCCGGTGGCGTTGCGGGATTTGTCCCTCACAGACCGACCCCTGCGGCGGACAAGTCACCGGCTGTTCCCCGCCCTTTCCTTCATCGGCGCCGGGGAGGCCATCGCCTTCCGGGCCGGCGGCGGGTCGCAGCAACTCGGCTTTCAACTGTCATCCGACCAGGGCCTGATCGCATTGTTCGACGCGGACGGAACGATGATCGACCAGGTCTGGTACGCCCCGCAATCACCGGACGTGTCGATGGGGCGTGTGCCCGACGGCGCCGACGACATCAAGGCGTTGCCGCTCGCCAGCCCCGGCTCGCTCAACCCCGCCAAGCCGGTCATCAACCCGGCACCAACCGAGGTGACTCTCGTCGAGATGACCGGCCAATGGCGCTACCATCAGGAAGCCACCGCGCCGCCATCGGACTGGCCCGAGCCGGGCTTCGACGATGCCGTTTGGCCAAGCGGCAAGGCTCTCCTGGCCAAGGAGTCCAGCCCGATGCCGGCCCCTCTGAACACACCGCTCGCGCTTGGCCCAAGGACGTTTTATTTCCGCACCCGTTTCGACTGGAGCGGGGACGCCCCGCCGACCCGGGTGCAGCTTTGGGCGATTGTCGATGACGGCGCGATTCTCTACCTCAACGGCAGGGAGGCGTTGCGGCTCGGTATGCCTCCGGACGTCGCGCCGCACCACGAAATGCTCGCCGACAGGAACATCATCGATGCCGCGCTCGAGGGCCCATTCACGATCGACCCCGCTTTGCTCCAACCGGGTGAAAACACGCTCGCCGCCGAGGTGCACCAGGTCAGCGGAAACAGCAGCGACATCGTGTTCGGCCTGCGGCTCGAGGCGAAAACCGCGCCGACCGGCGGGACGTCGGGACTCGTGATCAACGAACTACTGGCCGACAACCGATCCTTCGCAGGCGGCGGCGGCGGCTATCCCGACTGGGTGGAACTCCACAACCCGCACGCCGACCCCGTGAACCTGTCCGGCATGGGGCTGAGCGACTCCCCTGACTCCCCCCATCGCTTTGTCTTCCCCAACGACAGCGTCATCGCCGCCGGAGGCTACGCGATGCTAGAGTGCAATCCCGACAAACCGTCCTCCGCCACCAACACCGGCTTTGGCCTCAAGACCTCCGGCGACGCGCTGTACCTGCACGACGCGCGAAGGCGCGGCGGGGCACTGCTCGACGGCATTGAGTTCGGCTTCCAGTCCCCGGACCTGTCGCTTGGCCGCAACCCCCTGGCCAGCGCGGTGTGGTGGCCAAGCGAGCCGACCCCGGGAGCCGCCAACAAGCCGCTCTCCACCGGTGACCCGGCCCGGCTCCGCATCAACGAATGGATGGCCGATCCGGGGAAGGGCGATGACTGGTTCGAACTGCACAACCCAACCGGCCAGCCAGTGGCCCTCGGAGGATTCTTCCTCTCCGACAACCCTGCCAACCCGACGCTCCACCGACTGCCCGCCCACTGTTTCATTGGCGGCGGCTTTTTTGCGTTCCAAAAAATCGTCGCCGACGCGCAGGCCAGGCGCGGCGCCGATCATGTCTCATTCAAGCTTCGCGCCAGCGGCGAAGGCATCGCCCTGCGTGACGCGGATGGCCGGCTGATCGACGAGGTGACATTCGCCCCCCAATCCGAGGCGGTCTCCGAGGGACGCTTCCCCGACGGGGCCGGCACGATCGCCCGTTTCCCGGGCATCGACACCCCCGGCGCCCCCAACCGGCTCGACACAAATCTCAACGGCCTGCCAGACGACTGGGAGAGCGCCCACGGCCTGCCTCCCGATGCCACCCTGCTCGATCCCGATGGCGACGGCCTGACGAACCTCGCGGAATATTTCGCAGGCACCGACCCGGCGGACGCCGCGAGCCACCCTGCCCTGGAATCGATTACCGTCACCGGCAACACCGTCCTCATCGAGTTCATAGCACACGCCGGAATCGCCTACCGGCTGCAGGCCCGCGACAACTTGGCCAAGGGCATGTGGAACACCGTCGGCCGGCTCGACCCGAGACCGACCTCCGGCCTCGTCAGGCTCCCCGAGTTTCTGCCCGGCCCGCGGCCGACTCGCTACTACCGCATTGAGGTTCGCGAGCCGTGATCAGCGGTCGCGCAGCAGCCACATCTTCAGCGTGCGGCTGACGAGGCTGGGCTTGTCGTGATGCACGAAGTGGCCCGCGCCCGGGATCGTCACCAGCGTCAGATCGCCGTCGAGCCACTCCCACGTGCGGTTGAGCGCGCTGTGCAACAGCGCCTTGTCGTCAAGGCCGTGGATCAGCAGCACCGGCATTTTCAAGCGCACCGGCTCCGACGTGTCCTCTTCGTACGGCGGACGCGGGTAGTTGCGTTTGTAGTAGCTCAACATCGCCTCGAAATCGGAACTCTTCATCGCCTCGATATATTTAGCCCGCTTGGCCTCGCCCTCGACCCAGCCGGCCAAGCGCTCGGCGCTCAGTTTTTTGTGGGCGTCCGGTTTCTGAAAGTTCCGGGCGTACTGGCTGTTGCGCTGCTGGTCAGGGTTGTTGACCAGTTCGCGGTTCAGGCCTTTCGGGTGCGGCAGGTTCAGCACGGCCAAGCGGTCGGTCATCTCCGGTTTGCTCATGGCAAACTGCCACGCCACCATGCCGCCCCAGTCGTGCCCAACGATCACCGCCTTTTCTTCGCCAAAGTCACGGATCACGGCGGCAACATCGGAAACCAACTTCGGAATGGCGTAATTGTCGAGGCCCTTGGGCTTGTCGCTGCGGTTGTAGCCCCGCAGATCCATCGCTGCCACACGGTGGGTCGATTGTAGCGCCTTGATTTGTTCATTCCACGAATACCAAAAATCGGGAAAGCCGTGGACCATCACGACCAGCGGCCCGTCATCACCGGCCGTGGCGTAGTGAATCTTCACACCGTCATTGTCGGCGTAATGATGAGTGACCTTGGCGTCCTCGGCGCGGGCGGGAAATACCGACCAACCCAGAAAGGTCGTAGCCACAGCGATGGTTCGGATTGTATTAGATAACAGCATAAACTTGGAGTCTGCATGAGTAAATGAATCCAGGAATTATGGCTTCTTCTTGTTCAACAGCCACTGAATAATAAGTTCCCGTGCCTCGCCCGAGGGTCGGGTGACATGCGAACCATCGACAACTTCCCATAGTTCCGTCGTGACGCTGCCATCCTTGTTTTGAAAGCGAGTCACTGTGGTTTCATTTCCAGGCACTTTCCTGGTCAAATCAATTTTGTCATCCTTTGCATCCACTTCACGGCCGCATTGGTTGAACTGTTTCCAATTATTGAAATTTTCCTCCGCGCCCGGATAGGAGGTGCTCGAGCTTCGGGTTGTGCCTCCGTTCCATTTGATCGTGCTGTCCTTGGTGCCGTGGATATGCAGCACGCTGACTGGTTTTTTCGGTTTGCTCGGCCAAGTTTTATAGCCCACCCCCGCAAAGGGCACAATCGCCGCGATCAAGTCAGAGTGATCGTGGGCCATACGATAACTCATGAACCCGCCATTGGACAAACCGGTCACATAAATTCTGCTCCTGTCTATGCTGTATTTCTTCACTGCCGATTCGATCAAGCCCCGCAGATACTTCGAGTCATCAACCTTGCCCCGCCAGTCGCAACAGGCTTCTGTGGCATTCCAACTCCGGTCTACGGCATCGGGGGCGCAGTAGATAAAGTCATGCTTTTCAGCAAGGTCCTCCAACGGGAAAAATCTCAATTGACCCCTGGAGCTTGATCCATACCCATGAAGGCTAAGGATAAAGGGATACTTCTTTTTTGGGTCATAATCCTTTGGAACCTCAATTTTGTCGTCCCGATTTTTTTCTCCCCCTGATCTGGAAGAACGCGACTCGATATACCTGCGCAACGCTCCGCGCTCCTCCTCGTCGAGATCGCCATCCTTGTTCCTATCAAACGCCCTCATGATGCGAGCGCGCCGATCTTTGCTGGAGGAATCCCGTTCACGGGCCTCCTTGGCCGCTTCCGCCTTGCCCGTTTTTTCCGATTCCTGAGCCTGAACTCCGCCAAGACTCCAAGCCATGACTGCCGCGGCCGCGACGCTTGTAATGATTTCATTTTTCATCGTGTATCTTATTATAAATGACTCTCAAATCACAATACGATGGGCCGAAACTTAAAGTTACGCTCTGGCAGGTCGCTGGGGGATATCATACAGGCCGGGCCAAACTTGCAAAAGCTCCGCAGTCGGCGAGGATTGCCGCCAGATGAACCGCTGCCGCACAACCCGCTCACAACTTGGCCAAGCGATCACGCTGGGCGGCGGCGTACTGCTCGCCAGCTGTGGCGACGGGCCAGGCGACCGCGAGTTTCAGAGCGCCATTTTTTCCGAGGTGCGCGTGATAGGCAGTCGCGGCAACGCGCCGGGCCTGTTCGTCAAGCCGCGCTCAGTGGCTGTCGACCGGGACGACAATGTTTACGTGTGCGATATGACCGGCCGCGTACAGAAATTCGACTCGAAAGGCAACTATCTGCTGCAATGGCAGATGCCGGAGATCGAGCGCGGCCGGCCGAAGGGCATGGCGCTCGATCACGAAGGAAACATCGTCGTCGTCGAGCCGCATTACTCGCGGATCAACCACTTCACGCCGGAGGGCCGGCTGGTGTCGCAGTGGGGCGCGCATGGCCAGGAACGGGGCGAGTTGTCGTTCCCTCGCGCAGTCGCGATCGCGCCGGACGGCTCGGCGTTCGTCAGTGAGTTTCAGATCGTCGAGCGACTGCAAAAGTTCGACTTGGCCCGCGAGTCGGTGCAGGTCGAGATTCGTGGCGCAGGCCACGGGCCGCGCGAGTTCAACCGCGCCGAGGGGCTCTCGCTCGACGACGATGGCAACCTGTACGTCGCCGACTCGTGCAACCACCGCGTGCAGGTGTTTGACGGGGGTGGGGCGTTCTTGCGCGAGCACGGCGGCCCCGGCGCCGGGCGCGGCGAGTTCAGCTACCCGTACGACGTGCGGGTGGACGAGCAGGGGCGGCAGTACGTCTGCGAGTTTGGCAATAGCCGCGTGACGGTGCTTGACGCGGACGATCAGGTGCTCGAGGTCATCGGCGGCGCGGGCAGTGCGCCGGGCCGGTTCAACAACCCGTGGAGCCTCGCGCTCGACTCGCGCGGCAATCTGTACGTGGCCGATTCACAGAATCATCGCATGCAAAAACTAATCCGCCGTGAACCGGCGTCGGAGTTACAACTTTCAAGCTCCCACAACTAAATGAACTTTCAATTCACCCATCCCCTTTGGCTGCTGGCGTTGCCGGTGGCGCTGGGCTGGGTGACTTGGCTCGCGTGGAAGACCGACGTGCAAATTCAGGCGTGGCGCCGCTGGCTCGCATACGGCCTGCGCATGCTGGTCGTGAGCGCTGTGGTGCTGGCCCTAGCCGGACTGCAACAGAACAAGCCGCAGGAGGGGATGAACGTCTATTTCCTGATGGACCGCTCGCAGAGTGTTCCCGCTCAGGAGCAGCAGGTCGCGCATGAGCTGCTGACGGCAGCCGAGAAGCAGCAGGACGACATGGCCGGCCTGATGGTGTTCGGCGCGGATGCCGGCATCGAGACGACCCTCAATAAGGCGGCCTTGCAGACCAACATCATCCAGACTGTCGTCGGCGCCGACCGGACCGACATCGCCGGGGCGATTCGGCTTGGCACGGCGGCCTTCCCGGAGACCGGCCAAAAGCGGCTCGTGCTCTTCTCTGACGGCAACGAGAACATCGGCGACGCCGTTCAGGCGGTGATGGCGGCCAAGCCGCTTGACGTGTCGGTAGACGTCGTGCCGCTGGTCACGCAGGGCGGCGGCGACGTGTCGGTGCAGCGCCTGGCCGTGCCCGGCACGGTGAAGAAGGGCCAACCGTTCGACGCCAGGATCTTTGCGCTGTCCGACCGCGAGCAACCGGCCAGGGTGAGACTCTTCCGCAACGACCAGTTGCTCGGTGAACAGGCGGTGAGCCTGGCCAAGGGCAAGAACCTGTTCAGCTTCCCACAGTCGCTTGGCCAAGCGGGTTTTTACTCGTACGAGGTGCAGGTCGAGGCCGGGGGCGACCGCATCCCGCAAAACAACCGCGCCTCCGGCTTCGCCAATGTACGCGGCGAACCGCGTGTGTTGATTGTATCATCCGACCCCCTGCGCGACGCGCCATTGGCCAACGCCCTGCGCGGCTCCAAGCTCGAGGTGGAACAGGGCGGCCTCTCTGCTCTGCCCGGCTCGCTCGCCGGCCTGCAGGCTTTCGACTCGATTTTCCTGTGCAACGTCAACGCTGGGGACCTGGGCCGCGACGCGATGCTGCTGCTTGAGAGCGCTGTGCGCGACTTTGGGGTGGGGCTGGTCTGCGTCGGCGGCGACCAGGCGTTCGCGGCGGGCGGCTACCGCAACACGCCGCTCGAGAGCACGCTGCCGGTGAGCATGGAGTTGAACAGCAAAAAAGTCCTGCCGCCGGGTGCGCTGGTGTTGGTGATGCATGGGATGGAGTTCAACAACGGCAACCAGATCGCCCGCCAGTGCGCCGTCGGCGTGCTCGACGCGATGGGGCCAAACGACGAGTTGGGCGTCGTGCTGTGGGACGGAGAGGATCGCTGGCTTTTCCCGCTAACAAAAGTCGGCGACAAGCAGGAGTTGGGGCAGCAACTCATGGGGATGAACCAGGGCGATCTGCCGTCGTTCCAAAACGTGATGACGATGGGATTCCAGGGACTCAAGAAATCGACCGCCAGCATCAAGCACATGATCCTGTTCAGCGATGGCGATCCCGGCGGACCAAGCGACGAGCTGATGGCGAGCTTTCGCGACGAGAAGATCACCGTGAGCACGGTACTCATCGCCGGGCACGCCGGGCCGGACACGATGATCGAGATCGCCGAGAAGGGTGGCGGCCGGTTTTACAACATCACCAACCCGGCGCAGTTACCGCAGATTTTCCTGAAGGAAACTGCCGTTATTTTGAAGACCGCCATTTATGAGGAGCCGTTCACGCCGCAACAGGCCGCCGCGAGCGAGGCACTCACCGGCTTCGAGGTGGGAGGCTATCCGCAACTCCTCGGCTATGTGGTCACGAGCGAAAAGCCCCGCGCCGAGACGCCGCTGCTCACTGCGCAGGGTGATCCGCTCCTGGCTCATTGGCAGTACGGCCTCGGCCGCGCGGTGGCGTTCACCTCCGACGCCCGCGCCAAGTGGGGCAGCCAATGGGTCGGCTGGGCGCGCTACCGGACGTTTTGGTCGCAACTGGCCAACTGGAGCCTGCGCCGCGTCGAGATCGGCGACCTCGATGCGCAAGTCTCTATCGAGCAGGGAAACGGCATCATCAGTGTCGAGGCAATGGATGCCGGCGGCAACTACCGCAACTTCCTCGACCTGCAGGCCGTCGTCGTCGGGCCGAAGGGCGAACGCGAACTCGTCGCCCTCAAGCAGACCGCCGCCGGCCGCTACGAGGCGACGTTCGACACACGCAAAACCGGTGCCTACCTCGTGCACCTGCGTGAGATGGAAAACGACGAGTTGCGCTCCTCGCAGGTCATCGGCGCGAACCTCGACCACTCGCCGGAGTTCGCCGAGTCGCGCCCGAATCTCGCCCGGCTCGAACGCCTGGCCGAGATCGGCGGCGGCAAGCTGCTCAGCCGTGATTTCGCCGCCGACAACCCGTTTGAGCGTGACCGAAAAAAAACTTTTCAGCCGGTCGATCGTTGGGAATGGCTGCTCATGTTTGCCGTCATCCTGTTCCCGATCGATGTCGGTGTGCGCCGCATCCAGCTCGACTGGGAGGAATGGCTAAAGGCCACCGAAAACCTCCGGCGGCTGCTCTTTTTCTGGCGGCGCAAGGAGCGACAAACCGACACCGACGAGTCGCTCGCCTCGCTCCTGGCCAGGCGCGACGAGGCTCGGCAATCGTTCCAGCGCGACAAGCCAAGTGCGCCCGAGCCACACCTCTTCCAGCCGGAGCAAATGCCACCGGAAAGTTCAACCAAGCCAAGCACTGTTTCCGAGGCCAAGCCGGAGGAGCCAAGCCAAGCCGCTGAAGGGGACTCCACCACAAGCCGATTGCTCGCGGCCAAGCGCAAGGCGCTCCGCCGCAAAAAATAACCATGCCGCTGTCGAACCGATCGCTGCGGTGCGGCTGGCTTTGGCTCCTGTTTTTCGTCGCAACCACCCCACAGGCACGGGTGCTCATTAACGAGATTCACTACCGCCCCGCCAACGAATCGGTGGATGAGGAATTCATCGAACTCTGGAATTTCGAAGGCGAGCCGGTCGCGCTCGACGGCTGGCAACTCGACGCCGGCGTTCGGTTTGTGTTCAGCAAAATCACCCTGCCGCCTGACAGCGGGCTGGTCGTCGCAGCCAATGCGGCGCGGTTCGCCGAACTGCATCCCGGCATCGAAAATGTCACCGGCAACTGGCAGGGCCAACTCGCCAACAACGGCGAAGCCATTCGGCTCATCGACGCGACCGGCGCGACGGCAGACAAGGTGCGCTACGCCACCGAGGGTGACTGGGCGCAGCGCATTCGCGGCCCGCTGCACGGAGGCCATCGTGGGTGGATTTGGCATGCAGCGCACGACGGGGACGGACATTCGCTCGAGCTGATGCAGCCCGGTTTGTCCAACAGCCAGGCGCAAAACTGGCATGCCAGCTTGGCCAAGGGCGGCACTCCGGGCCGGGTCAACTCCGCCAAAATCGCCAATATGCCACCGTTTATTCTCGACGTGATTCATTCACCGGCCGTGCCGCGATCCACCGATCCGGTGACGGTCACCGCGAGCGTCATCGACGAGTCGTCGGACAGGATCAGCGCCCAGCTTGTTTACCGGCTGGACGGCGATGCCGATTATCAGGAACTGCCGATGGCGCGATCAGATGCGGAGCAATTTGCAGCGACGCTTCCGGCGCAGGCCGACGGCCAAGTCATCGAGTTTTTCGTCAACGCAACGGATGGCCAAGGCGCGGTTCGCGCTTGGCCAAGCGCACCGGCCGACTGCCCGGTTTTGCTCTATCAAGTGGACGACCAAATCGTCACGCCGGGGCGTCCGGTGCATCGTCTCATTTTGACAAGGCGCGAGCGTGACGAGCTGACCGAGATCGGCCGCCGCCCGTGGCACAACAACAGCGACGCGCAGATGAGCGGCACGTTCATCAACATCGAGGGCGGACGAACGCGTGTGCATTACAACGTCGGCGTGCGGCTGCGCGGCACGACGTCACGGGCGGCAACGTACAAAAGTCGACGCATCAACTTCCCCAACGACCGGCCGTGGCGCGGCCGCACGGCGATCAATCTCAACGCCCTCCACCCGCATGCGCAGGAACTCGGCAGCGCGCTGTTTCGGATCGCCGGTTTGCCCGCTCCCCGTGCCAGGGCGGTGCGTCTGTTCGAGAACAACGAACAGCTCGGTGGCGCAAATCAGTTCGGCCACTACGCCGAGCTGGACCCGCTGAACTCGGAGTACATTCGCTGGCAGTTCCCGAATGACGGCGGCGGCAACCTGTACAAGGGCGGCGGCCACGCAGATTTAAAATTTCTCAGCGATGAGCCCGCGCCGTACGCAGAAAAATATTTTTACGCCAAGCAAACCAACGCATGGCACAACGACTACTCCGACTTGATCGGATTCCTTCGCGCGCTTGGTAAAGCGGACGAGCCACCGCCAGCCAACCAGATGAATGTCGACGCATGGATGCGGCACCTCGCCGTGCACGACCTGCTGGGCAACGAGGAGACGAGCCTCGCCACCGGCGACCGCGGCGACTACGCGCTGTACGCCGGCACGGCCGACCGCCGATTCGCGCTCATCCCGTACGACCTCGATGCCGTGCTGGGCATGCAGGGCGGGACGCAAAGCCCCCTTTGGCGTGCCGCCGCCAACCCGGTGCTGGGCCGGTTGATGAGCCGCCCGGCGGTGGCCGCACGGTATTGGTTTCACCTGGACGATCTGGCCCGGACGGTATTTGCGGCCGAGCAACTTGAGCCGGTAATCAACCGGCTTGCCGACGATTATCTGCCGCGCGCCGAGGTCGACCGGCTGAAATCGTTCGCTGCCAAGCGCTGCGAGTTTGTGCTGTCGCAAATCCCGCGCGAACTAACCGTGACAACCGGCTTGGCCAAGCGCGACGGCTTCTTTTTTTCCGAAAGCCCAATGGCGACTTTGTCCGGCCAAGCGCCGGCCACCGCAACGGTCTCGGTCGAGGTCAACGGCCACGCCGCCGACTGGTCTGCGGCAGAGGCGCGGTGGCAGGCCAAGGTCGCGCTGCAGCCCGGGTTGAACCGGCTGCTCGTGGGCGCGCTGGACGCTTCCGGCAACGTGGTCGCCCGGCAACACACCGATGTCTGGCACGGCGACGCGCCCGCCCGCCCGCTTGGCCAAAGGCTGACGCAGTCCGCCCGCTGGACAGCGGCGCGGCCGCTGCTCGTGGCCAAGCCGCTGGTTGTGCCGGAGGGCGTCACGTTGACGGTCGATCCCGGCGCAACGGTTTGTTTCGGCCCGGAAGGACGCCTGCTCGTCGAGGGACGCCTGTTTGCCAAGGGCGATGCGCATCGGCGCATCCAGTTCCTCCGCGCACCGGGGGCGACCGGCGCGTGGGGCGGCATTGGCTTCAGCAACTCGGCACATGACAACCGGCTCGCGCATGTCGATTTTCATCACACCGGCTCGTACGCGCTGGCGGTCACGAACTCGGTGGTCGCGCTCGACCACGTACAGTGGCACGGCACGCGGACGAACCTGATCTGGTTTCAGGACGCTTCGCTCACGGTGCGCGACTGCGTGTTTCCAGACCTCAGCCACAGCGAGCACGTGCGTGGCATTGGTATTCGCGCCCGCGGCGAGCTGGTATTTGCGCGAAACCGCTTCGGCACGACGAGCGGCTACAACGACATCATGGACGTCAGCGGCGGCAAGCGGCCTGGGCCAATTTTGCAGCTATACAGCAACGATTTTCTCGGCGGCAGCGACGACGGGCTCGACCTCGACGGGATGGACGCTCACATCGAAGGCAACACGTTTCACGGTTTTCACAAGGGTAATTTGAGCACGAGCATCTCCGCCGCACTCGCCACGGGACGACACGATGGGCAGGCGTCAGACATTACGGTGGTGCGAAACATTTTTTACGACAACGACCACCACATTTTGCTCAAGCAGGGCGGACGACTCGAGGCGGCGAATAACACGTTTTACGGCGGCACGCTTGGTGCAATTGCGTTCGACGAACCGCTGCGCGAGCTCGAGATGCCGCACGGCGCACGACTCGCCGGCAACATTTTCTCCGGCAACAAGGCGGACTTGGTTCATCTCAAGCCGCTTTGGCTCGAGCAAAACTGGGTGTGGCTGCACGTGTTCGACTCGATCATCCGCAGCACGCACGACTGGTTCGGCGAACGCAATCTTGCCGCTGATCCGATGCTCGTCGATCCGCCACTCAACGTTCGGCTGCAGCCCGGCTCGCCCGCGATTGGCACCGGGCCGAACCGGCTCGACATGGGCGCGCGCGTGCCGGGTGGTGCGTCGATCTCCGGCGAACCGCCCACGCCGACGCGAGAAACGGACGCCGTACTCACCGTCGCCGGGCCGGGCATCACGCACTATCGCTACCGCGTCAACGACGGGCCGCTTGGCGGCGAGCACCCCATCGCGGAGCCAATCCGCCTGGCCAAGCTCCCGCCCGGCGAAATCGCCGTCGAGGTCATCGGCAAAAACAGCGCGGGCGCGTGGCAGCCGCTTGGTCAAGCGACACACTCGATGTCGTGGACGGTTGTTCCAAACTACTCGCGCCTGATCCTCAACGAGGTGCTCGCCTGGCCAAACGCTGGCGCACTCGACGCAGTCGAGTTGTTCAACGACAGTACGAAGACCATCGACCTTGCCGGCATGAGCCTGACCGATGATCGAACCAAGCCGCGCAAGTTTGTTTTCCCCGCAGAATCGCAACTCGCCGCCAACATGCACCTCGTGCTGGGCAGCGAACTGGGTTTCAAGCTGGACGCCGATGGCGAAGGCGTTTGGCTTTTTGACGGCGGCGGAGAGTTGCTCGACTCAGTCGTGTTCGGGCCACAGTTGCAGGGACACTCAATCGGACGTGCCGGACGTGCCTGCGACTGGTCGCTTTCCCTGCCAACACTCGGCACGCCGAACATCGCGCTCGCGCTTGGCCAAGCGGACGCCGTGCGGTTGGCCAAGTGGGTGGCCAACCCGCTCGATGGCAAGCGCGACTCGGTGGAGTTGTTCAACCCGGGCACGCTGCCAGTGGCTCTCCAGGGTATGCGGCTCTCCAGCCAGCCGATCGGCGCACCGACGATGTTCGTGTTCCCGCCGCTGAGTTTCATCGGCGCGACGATGGGGCTCACCCTCGACAGCAGCATGTTGAGTTTCAAGCTCCCTGCGGCGCAGGGGGAGATCGGGTTAGCCAGCGCAGACGGTCGCTGGCTCGAGCATATCGTTTACGGGCCGCAGTTGAGCGGCGGCGGCTTGGCCGAACACCCCGGCGTACTCATCAGCGAGGTGATGAGCGACAACCGGACGACACTCGCCGATGAGGACGGTGATTTCCCGGACTGGATCGAGCTGCACAATCGAGCCGATGCGCTGGTCATCCTCGACGGCTTTGGACTGTCCGACGATCCGGCCGAGCCGTTCAAGTGGCGTCTCCCAAACATCGCGATGGCGCCGGGCGAACACCTGCTGGTGTTTGCGTCGGGGAAGGATCGGAGCGCGGCCCGCCGGCCGGCGCCCGCCGGAGCGCGGCCTGACATCATCCCGGGCCTTCGACTTTGGCTCGACGCGACTGACGGCGACTCTCTCACCATCGATGCGGAAGGCCGCGTGTCGCGTTGGCAATCGGCCACCGGCGTCACAGCCGCACAAACCGATACCGTCCAGCAGCCGATGCGGGCAACCGATCCGTCGAGCGGACTTCCGGTGCTGCGATTCGACGGCCTGGACGACTGGCTGTCGTTCCAGTTGCTGAGCGATGTGCGCACGGTGTTCGTTGTCGCAAGGGAGAATTCCCACGCAACGCAGTCGTTTCGCGCTGTGCTCGGGGATGGCGACACGGCGGACTTCACGCGTGGCGGCGACCGGATTTTATATTACCACCCGCACAGCGGCTTCGTCGGGGAGAATACGGTCGTACGCATCAACGGCTCACCGGTGAACCCCACGGCAACGCGCTGGCCAAAATCGCTCTGCCTTGTCACAAGCGTGGCGGCCGACCGGTTGAAGGCCAGCCTGATCGGCTCGGACCGGTTTGTGCCGGACCGTAACTGGCACGGTGACATCGCCGAGGTCCTGGTTTACAACCGCAGACTCAGCGATGCCGAGATCAACTCCGTCGAAGCGTGGCTGAAAACCAAATGGGTGCTGCCTGCAGCGGCGCTACATGCCAATTTCAAGCTCGGCGATGGCGACGATACAGTCACGCTCACCGCGCCGACAAGCCAACACGCCAGCACGTTGTTGCTGTCATCGTGCCCACCCGACGCCACAGTCGGCGTGCCGTCAGATGCGCCCGGCCAGACGCTGTTTGCGCGGCCAACCCCGGGCGAAGCCAACGCGGCCAAGCCGCACGCTGGTTGGGCCGGTGTACCCCGTTTGGCCAAGCCGTCCGGCGTGTACGGCAGACCGGTCGACCTGCAAATTGCGCCGCCAGATTCACTCAGCGAAGTGCGCTACACGCTCGACGGCTCCGTGCCTGGGCCGGAGGCCAAGCGCTACACCAGACCGCTCCGCTTGGCCAAGCCGAGCGTGGTTCGAACTCGCGCTTTTCGCGACGGCTATCTACCGGGGCCGGTGGTCACGGCGAGTTTTTTGATCGGCGAGCCGGCCCGCTTCCCGGTCGTGTCGCTCTCCACCGCACCGAGGAATCTCTTTGACCGTGACCACGGCGTTTACACCGATAACAATGCGAATCGCGAGTGGGAGAGACCGGCTTTTTTTGAGTGGTTCGAGCAGGGCAACCGCCGGGCAATCGGACAAACTGTCGGGCTTCGTATTCACGGCGGTTGGACGCGAAAGTACGATCAGAAATCGCTGCGGCTTTACGCCCGC
>CAJWEP010000043.1 GCA_913030945.1 uncultured Verrucomicrobiota bacterium
CCTCACGGGCTGACGGCCAGGCGCTCGACCCCCTCCACGCCGCCGATCATCACGCCGTTTTCCTTGTAGCGCTTGAGCAGGAAATGCGTGGCGGTGGAGGTGACACCCTGGATCGTTGCCAGCTTTTTCGCCACGAACGAGGCGACTTCGTGCAGGCTGTTGCCGTCGATGATCACGAGCACGTCGTAGCTGCCTGACATGAGGTAGCAGGAGTTGACCTCACTGTACTTGGAGATGCGCTCGGCTAGGCGATCGAATCCCCCGCCGCGTTCCGGTGTCAGCTTGACTTCAATCACCGCCTGCACGCCGTCCCTACCGGTGGCTTCGTCGCTAAGGATCGCCTGATAACCGAGGATGTCTCCATCGGCCTGGGCTTGGCGGATTTTGTCACGAATCTCCTCCTCGGACAGTTCCAGCATGCCGGCCAAATCCACGGTGGACAGGGCGGCGTTTTCCCGAAGCAGCTTGAGCAGCGCATCCATGGACGTGACGATACCGCTTGGCCCAGCGATTGGCCAAGCGCGAATGTCAGTTGGCATTAAGAATGGAGCTGTAGTAGTTCGTCCAGAACCGGATGACGATGAACGCCACCGTGATCACCACCCCGCCATAAACCAGTCCGGTGGCCACGCCAGCCGCGTTCTTGAGATGGCGCGTGCCTTCCTCGTGATACAGCTTGGCCAGGCGCTGTAGCGAGTCGTCGAGTTGGCCGGAGACCTCGCCGGTGGCGTACAGGTCGCGGAAGGTTCTTGGGAAATCCTCAGCCCGTTTAAGCACCTCGGACGGCAGCAGGCCGCGATCCAGATCCGGCAGCCAGGCGCGGACGCTGGTCGCCAGCCAGGGCGAGCCGGAGGCACTGGCGGCGCTCTCCCAAGCCTCGCGGACGTTGACCCCGGCGTTGAGCAGGGCATGCAGCGCGAATGACAGCCGGGAGAGTTTGAGTTCCTTCAACGCCGGGCCGAACATCGGCACGCGGTGCCAGATTTTCTCCAGCCAATAGCGGAGGGCGAACCCGCGGTTGGCCTGGCCAAGGTAGAGCACAAAAAAAACGGCGCCGTATAGTGCCCCCAGCGTGAGCAGAGACGGGGAAAACGCACCCAGGAATCCGGTGTCGCTTCCTCCCAGCAGGCTGGCCCCGTACGAGATGAGGCCTGGCATCAGGATGATGAAGTGAACGATGAACACCGGGTAGGCCAGCCTCAGCAGCACGTCGCGGATGAGCGCTGAGCGCTGGGCGTAATGGTCAGAGAGGGTGTGCAGGGTGTCATCGAGCCGCCCGCCGGCCTCGCCGGCCTCGATCATCATCCTGTCAAAAGCGGGCAGCCAGCTCTCACGGTCCTTGAGTGACTCGGAAAACGTCTCGCCGGCGTTGAGTCGGTCGATGGTTTCGCGAACGTGCCGGTGGTCGCGCTGGCTCGGTGGTGGGGTTTGCTCCAGCGACTGAGTCACGCCGATACCGGCCTGCTGCAACACGCTGAGTTGATGATAAAACTCAGATCGGCGCCGGAAGCTGCGGGGGGTCTCGATCAGGGAGGCCATGTCCTCCCGGGGAGAAGAGCGTGATCAGGCGTGGCTGTCGAGCATCGCTTGTAGGTCGGCTTTGCTGCGCGCACCTACGGCCTGCTCCACGACATCGCCGCCCTTGAAGATGAGCAGGGTGGGGATGGACTGCACGTTGAACTGCACGGCCAGTTGCTGATGCTCGTCGATGTTCACCTTGCCAATCGTCGCCTTGCCTTCGTTCTCGTCGGCGAGTTGATCAACCATCGGGCCGATCATTTTGCAGGGGCCGCACCACTCGGCCCAGAAATCAACCAGCACGGGAGTGGCGGACTGCAGTACCTCGGTGTCGAAGTTGTCCGCGGTCAGGGTAACGACTTTGTCGGAGGCCATTTCTTTTTAATCGAACGTCGCGGTGGGATTAAAACAACCCACCGAGGCTGGCCAGGAACGCCGCCAAGCCAATCGCGCCGAGAGCGGCGACGGCCGCCACGGCGGTGTCGACCGGGTTGTCGGCGGGAGCGGCCTTCTTGACACGGGCTTTTTTCTGCTTGGGCGCTGCCGTGGTGACAGCCTCCTCTTCTACGGCGGCAGTAACCGGCTCCACCATTGCCGGCGGGGTCTCCACTTTTTCTGCGGGCGCAGCCTGCTTGGTGATCCCCACGCCCGTCGCCGCCGTCTTGGGCGGTACAGGAATCTTGATGGTGGAGGCTGCCTTGCTGCCTTCGGCTGCCCCGGCGGGTGGCACGGAAATCTTGATTGTCGGCGAGGCAGCCGGCTTGGGAGGTAGGCTGATGCGCACCGTTTGTTTCTTGGATTCTTGCGAACCGCCAGCGGCCGGGGGTTGGGTGGTTTCTTCAGGCATCGTTCAGAAATTCAAAAGGCCATAAATTTTATGGACGCGCCGCCGCCGTGTCAAATGCTTAATAATGGTCATGGGCTTGGCCAAGGGTGTCTCCGATCCCGGTCAGGCTATAAGCCGAATTCTGTCTGCGCGCACCGGACGAGCCGGACGCGGAGAGGGCCATTTATCTTGTGCGACCCAACCCGGAGCCATGGCTTGCGCCGTGGGACGGGCCGTCCCGGGCTCCCTATTTGGTCTTGCTCCCGATGGGGTTTACCGTGCCCCCTTGATCACTCTCGGGGCGGTGGGCTCTTACCCCACCTTTTCACCCTTACCCGGCGAACCGGGCGGTTTATTTTCTGCGGCACTGGCCGTCGGCGACGCCTTGAAGCGCCGTCTCCCGCGTATATCCCACCCTCGAGGAGCGGGTTACGCGGCATCGCGCCCTGCGGAGTTCGGACTTTCCTCCCCCGGCAAGCCGGAGGCGACCCTCCGCCCTCCCGGGATCGAAGAACGGCCCCAAGCTACCGTTTCGCCCCCGCGCAAACAAGCCGCTTGGCTGAGAGTGATTGACATTGGCCAAGCGTGCCGTAAAACGGGCGCGGCCAACGGGCCACGGTATCTAAACAAATAATCATGGCAATTGAAGCGGGAACTCAGGCACCGGATTTCACCCTGAAATCGAAAACCACAGGCGACGTCACCGACGTCACCCTCAGCAGCAACTTTGGCAGCAGGAACACCGTGTTGTTGTTCGTGCCACTGGCGTTCACCGGCGTGTGCACCGGCGAGTTGTGCGACATCACCGCCGGGCTTGGCGCGTACACCGAGTTGAATGCGGACGTCATTGGCATCAGCGTGGACAGCCCCTTCGCGCAGGAGGCCTGGGCGCAGAAAGAGGGCATCGGCATCACGTTAGCCAGCGACCTGAACAAGTCGGTCGCAGCCGACTACGGCGTGTTGCTCGACGACCTGATGGGCTTCGGCTCGGTCTCCGCCCGCGCGGCGTTCGTCATCGACAAGGACGGTGTGGTGCAATACAGCGAGCAGACGCCGACCCCGAAGGATCTTCCAAACTTCGACGCGATCAAGGAAACCCTGGCCAAGCAGCAATAAGCGGCCAACCCATTTGGCGGACGGCAGTCGACAAACCGACTGCCGTTTTTGTTTGGCCATTTGTGCCTGGCTGGGTTGGAATCCGCGCGAGCGATGCCAGCTGCGTTCAAAACGATTCTGCACGGATTCCTGATCGGGGTCGCAAACATCATCCCCGGCGTGAGCGGCGGGAGCATGGCGCTCGCGCTCGGTATCTACGAGCGCCTCATCGCCGCCGTGGGCAATCTTGGCCCCGGCACGATCACCACTGCACTGGGGGTTGTGGTTTTCCGAGATGGTGCCAAGGCACGATTCCTAGCTGAGTGGCGCCGCATCGACGGGACGTTCTTGGGCTGGATTGCTTCCGGTGGCGCGGTGGCGGTGGTGGTGTTTTCCCGCGTGATGGTGTGGCTGCTTGAGCAGTGGCACGACCCGACTTACGGCTTTTTCAGCGGACTGATCCTGATGTCGATTTGGGTGCCACTGAAGATGATTCGCCGGTTTGGGGCGGTCGAGTGGCTGAGCGCCTTGGGCGCGCTTGGCCTGGTCTTGGCACTGACCTTCTCGGCGCATCCCGAGCAGCAACTCAGGGATGCCAATCGCAAACTCGAGATGAAACGGGTCAATATTGAACAGGCCGCCGCGCCACAAATTGCCCAGGCGCCATCGCCGCTTGGCCAAGCGGACGCCGGCCGGATGGCGTTTCTCGTGCTGTGCGGCGCCATCGCCATCTCCGCGATGGTGCTGCCGGGGGTCAGCGGATCGTTCATCCTGATCCTGATGGGCGCTTACTTCGACGTGTTGCAGGCCGTGAATGATCGCGACCCGATGATCATCGGGCTGTTCGCGACCGGTTGTGTCTTGGGGCTGCTCCTTTTCACGCGACTGCTCAAGAGGGTGCTGACAACATTTCACGATGCAACGATCGCCTTTCTCACCGGCCTGATGGCCGGGTCGCTCGTGGGTCTGTGGCCGTTCCGGAGATCTGAAACCGTCGGCGACGTCAACGTCGGCTTCGAGCGGGTGGATTTTGGCTGGATCATGCCGTCCGCCGATGCCGACACCCTGTGGACCCTCGTCGCCTTCCTCATTGGCTCCGGCTTGGTTGCAGCGTTGATAAAACATGATGAGGCCAAGGCACAAAAAAAGGGCGGCTGAGGCCGCCCTGAAATCGTTTTGTCCGGCTTGGCTTAGCGAAATTTGATTTCGCTTTCACCCATTTCGTTTTCGCACGGCTGGTCGGTCGGGGCGTCGGCTTCGCGATCCGTGTCCTCGACGATGTTGTTTGCCAGCATATAGGCTTCCACTTCGTCGCCGCTGACGTCGGCCAGCATGTTGCCGTCGATCTCAACGGATGGCTGCAACATTTGGCCGGTTTTCTGAATCATCTCCTGACGTTGTTCCGGGTCGTTGATGATGTCGCGATCCTCGAACGGCAGGTCGTATTTGCGCATCACGGCGCGCACGCCTTCGCTCCAGCCGCAGGACGGTTTCATGTAGGCGATTATTTTTGGTTTCTCCATTTTATTTCGTAAAAACGCACAAACAGATTGCCATCAACGGCCTGTTTGGCAAGTTGTTTCTCCTGCAGGTGCCACGCCAAGTTCTTATTGTTCCGGACAAGTTCAAGGGGTCCCTCCCGGCGCGCGAGGCGGCCGGGGCGATTGCCCGCGGCTGGGCGGCAGCCTGCCCGGCGGACACGCTGTCGCTGCTGCCGATGAGCGATGGTGGGGACGGCTTCGGGTCTGTGATGGCAGAGGCGCTTGGCTTGGAGGAGCGGCTTTTCGACGGAATGGACGCAGCAGGCCAATCGCGGCAGGCAGCTTGGTGGCTCGATGCCAAGTCCGGTCAAGCGGTAGTGGAGACGGCGCAGTCGAACGGCTTGGCGCTGCTGCCGAGGGGGCGGTTCCATCCGTTTCACCTGGACACGCGCGGGGTGGGTGCACTGTTGCTTGCCGCCGGTCAAGCGGGCGCGACGCAGTGCCTTGCGGGCATCGGGGGCAGCGCGACGAACGACGGCGGATTCGGTATGGCGCAGTCGCTTGGCTGGGTGTTTCGCGACGAGTCGGGCCGGGAGATCGAGCAGTGGACTTGGCTCGACAGCTTGGCTGCCATCGAGTCGCCGGCGAGCCGTGCTTGGCCAAGCGTGACGGTGGCGAGTGATGTGCAGAATCCCCTGCTCGGGATCGATGGCGCCACGCGTGTTTATGGGCCGCAGAAGGGCATGCGACCGGGGGACTTTGCCAAGGCGGAGGCCTGTCTCGGGCGTTTGGTCAAGGTTGCCGCCGAGACGCTCGAAACCGATTTTTCGGTGACGCCCGGCGCGGGGGCAGCGGGAGGGCTTGGCTTCGCCTTGATGGCGTTTGCCGGCGCGGCGATTGAGCCCGGCTTTGAGGTGTTTGCCAACGCGACCGGCTTGGAGAGGAAAGTTGCGGAGGCAGATTTTGTGGTGACAGCGGAGGGGGCCATCGATGAGCAGACGCTGATGGGGAAGGGGACGGGCCAAGTTGCGGCGCTTTGCCGTCGACTCGGCAAGCCGTGCATCGGTTTGGCGGGTCAGCTGGCGTTCGGCCAGGCGGAGGTCGATCCGGGGGAGCGGCAGTTTTGGCGTATGGCCGCGATGGTACCGAACTTGGCCAGCGAATCGGAGGCGATGGCCGATGCGGCGACTCATCTTGAGCGTTTGGCCAAGCGGGAGGGAAGATTCAGCATTTCCGGCATTTAAATAAGTTCAACTAATGAAGTCGATTAGCCGTTAAAATATTGCTTAAGCTTTTTGGCTGTGGGATGCTGTCTTGCCTTTCGTAGGGGCCGTTTAACCTTTGGTTATCGTTTGGACGGCTTTTGTCTGGGAAAAGGAGACGGGTTGAGCTCGTTTTGATTTTTCCAGTTTTTTTTTGGATTTGAACCGAATGAGTGACCGAGTCAACCCGATAGGATTTCCACAAAAGCAGGGGCTGTACGATCCGGCCAACGAGAAGGACAGCTGCGGCGTGGGGTTCGTGGCCAATGTGAAGGGTGTGCCGAGCCATCAGATTGTGCTCGATGCCATTCAGATGCTCAAGAACATGGACCACCGTGGCGCGTGCGGTTGTGAGGTCAACACCGGCGATGGCAGCGGCATCCTCACCGGCCTGCCGTGGGGGTTTCTCGAGAAGGTCGCCCGCGAGGAGATGGGTGTGGAACTGCCGGCCAAGGGGCGCTTTGGCGCAGGGCTGGTTTTTCTCCCGCGTAATGAGGCCGAGCGCGCGAAGTGTATCACCGCCGTGGAGGCCATCATTGCCGAGCAGGGCCAAACCTGCCTCGGCTGGCGCGCGGTACCGGTGGAGACGGACAATGCCGACGTGGGTCCGAGCGCGCGTGCTGCCGAGCCGCACATTATGCAGCTTTTCATCGGTGCGGCTGAGGGCATGGAGGGTGACGACTTTGAACGCCAGCTTTACATCATCCGCAAACGCGCCAGCCATCAACTACGCTTCGATTCGTCCCTCGAGCAGGCGCTGCTCTTTTACATTTGCAGCCTGTCCACAAAGGTGATGATTTACAAGGGAATGCTCACCACAGACCAGTTGTTCACATACTTTGTCGACCTCTCCAATCCCGATTTCCAGACGCACCTCGCGATGGTGCACTCGCGCTTCTCCACCAACACCTTCCCCAGTTGGGACCGCGCACAGCCGTTCAGGTTCATGAGCCACAACGGCGAGATCAACACGCTGCGCGGTAACATCAACGCCATGCGCGCGCGAGAAGGCACGTTGCAAAGCGGCCTCTTTCACGATGATCTGCATAAGCTGTACCCCATCATGGAGCCGGAATGTTCCGACTCAGGCAACTTCGACAACGCGCTGGAATTTCTTTTGATGAGCGGCCGGTCATTGCAGGAGTCGGTGCTGCTGATGGTGCCCGAGGCGTGGCAAAAGCACCGGCAAATGCCGCAGGCCAAGCGCGATTTTTACGAGTACAATTCCTGCCTTATGGAGCCGTGGGACGGTCCCGCGTCCATCGCCTTCACCGACGGCAAATACATCGGTGCCGTGCTCGATCGCAACGGTCTACGCCCGAGCCGCTACTACCTCACGCACGACGACCGCGTGATCATGGCCAGCGAAGTGGGCGTGATTCCCGTCGATCCAGCCAACGTCAAGGCCAAGGGCCGGCTGCAGCCGGGCCGGATGTTCCTCGTCGATTTCGAGCGGGGTGCGATGATTCCCGACGAGGAAATCAAGGCGGACTTCTCCACCCGAAGGCCGTACGGCGAATGGCTGCGAAACCAGCGAATCGAGCTCGATGACCTGGCCACCACCGGCGAGGCGCACGGCTTGGCCACGGACACGCTTCGCCAACGCATGCAGGCCTTCGGGTTCACCACCGAGACGATGCAGTTCATGCTGCTACCGCTCATCCACGAGCTGCGCGATCCGGTCGGCTCCATGGGCAATGACGCCTCGCTCGCCTGCCTCAGCGACCAGCCGCGCATGCTCTACGATTATTTCCGCCAGCTCTTCGCGCAGGTGACCAATCCCTCCATCGACTCGATCCGGGAGGAGGTCATCATGTCGCTTGAGTGCTATATCGGGCCGGAGAAAAATCTCCTCGATACCACCGAGGGCCACTGCCAACGCCTGCGCCTGCCGCATCCCATTCTCACCAACGAGGAGTTGCACGCTATCAAGGGCATGAATTACCGCGGCTGGCGCTCCAAGGAAATCGACATCACCTTCTCCAAGGCCGAGGGCGCGGCCGGCGTGGCTAAGACGCTGGATCGCATTTGTGCCGAGGCCGAACAGGCCATCGCCGATGGCTTCAGCCTCGCCATACTTTCTGACCGATCGATCTCGGCCGACCGAATCCCCCTCAGCATGCTGATGGCCACCGGCGCGGTGCATCATCATCTAGTGAAGAACGCGCTGCGCACACAGATTGGTTTGGTGCTCGAAACCGGCGAGGCGCGCGAGGTGCATCACCACTGTCTGCTCGTCGGTTACGGCGCGGATGCGATCAACCCGTACCTCGCTTTCGAGTCGCTGTGGCAGGCCCGCCGCGAGGGCCTGACCGATGACGAGAAATTTGCCGACGACGAATCCATCGTGGCCGCCTATCGCAAGGGCGTGGCCAAGGGCATGCTCAAGGTGATGGCCAAGATGGGCATCTCCACGCTGCACTCCTACAAGGGGGCACAGATTTTCGAGGCCATCGGGTTGCGGGATGAAGTGATTGACCGCTGCTTCGAGGGTACCGCCAGTCGCGTGCAGGGTGTGAACCTCGACGAACTGGCCGAGGAAATGTTGCGCCGCCACGCGCTCGGCTTTCCCGAGCGCGCCGAGGACGAAATGCTGTCACTGCCCAACCCCGGCGAGTTCCACTGGCGCGCCGAGGGCGAGAAGCACATGTGGAACCCGCAATCCATCGCCGCGCTGCAAACCGCCGCGCGCACGAACAATTTCGAGTCGTACCAGCAGTTCTCCAACCACATCAACGGCGACACCAGGACGCGATGTGTGCTGCGCGGCTTGATGGAATTCAAGGAGGGCGTAAACGGGGCCCCGATTTCCATCGACGACGTCGAGCCGGCCAGCGAGATCGTGAAGCGTTTCTGCACCGGCGCAATGAGCTTCGGCTCCATTTCGGCCGAGGCGCACGAGGGACTGGCCATCGCGATGAACCGCATCGGCGGCAAGAGCAACACCGGCGAGGGCGGCGAGGATCCAGAGCGCTTCGAGCCACTACCCAATGGCGATTCCAAGCGGTCGGCCATCAAGCAGATCGCCTCGGGGCGGTTCGGTGTGACGATCTGGTACCTCACTAATGCCGATGAGTTGCAGATCAAGATTTCCCAGGGCGCCAAGCCGGGTGAGGGCGGCGAGCTGCCCGGGCGCAAGGTGGATGAAAACATCGCGCGCATTCGCTACTCCACGCCCGGTGTGGGCCTGATCAGCCCGCCGCCGCATCACGATATTTATTCCATCGAGGATCTGGCGCAGCTCATCCACGACCTGAAAAACTCCAACCCCTCCGCGCGCGTGAGCGTGAAGCTCGTGTCCGAGGTGGGCGTGGGCACCATCGCCGCGGGCGTAACCAAGGCGCACGCGGATCACATTTTGATTTCCGGCGCATCCGGTGGCACCGGTGCCTCGCCGCTTACCAGCATCAAGCATGCTGGATTGCCGTGGGAGCTGGGCATCGCCGAGACGCATCAGACGCTGGTGCTCAATGACCTGCGCAGTCGCGTGGTGTTGCAGACCGATGGCGGACTCAAGACCGGCCGCGACGTGGTCATCGCCGCGCTGCTCGGCGCGGAGGAAATGGGTTTCTCCACTGCTCCCCTCGTCACGATGGGTTGCATTATGATGCGCAAGTGCCACCTCAACACCTGCCCCGTGGGCATCGCCACGCAGGATCCCCAGCTGCGAGAAAAGTTCAACGGCTCGCCCGAGTACGTGGTCAATTACCTGTTCATGGTCGCCGAGGAAGCGCGCCAAATCATGGCCGCGCTGGGCTTCCGCACGGTCAACGAAATGATCGGTCGCGTGGACGCGCTTGAGATGCAGAAGGCCATCGATCACTGGAAGGCCGATGGCATCGACCTCAGTTCCATCCTCACGCCGATCGAGAAACCGCACCCTGACGTCGGTACCTGCTGCACCCAGGCGCAGGACCACAGCCTGGACCTCGCGCTGGACAACGAGCTGCTCCGCTTGGCCAAGCGCGCCATCGAAGCTGGCGAGCCGGTCGAGATCGAGCTGCCCATCATTAACACCAACCGCACCGTCGGCACCATTCTCAGCCACGAACTGGCCAAGGCGCATGGCGTGGACCTGTTGCCGGACGACACGGTGAATATCAAGTTTCATGGCTCCGCAGGGCAAAGTTTCAGCGCCTTCCTGGCCAAGGGCGTGAGCATGGAGCTCGAGGGCGACGCCAATGACTACGTGGGCAAAGGGTTGTCGGGCGGGCGGCTCGTGATTTATCCGCCCAAGGAATCCACCTTCAAGCCGGAGGAAAACATCCTTGTTGGCAACGTCTGCCTCTACGGCGCCACCGGCGGCAAGGCGTTCTTCCGTGGGCAGGCGGCGGAGCGTTTCTGCGTCCGTAACAGCGGCGCGCAGGCGGTGATCGAGGGCGTGGGCGATCACGGCTGCGAATACATGACTGGCGGTCGCGCGGTGATCCTTGGCCCTGCCGGCCGCAACTTTGCCGCGGGCATGAGCGGCGGCATCGCCTACATTTGGGATCCCGAGAATGAGTTTGAGCCCAACTGCAACATGGAGATGGTGGAACTGGAGTCGGTCGAGAGCGAGGCGGACAGCGAGGAGTTGCGCAGCCTCATCGAGGAGCATGCCGAGCGCACCGGCTCCACGGTCGCCACCGAGGTGCTCGACAACTGGAGCAGTGCGCTTGGCCAATTCGTCAAAGTGATGCCCACCGATTACAAGCGTGTGCTGGCCGAGCGCAAACAACGCGAACAGGAACTGGTCACCTAGGCAACCGGGGAATTATTTAATGGGAAAGCCAACTGGATTCATGGAGTTCGAGCGCGAGGCGGTGCCGTATCGCGATCCGCTGGAGCGCGTGAACGACTATGACGAGATCAACACAAATCCCGCGGAGGAACATTTACTGACGCAGGGCGCGCGCTGCATGGATTGCGGCGTGCCGTTCTGCCAGTCCGGCACCGGTTGTCCGGTCGATAATCTCATCCCAGAGTGGAACCATCTCGTTTACAATAATCGCTGGCGCGAGGCGATTGATCGTCTGCACAAGACTAACAATTTCCCGGAGTTCACCGGCCGCGTGTGCCCCGCGCCGTGCGAAGGCGCGTGCGTGCTTGGCATCACAAATCCGCCGGTGACCATCAAGAATATCGAGAACACGATTATTGATCGCGCATTCGAGGAGGGCTGGATCATGCCCGAGCCTCCGGCCGCGCGCACCGGCAAGAAGGTGGCCATTGTCGGCTCCGGCCCGGCTGGCTTGGCGGCGGCGGCACAGCTCAACAAGGTGGGGCACACCGTCACGGTTTACGAGCGTGCAGACCGGATCGGCGGGCTGCTAATGTACGGCATCCCGAACATGAAACTCGACAAGGACGTCGTCGAGCGCCGCGTCAATGTCCTGCGAGAGGAGGGTGTGCAGTTCGTCACGTGTGCCCATGTCGGCCGCCGGGAGAATTTTCCATCTGGCCACATGACGCAGATCATGGAGGAGCGCGGCTGCGAAATGCAGTACCTAGACCCGAGCGATTTGCTGAAGGAAAATGATGCACTGCTGATGGCTACCGGCGCCACAAAGCCGTTTGACCCCACCGCGAGATGCCCCGGGCGCGGGTTGGTGGGCGTCCAATTCGCGATGGATTTCCTCACTCGCAACACCAAGAGCCTGCTCGACTCCAAGCTCGACGACGGCGCCTACACGTCTGCCAGGGACAAAAACGTCATTGTCATCGGCGGCGGCGACACCGGCGCGGACTGCATCGGCACCTCGCTGCGGCACGGCTGCAAGAGCGTGGTGAATTTTGAACTGCTTGACCAACCGCCCGCCGAACGTGCCCCCAACAATCCATGGCCGCAGTGGCCGCGAGTGTATCGCCTCGACTATTCGCACGAGGAGAACAAGGCCAAGCACGGCAACGACCCGCGCGCATACCACGTGCTCGCCAAGGAATTTGTCGGCGACGACAACGGCCACATCAAGGCCGTGAAAACCGTCGAGGTTGACTGGAACAAGCCGGTCGAGGGGGGCGCGCCGTTCAGCGAAGTGGCCGGCTCCGGGAAGGAATGGCCGGCCGACCTCGTGCTGCTCGCCACCGGGTTTGTCGGACCGGAACTTGAGGTGGGCGAAATGCTTGGGATCAAGACGCAAAACCCGCGTGGCAGTTGGGAAACCTTCATGGGTGACCACGGGCCCTTCGCTACCAATGTCGAGGGCGTGTTTGCTGCCGGCGACTGTCGCCGTGGGCAATCGCTTGTCGTCTGGGCCATCAACGAGGGCCGCGGCGCCGCCCGCGCCATCGACGAATATCTCACCGGCTCCAGCCTGCTGCCCGCCCCGGGCGTCACCCAGGGCAGCGCCCTCGCCGGTGCGTAAGTTTATGGGCTTGAATGGCCTTGGGCATTTGTTAGCGTCCCCCTTCTTTTGGTTGGGAAACCATTCAATCGTCAAACCAGCAGGACCAAGCCTGGCAACTTTGGGTGAAGCGCTTGGTTCTTTTTTTGTGAAATCGTGTTAATAGGCATTCCAAGGGAAATCGCAGCCGGGGAACACCGGGTTGCCGCCGCGCCGGAGAACGTGGCCAAGTTTATCAAGCTTGGCTTTGAAGTGGCGGTCGAGGCCGATGCGGGCCAGGCGGCCAAGTTTTCCAATGCGCTCTATGAGGAAGTCGGGGCGACCGTGTTTTCCGCTGCGGATGTCTGGGCCAAGGCCGACATCATCCTTAAGATTCGCCCGCCCCAGGATAATGAAGTCGAACTCGCCCGCGAGGGCGCGACTCTGATCAGCCTCATCCAGCCGGCGCAGAATGGCGACCTGCTCGAGCGCTTGGCCAAGCGCAGGGTCAACGCCATCGCGATGGACGCTGTGCCGCGCATCTCCCGGGCGCAGTCGATGGACGCGCTCAGTTCGATGGCCAACATCGCCGGCTACCGTGCTATGGTCGAGGCCGCCGGCGAGTTCGGACGCTTTTTCACCGGCCAAATCACCGCCGCCGGCCGCGTGCCCCCGGCCCGGGTGTTGGTCATCGGCGCCGGTGTTGCCGGGCTGTCGGCCATCGGCACGGCGGTCAAGCTGGGCGCCATTGTGCGTGCCTTCGACACCCGTCCTGCGGTCAAGGACGAGGTCATGAGCATGGGTGCAGAGTTCCTCGAGTTGGAGTTCGAGGAGGACGGCACCGGCGAGGGTGGCTACGCCAAGGTCATGAGCAAGGAGTTCATCGAGGCGGAGATGAAGCTCTTCGCCGAGCAGGCCGCCGAGGTGGACATCATCGTCACCACGGCGATGATCCCCGGAAAAAAATCCCCTATTCTCATCACCCAGGAGATGGTCCGCAGCATGAAGGACGGCTCGGTGATAGTGGACCTCGCAGCCGAAGGCGGCGGCAATTGTGAACTGACCCGGCCCAACGAGAAGGTGGTTGAACACGGCGTGACCATCCTCGGCTACACTGATTTGCCCAGCCGACTGCCGACACAATCAAGCACCCTGTACGGCAATAATCTGGTCAAACTGCTTGGTCTTTTCGGAGGCGGCGATGAGTTCAAATTTGATTTCGAGGATGAAGTCGTTCGAGGCGCAACTGTGGTTCGCGATGGCGAAATCACCTGGCCGCCCCCACAAACGGCCAACCCTTCGCCGCCGCCCAAGCCGAAACCGGCTGCTGTCCAGCCGCAGGAAGCCGAGGAGGCCAAGGGCGGTTCGTCACTCTCCGGGATTTTGTTGAGCCTCGCCTGCCTGGCGCTGCTTGCGCTGGGCTGGAAAAGCTCGAGTCAGTTTCTCGACCAGTTGACCGTGTTCACCCTGTCCTGCTTTGTCGGGTATATGGTCGTGTGGAATGTCACCCCGGCACTGCACACGCCGCTCATGAGTGTTACCAACGCCATCAGCGGCATCATCGTCATCGGCGGCATGCTGTTTATTTCGAGTGGCGACCAGGCGGTGACAATCCTGTCCGGCGTGGCGGTGCTGATTGCCACCATCAACGTCGCGGGCGGATTCCTCGTCACCCAGCGCATGCTCAAGATGTTCCGCAAATGATCACGCTTGCCGCCACTCCACAAGCTTCGGGGATACCGACTGGTCTGCTGACCATGGCCTACCTTGTCGCCGGTGTGCTGTTCGTGCTTAGCCTGAGTGGCCTCTCCAGGCAGGAAACGGCCAAGCGAGGCAATATTTTCGGCATCATCGGCATGACGATCGCCATTGCGGCGACATTGCTTTCCGGCATCACCAACTTTGTGTGGCTCATTCCGTTGATGGTCGTCGGTGCATTCATCGGCATGGTCTTGGCCAAGCGCGTGGAGATGACCTCCATGCCGCAGTTGGTCGCCATGCTGCACAGCTTCGTCGGCTTGGCCGCGGTGCTCGTCGGCTTGGCCAGCTATCTCAAGCAGGATTACGGCGCGGATGACAAGATGGTGCACGAGATCGAGATTCTGCTCGGTGTGTTCATCGGTGGGGTGACCTTTACTGGATCGATCATTGCGTTCGGCAAACTCCGGGGCTCAATTGGGAGCAAGCCGTTGTTGCTGCCGGGTCGCCACCTGGCCAACGCGGTCATGGTGGTCGCGTGTATTTGGCCACTGAGCGTGCAATTCATCGGCGCTGAAGGGACGGGCGGATTGACTGCGCTGATCATCGTCACGGTGATTTCGTTCGTCCTTGGCGTGCACCTGATCATGGCGATCGGTGGCGCCGACATGCCGGTGGTGGTCTCGATGCTCAACAGCTACTCCGGCTGGGCGGCGGCGGCTTCGGGCTTCATGCTGGATAATGACCTGCTGATTATCACCGGTGCATTGGTCGGCAGCAGCGGCGCGATCCTGAGCTACATCATGTGCCGTGCAATGAACCGCAGCCTGGCCAATGTCATCTTTGGCGGTTTCGGCACCTCGGCCGGTGCGACCCCGGCGGGTGGCGAAGAGCAGGGCACCGTCACCGAGACCACCGCCGAGGAGGTTGCCGACATGATGAACGACGCGGGCAGCGTGGTGTTCGTGCCCGGCTACGGCATGGCCGTGGCGCAGGCACAGCACGTGATTCACGAGATCTCCGAGACCCTTCGGGGGAAAGGCGTCGAGGTGCGGTTTGCGATTCACCCGGTTGCCGGTCGTTTGCCCGGCCACATGAACGTCCTGCTTGCCGAGGCGCGTGTCCCGTACGACATCGTGTTCGAGATGGACGAGGTCAACGAGGACTTGCCCGAGACGGATCTGGTCGTCGTGGTCGGCGCCAACGACATCGTCAATCCCTCCGCGCTTGAGGATACCAACAGCCCCATCGCCGGTATGCCGGTGATTGAGGCGTGGAACGCCAGAACCGTCGTCGCGCTCAAGCGAAGCATGGCGGCCGGTTATTCCGGCGTGGAGAACCCGCTCTACTTCCGCGAGAACACCCGCATGCTCTTCGGCGACGCCAAGGAAACGCTCACCGCCGTTTCGGAGAACCTGGGCTGATCAGTCTCCCGCTTCGTCAAGAGGGAGCATATTCGAAATGAATCAGTGGCCCAAAAGCGTCAGGACAGGCTCCGGCCAGAGTCCAAGCGCCACGACGGCCAGCGCCAGCGAGCATAGCGTGATTCCGGCCGCCCAGCCAATTTTTGAAGGCGCGATCGCCGCCCTGTAATCGGCGGGGGCGACGAGGAAGGCTTTCAGCACCCGGAGGTAATAGTAGAGCGACACCACGCTCATGATGAGGGCGAAGGCCACCAGCCAGTAAAATCCATCGTGCCAAGCGGCGGCTTCCGGTGCGGCCCCGATGGCGGCGAAGAAAAGGTAAAATTTCCCGAAAAAACCGGCCAGCGGCGGGATGCCAGCCAGTGACAGCACGAACACCAGGAACGCCGCAGCCAAGCCCGGTGTTGTTTTCCAGCAGCCGTTGAAGTCGTTGATCTCCGCCTCGCGGCCCAGCGTGTCGGTCAGCACCGCGACCACCCCGAAGGCGCCGAGGCTGGCCAGTGAATAGACCAGAATATAAAAAATGACGGAGGTGTTTCCCGCCGCGCTGAATGCCACCACGCCGACCAGCAGATAGCCGGCGTTGGCGATAGCGCTGTAGGCCAGGAGTCGCTTGAGGTTGGTTTGGCGCAGCGCGCCGAGGTTGCCCACCACCATGCTGAGCACCGCGAGCGCGGCGAGCGCGAGGACGAGGGAGTCCTTCAGTTTTGGTGAGTCAAACACCGGTTGCAACAGCGCGAGCAACAGCGCCGCGGCGGCAATCTTGGAACCGCTGCCGATCCAGCCGGCCACCGGGGTCGGCGCGTTTTGGTAAACGTCCGGCGCCCACAGGTGGAACGGTGCCAGGGCCAGTTTGAAACCCAACCCCACGAAGATCAGCAGGTAGGCCAGCACCAGCATCGGCTCGTCGGTCAGGCCGGTCATTTGGGTGAGGTCGAGTTGGCCGGTGGCACCGTAAAGATAGCTCAGGCCGAACAGCAAAAAGCCGGAAGCCACCGCGCCGAACGTCAGGTATTTCAGCGCCGCCTCGGCGGAGGCGCGTCTGGCCTGGTTCAGCACCGTCATCGCGTAAAGGCTCAGGCTGACAAGCTCCAGCGCGACGAATGCGCCGAGCAGGTTGCGGTTGGTCACCACGAATCCCATGCCCAGCGTGGCCAACAGCAGCAGCGCAAAATACTCACTCACCTGCTGGGTGACTTGGTCGCGCTTGGCCAAGGGCAACACGCCCAGCCCCATGGCGTACAGCAGTGCCTTCAGCGTCAGCGTGCCGGTGTTCAGCACCAGTTGGCCGTCGACGGTGGACTCCATCACGGGCATCGTCCCGCCGATCTGTAACACGAGCACCGCAAGCCCGCCGATCAGCCCGGCGGCGGAGATCTGGCAGGCCACTTCGTAGCGCTTGGCCAAGCGGCTGCCGCGCATGCGCGAGTAATCCACCCCCAACGCGGCGAACAGTGCCACCACGACCAGTAGATCGGGGAGCAGGGCCAAGAGTAGCTGTTGATAATCCATGTCGCCGCGTCAGTTGGGAAATCAGTCGAGCATCAGTTTCAGACTGGGTGAAATCTTGTCCGTCAACAGCCAGGGGCACAGGCCGATGAGCAGCGCCGAGCCAAGCAGGATTGCCACGCCGATTTTCTCAGGCAGCGTCATCGCCGGATAACTTATCTCTGCATCGCCGGGATCAGACGTTTTTCGTTCGCGGAAAAATGCCTCGTGAATTTTTACCAGCGTGTAGCCGAATGTGAGAATGATGCCCGCACCCGCACCGGCAACGATCCAGCCCGAGAGCGACTCCGACTCCCACGTGCCGATTAGCACGTACAACTCAGACACAAACCCGCTGAAACCCGGTAACCCCATTGACGCCAGGCCTGCCACGATGAACACCCACGCGATGCCCGGCATGCGATCGATTAGCCGGTGCAGTTCATCGAGCATACGCGTCTTGGTGCGCGAATAAATCACCGTGCCCACCAGCGCGAAGAGCAGCGCGCCGATTACGCCGTGCGAGAACATCTGTAGTACGGCGCCGGTCATGCCGGTGAGGTTCAGCGTGGCGATGCCCAGCAGCACAAAGC
>CAJWEP010000044.1 GCA_913030945.1 uncultured Verrucomicrobiota bacterium
CTGCTCGAGAGCGAGTTGTTCGGCCACGAGAAGGGCTCGTTCACCGGGGCGAGCGCGCAGCGCATCGGCAAGTTTGAGCAGTGCGACAAGGGGACACTGTTCCTCGACGAGATCGGCGACATGATGCTGGCGACGCAGGCGAAGATTTTGCGCGTGCTGCAGAACGGCACCATCGAGCGCGTCGGTGGCAACAATCCGATCACGGTGGACGTGCGCATCATCGCGGCGACAAACAAACGCTTGGAGGAGGCGGTCGCGGCCAAGGAGTTCCGCGAGGATTTGTTCTATCGGCTCAACGTCGTGCGGATCAGTTTGCCGGCCCTGCGAGAGCGCCGGGAGGATATTGCGCTGCTGGTCGATTATTTCCTCAAGACGATCGCTAACGCCGAGGGGCGCAAGCCCAAGTCGATCCTCGGGGATGCGCTGGAGTTGCTCGCGCAATACGGTTGGCCCGGCAACGTGCGCGAGTTGGAAAACGTCATTCGGCGCACCATCGTCATGGCCAAGGGCGAGGCGATCCGCGCCGCCGATCTGCCGGCGGATATCCGGTCGGGAAGGCGAGTCCCGGCTGGTTCGAACCAAGCGCTTGGCCAAGCGGAGCCGCCGCCAGCCGCCGCCAATGACCTTGGCTCCATCGCGGCCACGCTGTTTCAATGGGCCAAGGAGCAGCCGGATCTGGCTGTGCTGCCGGCGGTGGAGCGGGAGCTGATCGCCCATGCGCTGCGCGAAACCAACGGCAATCAGGTTCGGGCGGCCAGGCTGCTCGGTATCACGCGCGCCACGCTGCGCAAGCGCATCGAGAAGTTTGGCATCAAGCAGGCCGTCTCGGTGGAGTAGGTGTTCCGCGGACTCGCAGTTGTTATTTGTCGAAGAGGTTCTGCTTTCGCTGCCCGTAGGTGCTTGAGCTGTCATGCCCGTTGGAGCGGGTCAGGCGCCAAAATCGCAAGGTCAACAGGCTCATCATGGCGAGGTTGATAAACTGCGACACGCCGTGCCACACGGCGAACTTCCTTTCGGCATCCTGAACGACATCCTCCTTGTACTCGACTTTTTCGTACACCGGCGGCTCGCTTTCGGCTTTTAGTTTGATCTGATATTTTTGCTGATGCCAACCAGCGAGCTTCGGGCTGATGAATTTGCCGCCGATCAGCGCGAGGCCAAGCAGCACGCAAACGACGGCAATGGCGCGTTTGGGAAATCCACCGCCGCTGTACAGCCACTCGAGCAGAAGATGCGCGACGGCCACGATGCCGCAAAGGATGTGCAGAGTGAAGTAGCGGCCGAGCATCGCCTGGGCGACGAGTCCGTTGAACGGGGGAGGGGTGATCGACTCGACTTCCGGCGAAAAAAACACCGAGCCGGCGAGAAACGAAAAAAACACCGAGCCGCCGATCCACACGGCAGCGTTGAACAATCCCAAAAATTGCAGGAATCCCGGCACACCGCAGTATAGCGGGACCGGTTGCGGTATGCCAAGGCCGGTTTGCACCTCTTGGCCAGGCGCTTGTTTTTTCCATTGACCAAACCAAGCCCCAAACCTAGATTCCCCCCGATGAACTCACGTTATTTTCCGCCGATGTTGGTCGGGCTGTTTGCGCTTGGCCAAGCGCTCAACGCCGCCGAGGAAGGGCCATTCACCGTCAAGAAAAACGGCGACAACTACCGTGTCGAGATCGATGGCAAGTTGTTCACCGAGTATATTCCGACGGGATACAACAAACCGGTGCTCTACCCGGTCATCGGGCCGCACGGCGTTGGCATGACGCGCAATTACCCATTCAAGGAGGTCGAGGGCGAGGCCAAGGATCATGTGCACCACGCATCGCTTTGGTTCACCCACGGCGAGGTCAACGGCATCAGTTTTTGGCACAACGCCAAGAACACGGGGAAGATCATCCCGGCGGAGCTGGTGCGCGCCACGGGCGGCCGCCGCGGCTCGATCGTCTCGAAAAACAACTGGGTCGGCCCGGATGGCAAGGTGATCTGCACCGACCGGACATCGATCGGTTTTTACAAGGCGTTTGGCGGCACATTCGTGTCGTATAGCGTGACCGTATTCGCGTCGGAGGGCGACGTGACCTTTGGCGACACCAAGGAGGGCAGCATGGGCATCCGCACGCATCCGAACCTACGCCTGACCAACGGCAAGGGCGTCACCACCGCCAACGGCCATGCGCTCAACAGTGCCGGCAACAAGGACAAGGAGTTGTGGGGCAAACGCGCCAAGTGGGTGGATTACTGGGGTAAGATCGATGGCCACACGGTCGGTGTGGCCATTTTCGATCATCCCGACAACCTGCGCCACCCAACCTGGTGGCACGCCCGGGACTACGGCCTCGTCGCTGCCAATCCGTTTGGCATCCACAACTTTGAGGGCAAGAAAAAGGGCGTCGGAGACTTCAAGCTCAAGAAGGGCGAAAATCAGAATTTCCGCTACGGTATCCTGTTTCACGAGGGTGATGCCCAAGCTGCCGACATTGCCGGCTCGTTCACCCAATGGGTCGAGGTCATTGCCACCTACAAGGCCCGGGCTGCGGAGCGAACGGGAAACAATTAGCCCCGGCCGGGCGTGGGCTCAGATCTCGTAGTGGTCGGCCTTGCTCATCACCTTGACGCTGACGTCCTCGGCGATGACGAGGGAGTTGGCCGGTACGCTGTTGATGAGGAACACGTTGCCGCCCACCGTGCTGTTCGCGCCAATGACCGTCTCGCCACCGAGGATGGTCGCCCCCGGATAGATCGTGACGTTGTCCTCGATGGTAGGGTGTCGCTTGGCCCCGCGCAGTTCCTCGACGCGTGAGGTGGACTTCGCTCCCAGCGTGACGCCGTGATAAATCTTCACATGGTCCCCGATGCGGGTCGTCTCGCCCACGACCGTTCCGGTGCCGTGGTCGATAAAAAAGTGGGAGCCGATCTCGGCGCCGGGGTGGAGGTCGATGCCAGTGCGGCCATGCGCCCATTCGCTCATGATGCGCGGGATCAGCGCCACGCCATGCCGGTAGAGCCGGTGCGCCATTCGTTGCACCGCGATCGTCTCGATAAACGGATACGCCACCACGATCTCCTCGTGGCTGATGGCGGCGGGGTCGCCGGCGTAGGCGGCCTCGACGTCGGTCCGGAGCCGTTCGCGGATGACAGGAAAGCTGCCGAGGAACTCGGCCGTGAGTTCTCGGGCCAGCTGCCTCGGCTTGGCCGTACCGTCGCCGGGCGGCTTGTACTCGATGCTCTTGGTGATCTCGTCCTCCAGCCGGCCGCTGACGCTGTCCATCAGCATGGAAATCTCGACCTTCAACTCGGCGGTCTGGATCGGTTTTTCGTCAAAAAAACCGGGCAACAGCAGTCGCAGCAGGTCGGTCGTGATCGACGCGATGGCGAACTTTGACGGCAGATTGCCGCCGTCCAGATGGTTGATGCCGCCCACCTTCGCGTAGGAGGCGATCAGGTCATTGGTCAACTGGGTGATGCTTTCGCTCACGGCCGAAGTATCGGCCAATACGCCGAAATGGCAAGAAGTGGCCGGTAATCAGGGCGCCACCCACGCGCAGCGCCAATCACCGCCGGTCCATGTGAACTGCGCGCGCCGGTGCCACTCGTCGCCAAGCTGCAGCCAATCGATAAACGTGATCCCGGAGCTGAGCACGGCGAAATTCGCGGAGGCGGCAGCCTTGTCGCTGGCCGGCGCTTGGCCAAGCGAAGGATCGTCGATCGGTGAGCCGGGGGCAGGCGGCACGGCGTAGTTGCGCTTGTTGGCCTCCTGCACAGCGGTCCAGGTGGCGCGGGTGACTTCGTTGTCGTGATGCACGGTTACCCTCCCGTGGGCGCGCACCTGCACCCTGGTTTGCGGATCAAAAAAATGCCAGGCCACCCGCGGGTCTTTGCGGAAACCGGATACCTTGGTCGAGCGGATGTCCGTCTGTGCGGTGAGCTGGCGAGCTACTGCATCGGCCGAGCGCAAGACCATCGTGCGGACGTCGGGGCCGTCGAGCCCCTGCGTGCCCAGCGCCGGGAACCGCCAAGGGTGATTCACCTGGTCGACCGCCTTGGCCAAGCCGCTCCAGGTTTGTTCGAGGATGGTTCGGAGTTCGTCGCTGCTCATCCGTTTGGCCAAGTCAACGGCGAAATCCAGCCGCTCGAAAGTAAAAAGTGCACCGCGACCGAACTTGGTTTCGCCTGGAGCCTGCCGTAAGTTGCCGCCGCGCCGATGGCCAAGTCGAGTCGAGAACATGTATACGGATTGAACCCCGCCTTTGAGGTATTGCGTGCGGGGAAACGTCGCGTGTACTCGGCCCACCTCAACGAGGGCATGCGAGACAACGCACGCCTCAAAAAACTGGTTGGCGTCCTAAAGCGTGGCAACGTCGGGATCGATTGGACGGACAAGGGCCGGCTGATGCAACTCTCCGGAAGTCGTGACCATCAGGGCGTCGTGCTCAAGACGTCGCTTTATCCGTACGCGGAATTCGATGAACTGCTTGGCGCATCGCGCATGCTGCTGCTCGACAACGTGGAGGACCCGCACAACGTCGGCGCGATCCTGCGCAGCGCCGAGGTGTTCGGCTTCACCTTCGTTTGCCTGCCGAAAAAGGGTGTGCCGGAAGTGTACCCGTCGGTGGTCAAGGTCAGCGCCGGCGCAACTGAGTTCATGAAAATCTGCCGTAGCGACTCCGCCAACGGCTACGCCCGCAAGGCCGCTGAGTCCGGCTACCGCATTGTTGCATTGGACATGGCCGGCAAATCATCGCTGCAGGCCGTCGCCGCGGCCAAGCCGGGGAAACTGCTGCTCGTCATCGGCGGCGAGGACCGTTCCGTCGGCCAGTTCATCCTCAACATGGCCGATGACGTGGTGGGCATCACCCAGCACGGCCGTGTCAATTCGCTCAACGCCTCCGTCGCCGCCGGCATCGCCATGTTCGCCCTTGGCCAGGCGGAGTAGCTCACTATAATCCGCGCGTGGTTCATACTGGAATTGGGTACGATGTGCATCGCCTCGTGGAGGGACGGCCGCTCTGGCTCGGCGGTGTGGAGATCGAACACGACAAGGGGCTCGACGGCCACTCCGACGCCGACGTGCTGATGCACGCGATCTGCGACGCGGTGCTGGGGGCGATTGGCCAAGGGGACATCGGCAGTTTCTTTCCGCCAAGTGATCCGCAGTGGAAGGATGCTCCGAGCCGGATCTTTTTGGAGAAGGCGGCTGAGTTTGTCAGCAATGGGGGTGGCAAAATTGTGAACATCGACGCCACGCTGATCGCCGAGGCCCCAAAAATTCTTCCGCACGTTCCAGCGATGAAAGTTGCGGTCGCCCAAGCGCTGTATATTTCTCCGGATCAGGTCGGCATCAAGGCGACGACGAATGAGTTGCTCGGGTTTCTCGGACGCGGGGAGGGCATGGCCGCGATGGCCGTCGCGGCCGTTAACATGCCGGACTGACATGGGGGCCAAGGGCGAGATCAGCTGGAAGCGGCGCAATGAACAGGGCGAACGAATGGAGTTTTACGCCCGCAACGAGCGAGGTAAATGGAAATTTTTCCAGCGCGAAAGGCGTTTTGAAAAATGGGAGGCGTACCCCGAGCCGGTGTTCCAGGACTGGATGGAACTGCTCGACGGCGTTCGGCGGCGCATCCCGCGGCGTAAGATGGAGCCGGCCGACGAGAGCCGTTTGATTCGCACGATCAAGGAGAAGTTCCCGGATCAAGGAGACGAGGTCTGATCGTTGTCAGCAATCGACGTCTTCGGGACGCACCTCTAGGCACTCATCCTGATCCTCCCACGCTGCTGCCGGAAAAAACTCGAGCAGCGCCGGGGCCAGTTCGGAGCCTGCCTTGGTCAGCAGTTCTTCCGCGGATTGTGCCGCCAGCTCAAACAGCTTGTCGTAGTCGGGCGGTAGTTTTTTGCCGTCTTCCTCCCAGTGAGCCACGCCGTGAACTTCGTCGTAATCCGACGACCACTTGTCGATGCGCGGCTTCAACTCTTCCGGCAGATCCGCGAATGCGACGCAGGTTTCCCCGCAATGTTTGCAGACCAGGCCAAAGTCGTGCACGTCGCGGGAGAACACCGGCAGCAGTGGCGCACGGCAACACTCGGCGGCGGTGTATTCGGCCGGCATGAGGACCAGGCCCTTGAGCCAGATCTGACGGTCATGCGCTGCGCGTGCCGCCAATTCGTAGGTCATCAGCAGCGGGTGGGAGAGCCGCCAGGCGTGGCCGGAGAGCTGGCCCAGCGTCTGTGCCATCCAGCGCGCGAGCGACAAGTCGTCCATTCCGAGGAACACTTGGCCGTATTCCTTCCACAACAGGTCGTGCTTGTCGTTCTGCTCCCGAGCCATCAGCGGCGGATTGTACGGGCGGGCCCGGCGCAGCGGAAGGCAAACCGACGGCCGGCTTGGCCAAGCGCTGGCTTGCCGGTACAACTGCCGCAGTGTCCGAGACCGAGACAGATCCCCTTGGCCAACCGGTGGCGGCGCTGGCCGGCGTCGGCGGTGAGCGCGCATCGCGCCTGGCCAAGCTCGGCATCCGCACGGTCATCGACCTGTTGTGGCACGGCCCCAGGCGCTACGAGGATCGCAATCAGCCGCACGAGGCCAAGGCCCTTGCCAAGGGCGACACGGGCACAGTCGCCGGGCCGATCGTGGCGGCTGGTGTCAAGCGGATGCGGCGCGGCAAGAGCCTGTTCGAGTGCATCCTCGACGACGGCACGGCGCGGCTGCACTGCCGCTGGTGGAACATGCCGTACATGGAGCGCTACTACAAAACGGGCGACTTCGTCCACGTGCACGGCAAACTTACCTCCGATAAACCGCGCACGATGAACCACCCTGAGGCCGAGGTCGCCGAGGAGGGCGAGGAGTTCATCCACCTCAAGCGCATCGTGCCCGTGTACCCCCTGACCGATGGCATCAAGCAGCGCTGGCTGCGTGCCGCCATGTGGCGGGCGGTGGATCAGTTCGCCGAACAGGTGCCGGACACCAACTCCGGGTTGCTGGCCGGCGACGACAGCCATTGGCTGCCGCTGCCCGAGGCGTTCAAGGCGGTGCATTTCCCCGATGAACTTGGGCAAACCGAGCTGGCGCGCGAGCGCTTGGCGCTGGAGGAGTTCATCCGGTTCCAGCGGCAAATCCGTGAGAGGCGAAGGACATTTCAGGCCAAGGTCAAGGCGCTGCCGTGCGGCGGTGACGACCGGTTGGTGACGCCGTTTTTGGATGCGCTTGGCTTTGCTTTCACCGACGCGCAGCAGTCTGCGTGGGGCGACATCGCCCGCGACATGGCCGGCCCGCACCCGATGCGGCGACTGCTGCAGGGCGACGTCGGCTCTGGCAAAACTGCCGTCGCCGCATGCGCCGCACTCCGGGCCATCGAGAGCGGCTTCAGCGTGGTGGTGCTCGCGCCAACGGAGATTTTGGCCGAGCAGCACCACCGCGTTTTCAGCCGGTGGTTTGAGCCGCTTGGCATCCCCGTGCACCTTCACACTGGTGCCAGGAAAACAATGGGCGACCCCGGTCAAGCCGAGTTGAACATGGGAAACAGTGAGTTGCCGCCGCTAGTCATCGGCACGCATGCGCTTGTCGAGGACAAATTTGCGCTCGAGAACATCGGGCTGGCGATCATCGACGAGCAGCACAAGTTTGGTGTCGAGCAGCGAAAGAAGCTTGTCCGCAAGGGACAGTATCCGCACGTGCTCGTGATGACCGCTACGCCGATCCCGCGCACGCTGGGCCTGACCGTTTACGGCGATCTCGATTGCTCAGTGATCGACGAGATGCCGCCGGGCCGAGGTCAAGTGCGCACACATGTTCGCAAGCCGGAGAGCCTGCTCAAGGTGTGGGGGTTCATCCGCGACCAACTGGCTGCGGGTCGGCAGGCATACATCGTTTATCCGCGTGTCGATGACGAGGGCGGAGGCAGCCTCAAGGCGGTCAACCAGGAGCTGGAGAACGTGCGGGAACAACTCGCGCCGCATGCCGTCGGCCTGCTGCACGGCCGGCTCAAGTCCGCCGAAAAGGAAGAGGCCGTTGCCGGATTTCTTGTCGGGGAAATCAAGGCGCTTCTGGCGACGAGCGTGATCGAGGTCGGCGTCGATATCCCCAACGCGACGATCATGCTCATCGAGAACGCCGACCGATTTGGCCTGGCGCAGCTACACCAGTTGCGTGGCCGGATCGGCCGTGGCGCGCATGAGTCGCACTGCATCCTTGTCGCCGGCGAGGCTACCGACGAGGGACGGCGGCGGCTCGACGTGATGGAGCGGGGCATCGACGGCTTCGCGTTGGCCGAGGAGGATTTGCGCCAGCGAGGCCCGGGTGAACTACTCGGCCAGGCACAGAGCGGTCTGCCGGATTTCAAGTTCGGCAACCTCATCGACGACTGGCGATTGATCCAAAAAGCCCGCGACCTCGTCGCCCGCGAGTCCGTCGACTAGCCGCCGAATAGCCGGACGAAGTTTTCCTCCACGCGCCTGGCCAAGTCTTCGGGCGGCTGGCCAAGCGCCTCGACGGCGGCCTCGTACACGGCGGCGATATTAGCCGGGTGGTTGACCGCCTGGCCAAGCGGGTGGGTGACGCGGTCTTCCGGCAGTGACTGGTCGGGGGCGTCGGTCTCGATGAGCAGGCGGTCGGCCGGTACTTGGTGAAAGGCATCGCGTTGGCGCGTTTTGCGTTCCTGCACAAAGGCGCCGGGGAAGCTGAAGTAAGCGCCAAGCTTGGCCAACGGCTCGACCATTTCCGCCGGACCACCGTAGCTGTGCAGCAGGAACCCGCGCTTGGGCAGCGGACCCTCGCGGAGCAGTTCGTACAGCCGCCCCCAGGTCTTGAGACAGTGGATGCTGGCGGGGAGGTTCCTCTCTGCCGCCAGACGGAGTTGGGCGGTGAAGACCTCCTCCTGCCCGTCGTAGTCCAAGCCGGGCTTCCAGCGGTCGAGACCGATTTCGCCGACAGCGCCTGACCAAGCGTCAAGTTGCTGTTTGAGCTTGGCCAGCCAATCCGGCGATCGCTCGTGAACGAACCACGGATGCAGGCCGAAGCTGGACAGCACGCAATCGTGGCTCTCGGCCAGGGCGGCGACCGCGGGCCAGTCGCTTTCGCGGGTGCCGTTGACGACCATTTTGGACAGGCCAACAGCGGTGCAGTCGGCGATCAACTCCTCCTGCCGGCCGCCGAACCGGGCATCCTGCAAATGGTTGTGCGCGTCAAATAGCCGCATCGGGGTTGGCGGCTAATCATTAAAGCGAAGCCGGAAGAATTGTGCTTGGTCCAGCCTGGCTTCGATCGGAAAATCCAGCAACGCGGTGTCGTCTGGAACACGCATGGCCAGGCTCCACGACAGGAGATCGTTGGTTTTCTCGACGACGGCCGTCGAGCTGATCGGCAGCTCGGTGGTCAGCGTGAACCAGTTTTTGTCCGGAGTAATCTTGAGCCGGACGGCGGCCTGTTTGCGCTTTTGCCGGTATTTACCATCGGGGAGCCGGGTGGGGAGCCGGTACTTTGGGTCGGTGAGGATTTTAACGACCGCCTTGTCCTTGGCGCGCAGTTTTTCCGGTGTGTTGAGTTTCCATTCGTGCCCGATGTCTCGCCCGCGATTTTTGAAATCCTGTCCGTCGAGCAGGCTGGTGAGCGCCCAGTAAACGTACTCGGTGACCTGGCAGCCGTAGTCGCAGGTTCGGTCGTCGTAGGAGTACCAGGCACCGGCGGGATAGCGGCGCGGCACGGTGCGGAAGTAGCCGCCGCGCGCGATGTCCATCGCCTTGGCAAGCTCTGTGCCGCGTCGTTCGCCGAACACTTTTGGGTAAGTACCCGCGTAGCCGACCGAGGTGATGATGTGCAGGATCTCCTCAATGGAGGCGTCAAATGCGGACGACTTGGGGTTGTGCGGCCCGGCGTGCGGCAGCGTTTCGGTGGCGAACAGGCCCTGCAGTGCGTAGGTGTCAAACATTTCGCCGTAACGGTCGTGGAGCCGTTCGAGTTCGTGCTCATCATAGCCCATGACGATCGCCGACCGCTCGTTCCAGAGCTCGTCGTTTACTTTTGGATTGTCCGGTTTGCCATCGCGATCGTTGTCGAGGAAATCAGCGGTGATGTCGGCGGCGTGCAGCAGTTTGGCGTCCGGCACCTGTTCGGTGGCTTGGATGAACAGTCCGAACACCTGGACGTGCTTCGGCAGTGCCGACTTGAGCTTGGACAAACGCTCGTTTTTGCCGCTGTGGATTTTGAAATCCGGCTCGAAGTTTTGATCCGCTTGGCCAAGTGGCTTAATGACGAAAAGAAATAGGGCTGCGCAGGTGGATGTGGCGGCCCTGTTGAAATGTCTTATTGTTGCGCCCACTGGTTGTGGCCAAGCGCTTGGCCAAGTCTATAGTTACTTCACTTCACCTGTGGTGAACGGCGAAGCAGGCAGCCCGGCGCCATTGGCCAAGTTTGGTTCAGCTTCCTGATGGTAGCCGAAGCGTACGAACTTGGGTTTCTTCACTGTGTCACTTCTAGCGACCACGGTGTTGCCTTTTATTTCCGCCTGGGCGGCGACGAATTTTTCATCCTCACCGGCAACTTCCCAATGGCTCAGGGCTTTGCCGTTGGTTGATTTCAAACCATCGGCGTGAGTGAAGCGAACGGATGCAGTACCCTTTCGGAATTTGGCAGATTTGAACAAAGGCCCGGAGTACTCGATGCCTTTTTTGCCGTAATCCTTGGTGAGTGCCCACAGGGCGAGGCGGCGCCCCACTTCCTGTTTGTTGCGTGGATGAATGTCGCGGACATTGCCGATGTCGGTGGTGACTGCCATTCCGGTGTACGGGACTTTCAATGTTTCCAACTGCGCCTGCCAGATTCCGGCTAGTCGGGTCGGTTCACCGCCGTATTTGTAGGGCGCCAGTTGCACGAAGTAGAACGGCATTTTTTTGTTGTTCCAGATATCACGCCAACCGTTGATCAGAGCCTTCTTTTTCTCGTAGTAGAGCATCCCTTCCCCGTTGTTGCTCTCGCCTTGATACCAGAGCGCGCCCCGGATGCCATATGGGTTGATCGGCGAAATCATGCCATTATGCAGCGCGAGCGGAGACTGGTGATTGATGGACCCGTTGTCACGCTTCTGCGGAAACGTATCGAGTTTGTCAGCGTAATCCTTTTTGAGTTCTGGTACCGACTTGAAACCGCTCGGTGTGGTCCACGGTTCGATGCGGGTGCCGCCCCAGTTGCAGCCGAGGAGCCCGATCGGCACATCAATTTCGCCCTGAAGATGGCGCGCAAAAAAGTACCCAACGGCGGTGAAGTTGCCCACCGTCTTCGAGCTGCAAACCAGCCAACCGTCGGTGGTGACATCTCGCTCTTCCTTGTCGCTCGGCCGGTGCGGAATCTTGATGTGACGAATCAATGGATGCTTGGCATTGGCGATTTCCTTGTCGGCATTGTCTGAGGAGCGCACCGACCATTCCATGTTTGACTGACCGGAACACAGCCAGACTTCGCCGACAAGCACGTCCTTAAAATCGATGGTGTTGCTCCCTTTGACGGTGAAGGCGACCGGCGACTTGGAGGCCTTTAGAGATTTTTTTAGTCGCAGACTCCATGCACCGTTCTTGTCAGCCTCGGTTGTGTGCGACTGGCCTGCGACGGAGACGGTCACCGCCTCGCCAGGGTCGGCCCAGCCCCAGACGGGCAGGCGTTGGCCCTGCTGCAACACCATGTGGTCGCCGAATACAGACGGCAACCTGACCTCGGCCCGCACAGCCGCTTGGCCAAGCGCGAGAGCGCCGGCGGCGGCGATAAAACAACGCAGAAATGAAATGGAGTAAGCCATGCCCGGAATTGAGCAGGCTGGAGTCCGCTGCGTCAACGAAAACTTGGGTTTTATTCCAGCAGAGTTTATTCGCCGGTGATGTGGACGTGGACGCGGCGGGTGTGGGGGTGGGTGCGGTGTTCCCACAGGTAGACGCCCTGCCAGGTGCCGAGCACCATTGAGCCGCCGGAGATCGGGATGTTCAGGTTGACACTGGTCAGCGCAGTCCGGATGTGGGCCGACATGTCGTCGTCTCCCTCGTAGTTGTGCTCGTAAACGGGATCGGCATCCGGTGCCAACCGCGAGAAGATCGACTCCAGATCGGTGCGCACGCTCGGATCGGCGTTTTCTTGGATGAGCAGCGAGGCGGAGGTATGCCTGACGTGCAGGGTGACCAGGCCGGTCTTGAAGCCGCTGGCCGAAACCAAGCCGTCCACCTCGCGGGTGATCTCGTAAAACCCGCGCCCGCGTGTGGAGACGCTCAGTTCCTCGGCGTGCTGCCCGAGCATGGAGTTACTTTTCGGCGCCCAGAATCTTCTCAAGGTCGGCGTTCTTTTTGTGGCCGCCGGCGACTGCCTTTGCGTAGTGGAACTTGGCTAAGGCGATAAAGGGCGGTTTCTGAGTCGCGTAAACCACGGCGAGATTGTGGTGCGCCTCGGCGAAGCCTGGCTTGATTTGGACTGCTTTGCGCAGCGCGGTCTCGGCGGCCTTGCGCTGGCCAAGCTCTTTGAGCGCCAACCCGAGGAATTGCTGCGTGCTGGCATCCTCCGGATTCAGCTTAACGGCCTTGGTCAGGTGGTCGCGAGCCTCTTCATATTTTTTCTGGCGATACCGAAGCGTGCCAAGCAGGGACAGGGAGAAGGCGTCCTGATCGTTGTTCTTAAGCGCCCGCGCCAAGCTGCCCTCGGCGCCGTCGTAGTTGCCCTGTTCCATCTGGGCCATGGCAAGGCTGCCAAGTGTCAATGGGTTTTCCTCGTCCAGTTTGAGGACGTGCAGAAACTTCTGCTCCGCCTCGCCGTACTTGGCCTCGACGAGGGCTGCCTGGCCCGCCTTGAAATCGGCTGCGCCGCCCTCCGGCAGGGTGGCGACCTTGGCCTGAAGCGTGTTGGCGGGTTGATCCCCCGTTTTTGGCTCAGCGAACAGTTTTTTCTCCTCGTCGGTGTAGGGGATTTTCTCGGCCTCGAGAATCTCGAGGCGTGATCTCAGGGTGTCGAGCCGGTTCTGAAGCTCAGCCACTTGGGCCTTCTCGGCCCGATCCTTTTTCCGCCAGTTGAAGACGCCGGAAAGCCCCTTCCTCTTGCTGGCGGGATTGGTGTTTTTGCGTTCGGCTTTGGCCAGGCGTTTCTCGAGCGAATTGATGTAGTCGCGCATTTCTTTTTCGCGGGAGCCTTTCTGGAGCGCCTTGAGCTGATCCTCGAGCAAGTCGTTGCTGCTCTCTGCGGAAGCCAGGTTGCCCGAGGCTTCCTTTAGCTGGTTGTTGCTCGTGGCCAGTTTTTTCTCGAGGGATCCGACCTTGGTCTCGAGGTCCTTTTCGCGGTTGCCTTTCTTGAATGACTTGAGTTCCTCCTCGAGAGAGGCCTTGTCATTCTTGAGCGCGGCAAGATTGCCCGAAACTTTCTCCAACTCGCCCTGGTTGTCCGCCATTTTCTTCTTCAGCGCCTCAACTTCAGCTTGAAGGTCTTTTTCGCGGTTGCCCTTTTTGAACGACTTGAGCTCGGTCTCAAGTGTTTTGTTTGTCGCTTTGATCGAGGCCAGTTCCTTTTCGGTTTTATCGAGGGATTCCTGTTTGTCGGCCAGTTGTTTCTCGAGGCGCTTGCCCTGGCGGTCGTTCGCCTGAGCCTTGGCGGTCTTTGCCTCTTCCAGCGCGCTGGCAAGTGCCTTGTTGGTTTTCTCGGCTTCGGCCCGGGCCTTGGCCAGGTCGGCCTGGGTCTTTTCGGCTTCCGCCTGCGCCTTGGCCAAGCCGGCGTTGGCGTCCTTTAGCTGGGCGGTGGCCTTGTCGATGGCGCCCTTGAGGTTGTCGTTTTCCTGGCGGAGGCCGGAGAGGTCGCTTTCCAACTTGGCCAGTTGCTTGGTTTCCTCGGGTGACGGCACGGCGGAGAGGGCTTCCTTGAGCTTGGCGTCCTTGAGGATGATCGTGTTTTCGAGTGACTCGACTTTTCGCTTGAGGATGGCGATCTCGCGGCGGGCGACGGCGGGGTCAAGGGCGGCCGGTTTGGCCAAGGTTGCCTTTGCGTCCTCCGGTGCCTCGGCGCCGATCGACTTGAGTTTCTGGTCCACGTACTTGATGCGAAAAGTCACGATCGCGGCGTTCCAGTCCGGATAGCCGGACTGGAGGGCGGCCAGGTCATTCCGGGCCTGGCGGTATTTTTGGATGGCGGAGTTTTTCTGCCCGAGCCGGGCAAGGTTATCCGCCTCGGCGATGAGGGTATATGCCTGGACGAAAGAATCGTCCGGCCCCGCAGCGTGGGCCGCGGACAGGAGGCCAAATGACAGGAAGAGCGTGGTGATGAATGAAAACCGTTTCACGCGGGCGATTTAGCCAAAGGTCTTTCGAGTTGGCAACCATTGAAAAAGGCCTGGAGCCGTTTGCCTGGCCAAGTGTTTGGCCAAGCTAATGTAACTTTTTCTGTGACAACCGCGTATTAGGCTTTAAATTGCCCGGCCTTCGGGCTTTTTTTTGTGAAAACCCGGCAGGGAGGGTGTGTCCCTTCATGTGACACAAGGTTATTTTGGTGGACAATCTGCAAAAACAGCGCTACGAGCATAAGTACATTATCCGTGAGGATGTGGCATTGGCTTTGCGCGATTTTGTGTCCTCCTACCTTGATCTGGATGCTTTTGGGGCGACCCAGCCCAACCTCTCCTACCCGGTGCACAGTCTCTATCTTGATTCACCGGATTTGCACCTGTACCATACGACTATCAACGGGGACAAGAATCGCTATAAGTTACGCATTAGATTTTATGAGGATAGACCGAAGACGCCGGTTTATTTCGAAGTCAAGCGCCGCACCAACAACACTATTTCAAAGCAGCGGGGCGGCGTAAAGCGAGAGGCATTGGAGCAGGTGCTAGGTGGTCAGTTGCCATTACTCGAACAAATGGCCAGCGGGGAACCGGCGCACCGTGCCGCTGTGGAGCAGTTCATCCACCACATGCAGGAGTTGAACGCCGCGCCGAAGGCGCATGTCGCCTACTACCGCGAAGCATGGACCAGTCGGCATGACAACTCGGTGCGTGTCACGATCGATCGGCAGACGCGGATTGAGGTTGAGCACAGGGCTCATTTGGTTACTGCGATGAAAGATCCGCATTATGTGTTTGGCGACAAGTTAGTGCTGGAGTTGAAGTTTACCAATCGTTTCCCGGACTGGTTCAGGGAACTGGTCAGGATATTTGATCTGGTTCAAGGCGGGGCCGCTAAGTACGTCGATGGAGTCACTTTGTTGGGCGAACAATCCGTGCGAGAGGGGCTTGACTCCAGCGGTTGGCCAATCACTCATTCAATGGAAAACGCACCTGTTCACTAAAGGCTGATGGATCACTGGTTTTTACAGGGGGACTACACCCCGGTTCCTACGGATGTTCCCATGATGCTCATGGGGTTGCTGCTGGCCTTTGTCTGTGGGCATGCCATTGCCTGGGTTTATATGTTCACGCATACCGGGCTGTCCTATTCCCGGTCATTTGTGAATTCTCTGGTGGTGATCCCCACGATCGTGTCGATGGTGATGCTTGTTCTGTCCAACAACCTGGTGACGGCCTTTGGATTGATGGCCATTTTTGCCATCGTGCGGTTTCGTAATATCCTCAGGGATACGCTGGACACCTCCTTCATCCTGTCGGTCATCGTCATTGGCATGGCCTGTGGCACGCTGAAATTTGCGACAGCCATAGCAGGATGCCTATTGATCTGCCTGATCATGTTCTACATCCGGGTGACTTCTTTTGGCACACGGCATAGGTATGATACCATTCTCAACCTCCATTGGGAGCGTCCCGCCCCGGAAATTGGGACGTTGAATGACACACTTGGGCGTCACGCCCGTCGTTCCCGTTGTGTGAGTGAGCGGACGGCCGAGGGTTCCTCGGGAATGGATTTTTCCTTTCGGCTGCTTTTGCGGGATCCCTCACGCCTGGAGGATTTGCTGGCTGAGCTTCGCGAAATGGACGGCGTGTCCCGGGTGACCGGATTGAAGGCAGAGGCGGAATCAGAGATCTAGTTCATGAGCGACAAGCAGCCCATTCCCATACCGGCCGAACAGAAGTGGCAGGATTTTCGCCAGATCGTCCTGCCGGTCATCGTGTTTCTGCTCTGTATTGTCGGGGTGATGATTCTCTGGTGGAGCCGGGTCAGTCCGTCTTCCGTGGTCGGCGAAGCGCGATCGGAAAACATTATCCTTTCCAGCCCCCGAGCCGGTTTGTTGACGAAGGTGAACGTGGGCCGTTTCGATTCCGTGAAAGAAGGCGATCCAATTGCCTATATTGACTATTCGATGGATCCGGACTTCGCCGACGCCACAGTGGAGTGGGTTCGGGCGCAGGTCGATTTGCTCACCCTGACTATAGACCCCATGCAGCGGGCCAGAACTGCCCTGAGCTACAACCAGCTGCGATTGGATTGGTTGAACGAGCGGACTTCAGTGGCCGCCTTAAAGATAGAATTCCAGAACTCCGAGAAGGAATTCAAACGGGTCGAGACTCTGTTCAAGGACAATCTCGTTTCAGAGTCGGTATACAACAAGACCAAGACAGATCGCGATTCCTACGAGGTGCAGGTCCAGCAAAAAACCGAATTGGTTGCCTCGATAGAACAGGCCCTGCGTGAGGCGCAGGAAAACGACCCGTCGAGCCAGTTGGACCAGGTCCAGATCGAGAGACTCGATCAGGGCCTGAGCCGCGTGGAGGGGTTGCTCAATGATATCGTTTTATACTCCCCCATTGATGGAGAAATTGGGAGCATCAGCAAGCAAACCGGGGAAAGCGTTCAACCCGGTGAGACGATCGCGACCATCAGTTCATCGGAAGTCAAAAAAATTGTTGGCTACGTCCCGCAGCCCATCCACCTGGAACCCAAGGAAAAAATGGTAGTCGAAATAAGAACCCGGCGCCCCATCTCATCCGGTCTCTTTTCGTTTTTCGGCGCCAACAGACAGGTGAAACGAGCCAAGATCACCAAGGTCAGCAACCGGCTAGAGGCTGTTGGGAGCGGCATTCTCCGGAGCAGAACCGCCTACAAAAAAGTCTTGCCGTTCACGATTGATCTGGTGGACGACGATGGCGACCCGATCAAGCTGGACATCCATCCGGGAGAACTGGTCGACATCCATTTCGTCGAAGACGGAGAGTAGCCGGGGTCCTTGGCCAAGCGTACGCAGATTGCGACCTCAGATTGTGTTTTCCTCGCCGCTCCTGGCGATCGCCTCCGACATTAGGCCAAGCGTCTCACTGCGCGACACCGAGCCAACCAGGCGCATCTCGCGGTTCGAGTTCACCACTGGGATCATCTCCATCTCGGATCCCATGATCTCCGGAAGGGCTTCCATCAACCGACGATTGGGCGTCAGGAACGTTTCCGGCGGGCGCATTAAGTCCAGCGCGATCACTGCCCGCAACTCGTCCCCCGCGTTGAGGTGAGCCTTCAAGTCCTGGAGTGAGATCACCCCCACCAGCCGTTTGTCGACACTCAGTACTGGCAGGTAGTTTCGTGGACTGTGCAGGAATATCTCCGAGATTTCCGGCAAGGCGGCCGTTTCCTTGATCG
>CAJWEP010000045.1 GCA_913030945.1 uncultured Verrucomicrobiota bacterium
GTCGAGGAAGTGGCAGCCCTCGCTGATGATGCGCCCGCCGCTCTCGTCCTGGTTGGCGTACCAGTGACCGGCGTCGAGCTGGCCGGCGAATACCCGGTAGCTGGCCGTCTTTGGCCCGGGAACACGGTCGAGCCGCCGCTTCAGCGCGACGCTCGCCGGGGCGAACCGGCGATTGAACCCGACCTGCACACTCTGCGGATGCGCCGCGATGGTGGCGTCGATTTCATCCAGCTCGGCGCGCGACAGGCAGAGTGGTTTCTCGACGAACACCTGCCGACCCGACTTGAGCGCAGCCAGGACCATCGGCGCGTGCAGGTGGTTGCGTGTGCCAATCAGCACCGCGCCGTCGCCCGCCTGGCCAAGCGTGGCCTCGGGATCGGTCGCCGCCTCGGCGAAGCCGAACTTGTCGCGCACGTGGTTCGCGCTGAGCGCAGTGTTGTTGACGATCGTGCCGAGCGGAATCCTGCCCTTGAGGCTCGGCAGCAGCATCGTCCGGGCAAAGTTGCCCGCGCCGATCACGTCGAGCCGGGCCACCGGCTTGGCCAAGCGCCTGGCCGACGGGATGTCGCTTGGCTCGGCGCTTGGCTTGGCCTCGGCCTGCCCCGGTGCGTCGTCCGGCTCGCCATATTCCATCACCACGCCGATGTCGCTGGAGGAGCCTTCCCCGAGCGACTGGTACACCGGCAGTGCCTCCTCGAATTTCACGCGCTGGGTGGTAATCACGCCGAGGTCGAGTTCGCCGGTACCCAACAAATGCAGGCAGGCCTGAAAGTTGCGTTGTTCCGTCCAGCGCACGTAGCCGATCGGGTAATCCGCGCCGCCCCACTCGTACGACGGATCGTACCGGCCCGGGCCGTAGGAGCGCGAAAAACGCACGTCGAGTTCCTTATTGGCAAAGATGCGCCACGGCAACTCGATCTTCGTGATGCCGACATCGACCATGCGGCCACGGTCGCGCAGCGCCTCGGCGCTCTGCTCGATCGGCGCGTTGCTGTCAGTTCCGACACAGACCACCGTCGCATCGACGCCGTGGCCGTCGGTCCACTCGCGAACCTCGTTCTGCAAATCCTGCGACGACGAAATGACCACCCGCTCGGCACCCATCGCCGAAGCATGCTCGCGGCGCGACTCATCGAGGTCCACCGCCATGACACGCGCGCCGTTGGCCTTGAGCAGGCCGGTGACCAGCAGACCGACGAGCCCCTGCCCCATCACCAGCACCCGATCGCCGAGACGCGGCTCGGTCTGGCGCACCGCCTGCATCGCGATGGAGAGCAGTGTCGTGTAAGCCGCCTGCCACATCGGCACCTGCTCCGGCACCTTGGCCACGAGCATGTCCGGCACGGCGATGTACTCGGCGTGAAACGCGCACTCGGCACCGCCGCAAGCCACGCGGTCGCCGACGCGAAAACGGGAGTTGCCCTCGTCCACCGCCTCGACAACCCCGGCCGCGCTGTAGCCGAGCGGCGTCGGCGACGAGAGGCGGTTGCGCACCTTTTCGTAGGCGGACTTCCAGCCGATGTTTCGTGCGGTATCGATCACCTTGCGCACCTGGTCGGGCCGGGCCTTGGCTTTCTGGAGCAGGTTCATCTTGGCCTGCTCGACCTTCATTTTCTCGGTGCCGATCGAGATGACCGAGTGCGTCGTGCGCACCAGCACCCCTCCCGGTGGCGGGACGGGCCGCGGTACCTCCTGCAATTCCAGCCGGCCGTCCTGATATTGGGCAATCTGTTTCAATGCGCGAAAAAACTAGCATGCGCCACCAATGGCGTCACCGTTAAGTGACACGCTACTTGGTTTTCTGTTCGAGAATTTTGCCGTCCGCCGTGAGGGTGATCCCGGTCAGCCCGGCGGGAAGCGAGGTGCGCGTGGTGTTGCCGCTTGCCCAACGGACTTCGATGACGGACGGCGGCTCGGGCGTCGCCAGGATCTTGGCCAAGCCGTCCGCGGCGCCGTAGCCGCTGCCGAGTTGCCACTCGCGCCACGTGCCGCTGGTGGCGTCCGGCGCCTGGCCAAAGTGCAGCCGGGCCGCCGAGCCGATGGCGTCCGGGTTCAGCCGGCCTCCAACGAGGCGCACGCGCAGGCCTGGCATGGCTTTGTTGTTGCGGAACAACCGGGTGCGTCCGCCGCTCTGCGTGACAACGAGGTCGAGCCGGCCGTCGGCATCGTAGTCGGCGAGGGCGCAGGCGCGTTGATCGCCGTACATGACGATGCCGGCGTCGTCGCCTTTCACCGGCGTGAAGTTCGCCTGGCCAAGGCCTCGCAGCCACAGTCCGCGACCGGCGTGGAGCCGGTCGGCATCAGTCGGGAACGCGGCGAAGTTCTGGGCAAGGAACAGGTCGTCGATGCCGTCGCCGTCGAGGTCGCCCACCGACACGCCGAACGCCGGCGACAACTGCGCCTCCGGCGGCAGCGGCTTCGGCTCGAAGCCTTCGCTGCGATTCAGGAACACCATCGACTGCAACACCGCCGCAGTCACGGACCGGGTCGGCGACGGATGATGATCAATCAACTTCAGCACGCCGGCCCCGGCGTATTCGCGGTGTGACTGGAACACGCCGCGCAGTCCGGGGTAGCCCCGAAACAACGCCGTCAAGTCGCGGGTCGGCAGGTACTGTTTCAACCGCTCATCCCACGCGCCAAGAATGAGCGCAGTCGGCTCGCTCGAGTCGGTGAAGTTGTAGTAGAGGCGCGGCGGGTTGATGACGTTCGGCCGCAGCGACGAGTTGAGCCCCCAGTTGGTGGCGACGATGTCGGTGCGCCCGTCGCCGTCAAAGTCGCCCGTGGCCACGCCCTGCCAGAGGCCGGTCAATCCGCCCAGGCCAAGCGCATCGGTCACCTCGCTGAACGCGCCCTGCGTGTTCTTGAAAACACGCACCGGCCCCCACTCGGTCGCCACAATCAACTCAGGAAAATGGTCGCCGTCGAGATCGCTAAACACCGCGCCGTTCACGAGTCCAAGCGCCTGGCCCAGCGTGCCGCCGGCCGACTCGAGGCTCCGCGTGGTGTTGAGCAAAAGCATCGAGGCGCTCGCCTGAGGATAATGCCCCGTGACCGCCCGGCCGCCGATGAACACGTCAAGATCGCCGTCGGCGTCCACGTCCGCCACGGCGATCGGCCCCGGCATGATTCCCTCGAGCGACTGGCCGCCACCGGCCAGCCCACCGCTTTTCTTGAATGTCCTCAGTCGCGCCCGGGATCGCGGCGACTCGTAGTTTGTCACCGCCGCAAGCCAGGTGCGCCGGCCGCTGCCGTCCACCCACCCGCAGACGCTGACCACGTCGCCCGACATCTTCAGCCCGGCGGCACTCGACACGACCCCGAACCGCCCGTCGCCCAGGTTTTGGTACACCACGACTGCCGAGCCGGCCCCGGCGCCGAGCAGCAGGTCGTCGTCGCCGTCGTGGTCGAAATCGAGCCACGCCACGCCTGGCCCGGAGCGGTCCAGCCGCCTCGGCAACAACGGTTGGAGCGCGGTGTCGTCATACTGATTCTCGACGTGCGAATGGTTGATCAGCCGGCTGGCGTCCTCGAAGAACGGCTCCGGCTCGCGCCTGGCTAAGGCCGGTTTCGGCAGCTCACCGCTAGGCTCGGCGAACTCGTAAATATGGTTCGGCTGCGGGTCGCTGATAAACGAGCGGCGGCCGCTTGGCCAAGCGACCTCGATCGAGCGCTTCAGCGAGCCGTTGCCCATCGCGAACGTCCGCAGCGGCTGGTCGCCGGAAAGATAGCGTCCGCCGGCGACAATCTCCTGCGTCTGCCGAATGTTGCCGACGGCCACTGTCACACGCGCACCGATGCCGTGTGTGTTCGGCGGCAGGCCGCGCAGTTGCACCGCCACGCGCGGCGCGACCGTGTCGTTTCGGTAAACCAGAGGCGGCTGGTTGAGACAGTTGATGACGAGGTCAAGGTCACCGTCGTTGTCGAGGTCACCGGTGGCGATGCCGTGGCATATCTGCGGCGAGTTGAACCCCCACGCCTGCCCCGTCTCGGCGAACCGAAAATCACCCAGGTTTCGGTAGGCGACATTGGCCGTGGTGTTCGGCGGGAACACCAGCAGGCCGACCTGTTCGCGCTTGGCCTTGGGGATGCGCGCGTAACGGGCCTGCGAGTCGCGATCGTTGACGTCGTGCAGATGCCCGTTGGTGACGAGTAGATCCTCATAGCCGTCCAGGTCCACGTCGAGGAACACAGGCTGCCACGACCAGTCGGTCGCCTCGACACCGGCGTAGCGGCCCACCTCGGCGAAGGTGTCGTCGCCACGGTTCCAAAACAGGGTGTTGCGCGCCACCTGCAGCCGTCGGGCCAAGCCGCCCGACACCGGGGGCAGCGGGTTGTTCGGGCTGACCTTCGTCAGGCGCGTGGATGCGTCGCGGCTCAGCATCTCGACCACGAAAAAGTCGGTGTGCCCGTCGCGGTCAATGTCGGCAAAGTCCGCCCCCATCGACGCATAGGCCACCGACCTCACAACCTCGGGGCCGACCTCACGGAACCGCCCGGTGCCGTCGTTGAGCCAGAAACGGTCCGGCGTCTGGAAATCGTTGCAGACGTAAATGTCGGCGAAGCCGTCGCCGTTGATGTCGCGCATCTGCACGCACAGGCCGAAATCGAGCGGCTCGGCAATCGGCTGGCCATCGGCACGAACGAATCGATCAGTGCCCCAAGGCACGCGCTGAAACACGCCCTGCCCGTCGTTCAGGTAAAAGGCATCCGCCTCGCCATATTCGATCAGTTGTCCATCGATAATTTTCAGCCGGCTGGCGTGTTGGCCGGTCACGATCGAGTTGCCGCCCACCCGCCGCACCTCGAACGACCCGCCATCGCGCAGCAGCGCCAGCTCGCCGAAGTTGGCCACGTACAGATCAAGGTCGCCGTCGCGATCCACGTCTCCCAGTGCGAGCGTTGTTCCGGAGGTGCGGCTCTCCAAGCCGGCCTTGGCCGTGGCGTCGGTGAACTGCCCCTTGCCGTCATTCATCAGACAGAGTGTGCCCCTGCGGAAAGTCGTCAGCAGCAGGTCGAGCGAGCCGTCGCCGTTGAGGTCGGCGAACACCGCACCACGCGTCAGGTGCCCGGCCGCCGCCGCGCCGTTGGCCTCAGGCGCCGATTGAAAACGCCAGCCGCCCCGGTTGAGGTATAGCTCGTTGCCGCCCTCGAGCCGGCAAAAGTAGATGTCGCACAGCCCGTCGCCGTCGGCGTCGCCCAGCGCCACGCCCGAGCCGTTCGTCAGGTTGGAGCGACGCGCCAATGACGCCCGCGACACGCGGTTGGTGAACTGGAAGCCAAGCGCGGTAGTGGAAAGCTGCGTGAAACCGGCGCGCCCCTGCTCCGGCAGCGTGAGCCCGGCCAGCCGGTGCCCGGCCGCCTGACGCCACTCCAGCCCCTTGGCCAAGCCGGGAAATATCGTTGCCAGCAGGCCAAGCGGCAAAATCAAAAGCAACCTGCCTGGCAATCCAATCACGCGCGGAACCTAAATCCGCCCCCAAGCGAAGCAAAGGGATTTGTCGAACAAAACTCGACAAATGTCGGCTTGCCGCGCATATTGTCGTTGCTGGTACAGCCATCCGCTTATCATGAACCAGATCACCATCGTCACCAAGGATTACAACGGACTCACCGCCGACATTACCTCGGCACTCGGCAGCAACGACATCAACATCGAGTCGCTCGACGCCAAGAAAATAGACGACACCGGTGTAGTAATGCTCAAGGTGGACCAGTACGACCGCGCCCTGCGCGTCCTGCACAATGCCGGTTGGAATGCCATCACCGAGGACGCGCTAATTGTCCGTGTGAAAGACGAGCCCGGCGCCATCGCCGACTTGGCCAAGCGCTTTCGAGACGCCAACCTGCAGGTCCGCAGCATGCGGATCGTCCAGCACCACGGCGACTGGGGTGCGATCGCCGTCAGCGCCGAGCCGCGCGAGGCGGCCAAGGAGCTGGTGAAGGATGAACTGTTGGCGAGCAACGCTGATAACTAGGCGGGCGGGCCGTTGTTCGCTCGCCGCGTCAGACCAAGCCGGATGAGCCGGATCGGCACTTGCGACAGCACCATCCCGCAGAACATCAGCAGGCAGCCGGTCAGTTCGCGCTGTGTCAACTGCTCGTGCAGAATCAGCCAGCCGGCAAAAACGCCCACCACCGCCTCCATCGCTAATATGATCGCTGCATGTGTCGGGTGTGCCTTGCGCTGGCCGATGATCTGCAGCGTGAATGCGATCGCGATCGACATCACGCCGAGATACAGTGCCGGCAAAAACGCATCCTGAAACTTGGTCAACTCCATCTGCTCGGCGAACCCTGCCACCACCCAGCTCAGCCCCGCGCACACTGTCACTTGCCCGATGGCCAGATGTAGCGACGAAACGCGGTTGGTGAACCGGTCAATCACCAGCACGTGCCCCGCCCAGCAAAACGCACCGAAAAAAACCAGCAGGTCGCCGTGGCCAATCGCCCACCGGGCGTCGGCCTGTTTGAAGCTCAACAGCCACAGCCCCACCGTGGCCAGCACCACGCCGACCCAAGTCTGCAGATTCGTCCGGTGCCCCAGTCCAAGCCCCAGCAGCGGCACGATCACTACGTACAGCCCGGTGATGAAACCGGCCTTGCCCGGCCCGGTCGACTCGTCACCGATCCCCGCCTGTTGCAACAGGGAGCCGAAGAACAGAAAAAGGCCCGCGCTTAGGCTGGCCTTCACCCAGTCTCGGGATCGAAACCCCTCCAGCGACCGCCCCCGGTGCCAGGCAGCCAGGATCGCCAGAAGGCAGACGGCGCCAATGGAGTAGCGGGCGGCATTGAAGGCGTTGGGGCCAAGGTGCGCCGAGCCCATCTCCTGCGCCACAAAGCCGAACCCCCAGATGGTGCTGGTGAGGAGGAGGAGGAAATTGCTGTTGAGTTTTTCCCGATTCATTCCACTTGGCCAAGCGGCCGCACGCACGTTATCGCTTGACGCACCGCCACTGAAAGACTGAATTGCCCGTGATGCGATTCCGAATCCTGCTCCTGCTCGCCGCCGCGCTTGGCCAAGCGGCTCCGGCCCGGGCTGTCGATTGGCCGCAATGGCGCGGCCCGACCCGCGACGGTGTCCTGCCAGCCAACGGGCTGGCGTTGTCCCAGCTTCCCGACCAGCCGAAGGTCGTCTGGAAGATCCAATCGGGCGAAGGCCTGGCCTCCCCGGTCGTCGCCAATGGCACGGTGTTCCATTTCGAAAATCGCGGCGGGAGAGAAACCGTGGTCGCGCTCTCGGCCGCCGATGGCTCGGAGAAATGGGCCCAGGGACTGGCACCTGTCTTTGTGGATGGCCAGGGCCCTCGTGGACCGCGCTGCACGCCGGTGGTTGATGGCGGCCAGGTGTTCCCCCAATGCAGCCGAGGCACGCTGCACTGTCTTGACGCCAAGTCCGGAAAGGTGCAATGGGAAATCGACTACGCCAAGCTGGACATGAAATTCGTCGGCGAAAAAGGCCGTGTGCCCGGCGCCCGGCGCCACGGTTTCACCGGCTCGCCGCTTGTCATCGGACAGATGGTGTACGTGCTGGTCGGCGGCAAGGGAACCGGCGTCGTTTGTCTCGACCGCACCAACGGTAAAACCGTCTGGGGTGCGCTCGACTACGAGCCCGGCTACGCGCCGCCGATCCCCGCCACACTGACCGGCCGGCAGCAGTTCGTCTGTTTTTTCGTCGAGGGCGTGGCCGGTGTCGATGTCCGCAACGGGGCGGAACTCTGGAAGGTACCGATGAAGACCGACTACGGCCGCCACGTCGCCGCGCCGATGGTGTACGGCAACACGGTCGTTGCCGGTTCCCACCAGACCGGTTTGCAGGGCATCAGCATCACCGCACCCGGTGGAAAGATCGAAGCCAAAGTGGCCTGGAAAAACATCGAGGCTCAGCCGAATATCTCCCACGGCGTCCGCGTCGGCGGACACTATTACGGCATCGGCGACCCGGCGAAACTCGTCTGTGTCGACATCGCCACCGGCAAAACCGCCTGGAGCGACGAAAGTCTTTTCTTCCCCGACGCCAAGCGCGCCATGGCGGCGTTCATCGTGATGGGGAGGAATATCCTCTCGCTGAGCAGCGGCGGCGAGTTGTGCCTGTTCGCGGCCTCGCCTAGAGGCTTTAACGAGCTTGGCCGAATCCAGGCCTGCGGCATCAACTGGTGCATGCCGGCCTACGTTGACGGCCGGCTGTTCGTCCGCGACGGCATCAAGAAAAAAGGGGGTAATCTGATCTGCCTCGACCTGGCAAAATAAAACGCCCTAACTCCCGGGCTTGATTGCCGGGATGGCCTGGAGGTCGTCCGGCAGGTTGCCAGAGTCGAACGTTTCGACGTCCATCGAAAGCAGAGACTCCATCGGCACTCCGAGATCGACCGTTCCGTTGGAACGATCGACCACCACGCCCACGGCGCAGACCTCGGCCTGGTGTTCCCGGGCGATGGCGATGGTTTCGGCCACGCGCCCGCCCTGGGTCACCACGTCCTCGACAATGACCAGTTTTTCGCCCGGTGCGATCTTGAATCCACGCCGCAGCACGAGGTTGTCCTCCTCCTTCTCGACGAAAATAAACCGCACGCTAAGTTGCCGGGCCACCTCCTGCCCAATCACGAGGCCGCCCATCGCCGGGGCCAGCACTGTGACCGGCCCGTAACCGCGGAGTTTTTCCGCCAGCGCCGCGCCCAGCCGCTCGACGCTTGGCATGTGTTGCAGCGCAAGGGCACACTGGAAAAACTGCCGACTGCGCAACCCGCTGCGCAAAATAAAGTGCCCCTCCAGCAGCGCGCCGGAGTCCTTGAAATGTTGAAGAATCTCATCCCTCGTCACGCCGCCCATTCAAACAGCCAAGGATCCGAAGGGAAAGCCAATCTCCCACTCAAGCACGAGACAACTGCTCCGTCGGCTGGCGTTGCGCACAGGATGGGGCCGAAATGGTTTCACGTTCAATTGCGGCTTTGCCCTTCGGAATCGTCCTGAACGACTGCCGGGGTCGGCATCCCTTCGCCCGAAAAATACACCTTCACGACACGCAGCCGATCCTCACCCCATTGGCCCTCGCGCAGCAGCCAATCCTCGATGAATTCGGACACGGTTTTTCGGCAATTCTCACGGATCACATCAAGGTGCTGCTCATCACTGGCGTATTTGCGGATGGTCGGCGTGATGGTCTTCTCGAGTTGGGTCATTTGCTCCTCGGCGTTGAAACGCGCCCAGCCCTCGTCCGACGATTTTTCCATCCGATCCGTGTGGATCGCCGGCGGCTGGCTGGGACGAATCTCCGGCGCATGCACGATGCAAACATTGTTCGTCACCGACAACTGCCAGGCATCGCGCATTCGCAAATGATACCGGTAGGTCACCGGCACCCGAATCTCCGTGATGGTCGTGCCGACATCAACTTCAAACCATCTGAAGTCATAGGTCAATTCATCCTTGCTGCGGAATGTCTCAGTCGCTGTGACCTTGGACAACTCCAGCAGCCCTCCCCGCTGGCTCTCCAGCTTGGGCAGGCTGGCCGTAAACGTCTCAGTGATGGTGCCCTGGCGAAACTTGGCCGCCGCATCGTCGAGCGCGTTGGCCACCCCGGCGACTCCCTTGCCGGCCGTCTCGATCAGCCGTTCGGGAGTGCGAATCAGCGTGCTGATCACGTACACAAACGTTCCTAGGCCAAACGCAGCGATCAGCACGATGACCACCGGCCAGCGCCAAGCCGCATGCCCGGACGGCTTCAGCTCCATGTCCTTATGGGATTCGGGTGGCTGTTCTGGCAGTTGGTCGCTCATCGATTACTTCAGGTTCACCCCGCCGCAAAGCTGCACGCGCAGTCCCATCTCGGCAAGCATCGCCGCCTTGACCCGGGCGCCTTTGTGTGCGGCCTTTTCGCCCGGGGCATACACGACCTGAATGTGGTTCGACTTGTGGCGAGCCATCATCTGGTCGCGCGAAACGCCCTTGAGCACGGCGTGCATGATCGGCCATTGCGGCGTGGTCTCGCGCCAGCGCCGGTCGGTTTCCCTCCGAGACAGTTTCACCACCTCGGCCACGCCGATGTCGCACTGCAGCTCGCCATTCATCACGAACACCCGGCTCCAGACGATCCAGCCCGGCTTGGACACGCCCTTGAGCGTGCCGCCACCCAGCCGGAAATACATCGGCGGCTGCCGCTCACTCGACGCCCCCCTCCAGCCGTCGATGAAATGCGCGGGCGGCGCGGCGCCGGAGATCAAAAACACCCACACGTACTCGCTGCGTCCGTTGACCTTGCACAGGGCGCCCCAGCGGAGATCGTGCAGCGTGTTCTCCGGCGGCCAGCCCAGCTCCGTCCAGAGCCGGTTCGTCGCCAGCGCGTCCAGCCCGGCGCACTCGTCCACCTCGTTGAAGTGCGGCACCGCCTGCCCGGCGAACAGCTCGCGCCCCCTGGTGTCGCGCACCGGCGGGCGGTCGACGTTGTTCAACAGCCCCTCGGCCAGATCGCTCGCCGGCGTCAAATCCTTCAGCCCCTGCTGGTACTGGATGCCGATTGTCGCACACCCGAACTCATCGGCAATCCGCACGGCGGCGATGTACATTTTGCACTGCTGCAGCACCTGCGCCTCAGTGAGATCACTCTCCTCATCTGGCCCGAGGCAAAATTTAACGCCCTTCTTCTTCAACCAGGCGTAAACAGCCCCGGCGTCGGCATCGCTCACCTCACCCATCGCGGCAAACAACGCCGACTGGCTCAGACGCTCCTTGAACAGCCCGGTCGGGTTGAGCAACTCGTCCGGAATGATGGCGTTGTGCATGCCCATGCAGCCCTCGTCGAACACACCCATGATCGCCTTGTCGTCGCACAACCGCCGCGCCGCGGCTTGGCCAAATCGCACCTCGACGGGCGGCAACTTGAGCAAGTCGAGACTGCGCACGTGGCTCTGGTCGTGCGTCACCGTTCCCTCGCCCAGCCACTGCCGCAGGCCGGCCCTAAAATATTTGTCGATGAACTTCTCGCTCCACAACGTGCTGTATTCGACGCCCATCTTGGTGAGCGACCCGTTCAGGTTCAGCATGCCGACGAGGCCCGGCCAAGTGCCGCTCCAATTGGCCACCGTCAAGATCGGGCCGCGATGCGTCGAAAGCCCCGGCAAAACATGCTGACTGTACTGCCAAACACACTCCGCCACGATCAACGGCGCATCCGAATCCATCGTCCGAAACACCTCCATCCCGCGCTTCTGCGAGTCAATGAAGCCGTGCTTCTTTTTGAAATCGTACGCGTGGGCGCGCACCACCGTCCAACCCTCGACCTTGAGCGCCTTGGCCAGAGTCGTCTCCATTTTCGACTGCTCCACCCAGCAAACCTGGTTTGCCGACAGACGCAGGTCACCATTGGCCATAATGTAAACCTCTTTCGGCTTTAGTTTCTTCACTCGGCTCATGTTCGGCCACAAAACGTACGGGCCACCTTGCGACCGGCAAAGTCCAAAATGAGTCGCGCCCCCTCTTGGCCAAGCGATACAGTGGCCACGTGCGGGCATTGATCATCGGCTGCGGCTACGTCGGCGAAGCGCTTGGCCAACGGCTGGTCGCGCTTGGCCACGACGTCACCGGCATCCGTCGCAGCCGTGAACACAACGACCGTCTAGCCAAGCTTGGCATCCGCCCGTTCAACCTCGACATCACTGGAGAAGGCGCCTTGGCCAAGCTCGACGGCCGATACGACTGGATCGTCATCACCGTCTCCTCCGCCCGCGGCGGCGAGGCGGCATACGAGCGAGCTTTCGGCACCGGCACGAGACGGATCGCGCAATGGCTCAAAACAGCGAGCGCCTCATCCGTCGTGTTCATCAGCAGCACCGGAATCTATCGCCAGACGAATGCTGAATGGGTTTTTGAGAACGGAGCCACCCCCCCTGAAAACACCACCAGCAAAATCCTTTGGGAAGCTGAACAGACAATTTCCGCAGTCGGCCCGCTGGTCACCCTTCTGCGTTCATCCGGGATTTACGGGCCGGGACGCGGCCATTTGTTCCAACAATTTATGAGCGGAAACGCCGTCATCGAGGGCGACGGAAAACGCTTTCTCAACATGGTGCACCGAGACGATTTGGTTGGGTCGATCGTTGCGGTGCTCGAACTCGAAAACGGTTCTGGTCTTTTCAACATCACTGACGACGAGCCGGTGACGCAGTTGGATTTTTTCAAGTGGCTTAGCGAAACCACCGGACGCCCCATTCCGCCGTTCGTCCCCGAGTTGGATACCTCCACCCGCAAGCGCGACATCACCAACAAGCGCGTCTCGAACAAACTCTTCAAGGAAACCTTCGGCTTCAAATACAAACACCCCACCTTCCGCGAGGGCCTTGCCGAAGAACTCAATGGCTAAGAAGCAAGCTTCTATAAAACGGCAGCCTAACCCATGATTTGGTAACCGCAGTCGACGTAGATCACTTGGCCGGTGATAGCTGCGCCACCGTCGCTGGCAAGGAACACGCCGGTCTGGCCGAGTTCATGAGTGGTGACGTTGCGCTTGAGCGGTGCATATGTCTCGTGATGCTTCATCAAATCGGTGAAACCGGCGATACCGCGCGCTGCCAACGTGTTCACAGGGCCGGCGCTGATGCAGTTCACGCGAATCTTCTGCTCGCCGAGGTCGGCAGCCAAATAACGCGTGCTCGCCTCGAGTGCTGCCTTGGCCACGCCCATGACGTTGTAGTGCGGAACGACTTTCTCTGCGCCATAGTAGCTCATGCCGATGATGCTTCCGCCGTTGGTCATCAACGGAGCCGCGCGCTTGGCCAATGCGACGAGCGAATAAGCACTGATGTCGTGCGCCGTGGCGAACGCCTCGCGCGTCGTATCCACAAAACGCCCCTCCAGCGCCTCGCGCGGCGCATACGCCACGGAGTGCAGCACCATGTCGAGTTTGCCATCGAAGCCCTCGCCGACCTCGGTGAACACCCGGTCGATGTCATCGTCACTCGTGACGTCGCACTCGGTGATTAACGTATCTGTGCCGAAACCGGATACCAAGGCTTCCACTTTTCCCTTCAGGCGTTCGCCCTGATAGGTGAACGCCAGCCTGGCCCCGGCCTCATGCCAGGCCTGGGCGATGCCCCATGCGATTGAGTTCTTGTTGGCAACCCCAAAGACAACCCCGGTTTTTCCCTCGAGCATTTTACTCATCCGGCAGGCATCAGTAAGAAATATTCATCCACATGGCAAGCTGGAAGAAAAGTGAGATTGACTCCCGATCCGGACGGAACCTGATTTGATTCTGCGGCGGACGGCTGGGACAGCCCGCCCTTCGTCGTCAAGCCAAGGCGGCCTTGAGGGCTTCGGCGGCGCGTTGGTTTTCCTCCGCGGTGCCAATGGAGAGGCGGATCCATTCAGGCAAACCGTAGCCGCCCATGGGGCGCGTGATCACACCCTGCCGCTGCAATGCCTCGAACACTGCCTGGCCGTCTCCAACCCGAACCATCACGAAATTGGCGTATGACTGCACGAACTCGACACCCTGCTTCGTGCAGACTTTTTCGAAAAACTTCAGTCCTTCGGCGTTGGTGCTTCGGGTGTTGATCAAGTGCGCGTTGTCGTCGAGCGCGGCCATTGCGCCGGCCTGCGCCACGGCGTTGGTGTTGAATGGCTGACGAACCTTCTCCAACGCGGAGACAAAGTCGGGATGCCCGACACCGTAGCCGATGCGCAGTCCAGCCAAGCCGTAAATCTTCGAGAAGGTGCGCATCAAGAGCAGGTTCGGCTTCTCGCTGGAACGCACCAGCGGCAGCAGGTCCACCGGTTTGTCGAGGAACTCGTAATACGCCTCGTCCATCACCAGCAGCACATCGTCCGGCACCTGCTCGACAAGGGTGCGGACGTCCTCCGGCTTGGCCAGGGTGCCGGTGGGATTGTTCGGGTTGGCCACCCAGACAACGCGTGTGGCCGGCGTGATCGCCTCCAGCATCGCTGGCAGGTCGTGCCCGTGCTCGACTGCTGGCACGGCGTTCACCTTGGCGCCCATGATCATCGCCACCAATGGATAAATGGCGAAGCAGTATTGCGACACGACAATCTCGTCGCCGGAACCAAGCAGCGCGTGCGACACAAACTCGATGATCTCGTTGGAGCCGTTGCCGAGGATGAGGTTTGCCGGCTCGACACCCAGCTTGGCTGCCAGTTTGTTCTTTAGATAAAAGGCGTTGCCGTCCGGGTAAAGGTGGCTTTGGGTAATCGCCGTTTTCATCGCCTCAACGGCGAGCGGGCTCGGACCAAGCGGGTTCTCGTTCGAGGCGACCTTGATGACTTCGCGCGCATCGAGGCCAAGCTCGCGCGCGACCTCCTCGATCGGACGCCCCGGCTGATACACCGGCAGGTTCCGCAAAGACGGGTTCAGCTTATCGGAAAGCGACATCAGAAAATCAAACCAAGCGCTTGGCCAAGCGGCGAGTTACTTCAGCGACTTGAGGAACGCCTCGTAGCGCTCGGCGCAAAGCTGGTGCGACGCCTTAGCCTGCGCGTCGGACTGCTTGGGCGCGTTGGCCGGGGCGTCGACCTGCTCGATGGCAAAACGGAATTTCAGATTGAACGGCTCGCCCTTCTTCAATTTTTTCGGCAGGAAATAGCCGAAGCGGCCGTAGTCGCGCCACGATAGTTCCTTCACGCCGTTGGCCGGAGCGTTCATCTCCTGTGCTGTATACCAGCGCTTGCCGATCGGGAAGAGCAGCCGCGCCCACTGATGGTTGTCATCGACGACTTTGCCCTTGCCGGCGGCGTTGGGGGGCTCCCAGAGATAGCTGGTCTCCTTGTTGCGCGTGGCCACCTCGGTGTGGGCGCGAAAATGCACGCCGGCGTGTTGCAAATCACCGCCGAGACTGATGTCCCGTTGGGCCTCCATCTCAAAGCTGGTGTCGACCTGCGTGTACTTGCTACCCGGACGCGAAACCTTAAACGTCCGACGCTCGGAGATCATCACGTCGCTGCCGCTGGCATCCTTTTGAGTGGCACGCCATTTGATGTACGCAACGATCGAAGCAGAATCGTTGGTCGTCGTGTTTTCGAACTTCATGATGTCATAACGCCCGTTGCCCGGGCCGCCCTTGTGCCACATGTCGTAGTTGCCAAGGTCAGACGATATTCTGTTCCAGCCGATGAAAATGCCCCGGTGGTGGTTAAACAGACCCGCGCCTTTGCCTTCTTTATCCACGCCGGGATTGGTCACCAACTCGCCACCGCCGCCGAAGACGTGGAGGAACGGCTTGATCTGCCCGTCGCCGTGGACGAGGCGGGTGACCGGTTTGCCGTCCTGCAACACGTCGACCGCCTTGCCGGGGCCAAGCGGATTGGGCAACTCGACGACTTTCCAGTCGGCCTTGGCCAATGGCACGGCGGCGACAAAGGCCAAGCCGGCGATGAATTTAATCAGTAATTTGAAATGAATGCGGGTCACGATTGAAAAGCCTTTCATTTGGGACGGACAATTATGTGGAAACACAGAGAGCTTGGCGATAAAGAACTGCTGCTTGGTCGAGTGGTTCGTCGCTTGGCCAAGCGCAAAATCTAACAGAAACGCTGAATTACTCGAACCGGGGTTGGCGCTCACGTTCACGGCGCTCACCTCGACCGCCGCTGCTGCGTGGTTCCCTCGGACGCGCTTGCCCGCTCTCACGGACATGTCGTGGATCGCGCTGGCTCATGCGGCGGAAGATGCTTTCGGCCTCGCGGCGACTGATTGCGCTATCATTGTCTTGATCACCCAGATCGAGTAATTGCCGCATGCGCTCCGGCATTTCGTCACGACTCACTTTGCCATCGCCGTTTTTGTCGTTTGTAAAAATACGATTCACAAATGCGTCGGAGTCGGACGCTGGCCTGCCGCCGCCCGGAGGCCTACCAAATCCGCCAGCGCCACCACGATCTGGAGCGTTGCGATCCCTTCGGCCTTGTGATCCTGGCGCAGCAGAACGTCGTCTCGGCGGGGATGATGCAAGCTCAGGGCCTTTTTCTCGAACGTTCACATTACCGCCCCGAACCGGGCGAACGAAATTGTATATATTGACCACGTCACCCTGCGGCCCGCGACCGCGCGGGTATCGCGAAGGATCCCCGGCCTTGGGATCGCTGCGTTGAGAACCCGCCCCGTGAACATCCAGCAGGTTGTACCGACCCCGGAAGTCGGGCATCCACCCCTGCGATCGGCCGAAAGCCACATAAGCAGCCGCGGCACCGCCGTATCCCCTAGCGTGCGTGGTGCTGCTCCAGTAGAATGGGTAGTTGATGTTGCCAAGGCCGTCACGAATGGGCGTCACCCTGAAAACCGGATCGATAGCGGCCGATTGGGTTGTGTCCGGCGAGCGCGAGTAGTCCACGATGCTCTGCAACTCCTTGATGTTAGGCAGACGCCAATCGGAATGCCCGGCATATTCCAGATCCTCCGCCCACTTGAGCGCCTGTTCCCAGTTCAATTTTCCATCCTTGTTTTGGCCGACCTTGAAGTGCCCGCTGTCGACCCTCATCCAGGTCAGGCCAGTTGCACGATCGGTGATGGTCCCATTGCCGTTGTCTTTAAAGGAATTCTTTCCGTAATCTTTATTGCCCCGCACATAGAGAACGTAATAGGTCTTGGCTTTGCCGCGCCGTCGACCAGGGTGATTGATGGGATACCCCTTGATACGCCCGTCCGCGAAATTCACGCCGAACAGGGTCTCGTTGCCGCGCATGGTTGTACTGACATACTTCGTGCTGGTCGCGAACTGTGAATCGATGACTCGCTCACCCCGATCAGCGTTGCCGTACTGGAACTTGAAATAGACGGCGTCAATGAACGGCTGGAGTTTCGAGGCATCGTTACTTCGATGGTCGGGATCCACCCCGTTGAAAAATATCAATGAATACAATTCCTTGATGGTCGGCAACCGCCAGTCCTCATGTCCGCCAACCCGGCAGGCAGAAGCCCCGGCAATTGCATCCTGATAAGT
>CAJWEP010000046.1 GCA_913030945.1 uncultured Verrucomicrobiota bacterium
AATTCCCTGCCCGTCACCTTGTCAAAGGCAACACAAGTGGTTCCTTTCCCCCCAATGATGCAGATCAAGTGCTCCCCGTGCACAAGCGGATGAGCCGCGGTGCCCCACTCCGGAATCTCCAGCCCGTAATCCTTCTTGAAATCACGACTCCAATGCACCACGCCGGTCTTCGAGTTAAGACAAAACAGGTTTCCCTCCGCGCCAAGCGCGTACACGCGAGCGCCGTCCACGGTAGGGGTCGCCCGGGGGCCAATCGCATAGGCGGCCACGGTCGTGTACGGGCAGTCCCACTCGTGTGCCCAAAGCAATTTCCCGTCGATTTCATTCAGGCAAACCAGGCGCTCCCCGCCGGGCAGGAGTTTGCGGACGAAGTTGATGTTGCGTGGTGGCGGACCGTCATGGAGCAGTTTGGCTCCGGCCGAATCGCCCTCCCCAGCCAGGCGATCCATGACAAACACCTTCCCGTCGGCCACGGCCGGGCCGGAATACCCCGCGCCCAGTTTGGTTTGCCAGCGCAACGTGGGGCCTCCCTCCGGGAAACGATCGATGATCCCCTCCTCGCGCCAATCCGCATCGCGGTTTGTGCCGAGCCACTGCGGCCAATCCTCCGCTTGGCCAAGCGATGAAACGGCAAACCAAGCCAGCACGAGCTTCATAAAAGCGGAATGTAAGGAGGTTGAAAGCGGCACCTTAACGGGCCTCCAACAGGTGCTTGTCGAACCACTCCCCGACCGTCTTTACTTCCACGGGTTCCGCCTTCCAGCCGTGATCCTTTCCGGGCATGACGAGCAACTCCGCCTCGACGCCGGCTGCCTTGAACTTGGGCATGATCCAGTGCGCCTGCTGGATCGGCACCAACCGGTCGGCGTCGCCGTGGATAATCAGCGTGGGCGCATCCCCACTGGAAACATGCGTTACAGGGGCGACTTCGCGGAGTTTCTCACGCACCTTTGGCTCTTCCGTGATGCGCTCGTACCAATTTTGATCACGATCGTAGCTATGAAAGTCCAGCGCAGCCAAATACGGATTTCTTCCGTTGAGCAGTTTGCGGATGAACTTGTCGAAATGCTGCCCTTCCTTGCCATAGTTCAAAAAATCAGTGGGTGGAAAATAGGCGACGACGGCCTGCACCCGGCTCGACTGCCTTTCAACCGGATCGCTGGCATCAGGGTCGCCATCAAGGCTGTCAGTGCCCTGCATCAATGACAAATGCCCCCCGGCCGAGCCGCCAAAAATCCCGATGCGCTCGGGGTCGATGCCGTAAGCCCTGGCGTTGTGGCGGATGAAACGCACCGCCCGGTGCATGTCTTCCCGGATTTCCGGGACGGTGTACTTGGGCTGGCTCCCGTGAACCACGGCGAACAGCGTGTATCCCCGCCTGATAAGCTCCGCCCAATTCAACCGCTTGGCTGCTCCGTCGATTTTGTCTTGCGCGCTGAACCATCCGCCACTCACGACAAACACGATCCCGCGGTCGTTGCTCTTGGCCAAGGGCTGAAACACATCAAGCGTCATGGCCAAGCCATCCTTCCGCCCGTAGATCACTTCGCTCTCCCGCTTGAAGAAAGATTGCTCCGCGCACAAAAAGCCGGCTTGAGCCAGACAACCGACAAGAATGAAAAGGACCCGATGCTTCATGAACTGCGGCAACTGATAAAGCCCTGACCCGGCGAACGCAAGACTGTGGCGGGGCACCGAAAAAATGACCCAGCGATGAATCGGCGGAGTCATCACTGGGCCGGGAGGAACTGAGGACAAAACCTCAACCAAATTTTTTGGACAGCTTGCCGGGGAGAAACCAAGTGTCAACAAAAAATCGTTAATAACTGTGAAAAAAACTAGCCTAATTTGAGGAGAGGATAAACTTTATCGTTACAGCTTTCATGATTTCGTCCAATGAAAATTGTGTGTATTATGTGAAAACATTGGAAATAACTTGTCTAATCGTTCTTTTGGTCTGTGGATAACTGCTGCTCGTCGGTCGACTCCAGCGCTTCCTCTGTGTTCGGTTGTGAGGCGGTTTCCTGCTCGGGATCAATTCGACAGCGCAGTGACGGAATTTCCTTCTCAACCGCCACATCAAGTTTTCGCAGGAGTTTTTTTGAGGAGGCAGAGGCCGAAAGGCTGCGCAAACCATGGGCACGCATGATGTCCAAGATTCCGGGCTTGATGCTCTCCCAAGTGGCATGGAGATCGGCCCTCTTTTTAAGGGATAGCTCATCCCTGTAGGCACGCTTGAAAAATACGTCGATTCCCTCCTCTGTCTCGATGGACCGGCGCAGGTTCCGCAGGCCAAACGAGAGCATCCACCAAAAAAACGCAACGAGGACAATCACAATCCCAAGGGCGATACCGGGCTCGGACAAGTCATCCCAATTCCGTTCGTTCAATGCGACTTTCCAGTCCGACTTGAACCACCAATCACGTGCCAGCCACCCGGTCCCGGCTGCCAACAGGAGGATGCAGGTGAATCCCAACCAGAGCCGACTCACCAGCCTTCGGTAGGCCAATACTGCTTCCAGGCAGACCTTTACGTGAACCGACAGCCGGTGGGCATGAGACAGCAGCCCGCTGACAAGGTTGTTGGCCCGGCGGGCGGGAGCCCTCATGATTTCTGAAACCACTTCATCCCGTGAGATGTCAAAGTCCTCAAGGGGGATGGGCTTGGCATTCTCCTCAAGCGGCCGGGTGGCAAAGCCAGGGAGATAAGTCGTGTAAATGCGTGGCGTGTCCTTGGTGGGGATGGTCTTTGACAGGTTCCAGCAAAGGGTGCCGTAAGTCCGCGCAAAGTCCCGGATGTTATCGAACAGGTCAACCTTGTTGAGCACGATCAACAACTTGTGATCGATGCCGACCAGTTGTTTAGTGAAAATGGAAATCGCCTCACCGGTGGTACCCGGTTTGTCGGGGTCAAAAAAGAACAGAATCAAGTCGGCGCTCTCGGCAAAACGGCGAATGCACTCCCGAAAGTCGTAACTCCGAAGCTGGTGACTGCTGGCGGAATCGATCATTCCCGGACTGTCGATAAGTGTCAATTGTCGTAAGTTTTCTGACGGGTAAGTCTTGAAGCACAGCTTGGCGAGAAACTCGGGGCCGAGGCTGGCCAATTCCTGGTAATCCAGCTCGGGATGCGACACCAGCGTCTGTCCGTCGAGCGTTTCCTCCTCCTCCCCGTGGGTGACCAGTGTGAAACCGTCATCCGTCGGGGCCATTCCGGATTCCTGAATGTCGGCCCCGGCGATGTAGTTGATGAACGAAGATTTGCCGGAGGAGTGGTTTCCGAGGAAAAGCACCCTAGGCGATCCCGGAACATCCTTGTCGCTGACCGGCAGGTTGAAGCGATAGCGGCTCGCCAGCAATGAGAGTTTTCTGGCGTAAATGGATCGGACGTTGCGCTCGAGTTTTAACAGGTCATCCATCGTGTGTGCCGGGGCAAGCGGACAGGGCGTTATAGTCCAAGCGCAACGGCACCCAAAGAAAATTACACCGACATCTTGGCAACGAAATGAGATTCACACGCACTTGGCTTGGCGGTAGCATGGCCGTTGCATGAGTTTGACCGGGGAAATGACCGAATTGGCCAGGCGCGCCCGCCTGGCTTCCCGCCGCTTGGCCAGCCTGTCCGCCGGCGATAAAAACAACTGTCTCCTGGCCATGGCCGACGCCATCGAGGCCAACGCGCAGTTCATACAGGAGGAAAATGCGAAGGACATGTACGCCGGTGCCGAGATGGGCCTGGCCAAGCCGATGCTGGACCGGTTGCTGCTGGACGAGGCGCGCATCGGGGACATGGCCACCGGCTTACGCGAGGTCGCTGAACTGCCGGACCCGGTTGGCCGGGTCATCGAGGAGCGCACGCGGCCCAACGGGCTGAAACTCAGCAAGGTCGCCGCGCCGATCGGGGTGATCGTCATCATTTACGAGTCACGCCCGAACGTCACTGCCGATGCCGCAAGCCTTTGTTTCAAGTCCGGCAACGCGACCATTCTTCGCGGCGGCAAGGAGGCCATTCACTCGAACCAAGTCATCGCGAAGACCATGGTCGAGGCCGCATCCAAGGCGCTGCCTGCTTTTCCGCCGGACGCCATTCAGGTCGTGCCCACGATCGACCGCGCCGCCATCCCCGAGCTGCTTTCTCTCACGCGCGATATTGATCTCTGCATACCCCGTGGTGGCGAGAGCCTCATTCGCGCCGTGGCGGAGTGCTCGCAAGTGCCGGTCATCAAGCATTACAAGGGCGTGTGCCATGTTTATATCGACGGCGGGGCGGATGCCTCCATGGCAGAGGAGATCGCCTTTAACTCAAAGGTGCACCGACCTGGAGTGTGCAACGCCGCCGAGACGCTGCTTGTCAACAAGGCAATCGCCAGCGAAATACTCCCTCCATTGGCCAAACGCTTGGCCAAGGCGAATGTCGAACTGCGAGGCGACGAACCAACGCAAACCGTGCTAAGCAACTGTGGAGTCGAAGTGATACCGGTCACCGACTCGGATTGGGATGAGGAATATCTCGACCTGGTACTTTCCGTGAAAATCGTCGAGGGCGTCGGCGAGGCGATCGAGCACATCAACATGCACGGCTCGGGCCACACCGAGACGATCGTCACCGGCGACGAGTCGGCCGCGAAGCGCTTTCAAGTCGAGGTTGATTCGTCGACGATTTTCTGGAATGCCTCGACCCGCTTCACCGACGGCGGCCAGTTCGGCATGGGCGCGGAGATCGGCATCAGCACCGACAAGATCGGCGCACGCGGCCCGATGGGCCTAGAGGAGTTGACCAGCTACAAGTGGCTGGGGGTGGCCGACGGGTTGATTCGCCAATGACAGCGGGCGAGGCGGTTCGTGGCGCGGTGCTGCGCCTTGGCCAAGCGGGCGTCGAATCGCCGCAAGCCGATGCAGAGTGGCTGCTGGCCGACTTGCTGTCATGCAACCGCTCCGAGATTCCACTCCGCACTGAAACCGCCTTGACTGCGGAAGAACAGGATCGCCTGGCTAGGCAGGTCGAGCGGCGGGCCCGCCGCGAACCGCTGCAGTACATTCTCGGAACGGCCAATTTCCTTGGTTATGATTTTCGGGTTTCCGCTGAAGTGCTAATTCCCCGGCCAGAGACGGAAGTGTTGGTGGAATTGGCACTGGAGTTTTTGGAGCATCTCCCTCACCCGTCCGTGTTCGACTTGGGCACGGGAAGCGGCTGCACGGCCGTCGCGCTGGCCAAGCGCTGCCCCAAGGCAACCGTCATCGCCTCGGATGTTTCTGGTGCGGCGCTTGAACTGGCGAAATCAAATGCCGAGTCGCTGGATGCGCTTGGCCAAGTGGAGTTTCGGCAGGCCGATGGGTTAGACGCCCTGACCAAGGGCGAACGGGTGGACTTGATCCTCTCAAACCCTCCGTACATCCCGACGGCGGAGATTGACGCCCTCCAGCCTGAAGTCCGGGATCACGATCCCCGCCTGGCCCTGGACGGGGGCACGGATGGGCTGCGGTTTTACCGACTGCTCGCCATCGAGGGGCAGTCCCGGCTCAGGCGCGGCGGCAGATTGATGGCAGAGTTTGGCGATGGACAGGAGCGGGCCGTCGCCGGCCTGTTCCAACAGGCCGTCTGGCCGAGTTTGGAGATCGCCAACGACCTGAGGAGTCGCCCGCGAATCGTGATTGCCTGCGCGGGGCATTAGCGTAACACTCCGCGCCGACAAACGCTCATGGATTGCCTGGTCATCAAGGGAGGAACACCGCTCAAGGGCGAGGTCAAAATCAGCGGTTCAAAAAACGCCGCGCTGCCGCTGATGGCGGCCACGCTGTTAACGAGAGAGGAGTGCGTTTTGCGCAATCTGCCCAGGCTGAGCGACGTTCAGTTCATGGCGCAGATTTTGGAGTCTCTCGGCGCAGTGGTGGAAATGAACCGAGGAACCCTCCGTGTCCGGGCAAAAAAAATCGTGGGCTACGGCAACTATGATCTGATCCGCAAAATGCGCGGCTCGATCTGCATTCTCGGGCCGCTCATGGGTCGTCTCAACAAGGCCAAGGTGTCGATGCCAGGGGGCTGTGTCATCGGCGCCCGCCCAATCGATCTGCATCTGAAGGGGATGCGCGATCTCGGAGCAAGGGTCCGGGTCGAGGCCGGCTACGTCCACGCCAAGGCCAAGACACTGGCCGGCGCCGAAAGTTTCCTTGGCGGCCGCTGTGGCCCGACGGTTCTCGGTACGGCCAACGTAATGATGGCGGCCACGCTGGCCAAGGGGACCACGGTCATTCACAGCGCTGCCTGCGAGCCGGAAATCGAGGATTTGGCCACTTTTCTCAATGCAATGGGCGCAATAATCTCCGGCGCCGGTAGCCCAACCATCACCATCCGGGGCGTGCGACGCCTGCGAGGGGCGGAGCACCGCGTCATCCCAGACCGGATTGAGACGGCCACCTACGCCCTCGCCGGTGCAGTGACGAGTGGCGACGTGACGCTTCGGGATTGCAACCCGAGGCATCTCAGCGCAGTGCTGGACAAGATGCGCGAGGCTGGCGTGCGGCTCGACTCCGGCCGAAACACACTTCGCGTCCGCTCAGCAAAGCAGTTGTGCTCGGTGGATATCACCACCATGCCGCACGCCGGTTTTCCGACCGATGTGCAGGCGCAGATGATGGTTCTCATGCTCAAGTCACCAGGGATCAGCATCATCACCGAGCGGATTTTTGAGTCGCGCTTCATGCATGTGAACGAGTTGGCGCGCATGGGCGCCGACATCTCGATCGAAGGCCCAAGCGCGATTGTCAAAGGCGGTCTGCCGCTCAGCGGCGCGGATGTCATGGCGAGCGACCTCCGAGCATCAGCAGCGCTGGTGCTCGCCGGGATGGCGGCGAAGGGCGTCACGCGGGTGAACCGCGTGTACCACATCGATCGCGGCTACGAGAACATCGATGGCAAACTCCGGGCGCTCGGCGCGAACATTTCACGCGAGCCAGGCCAGTAGCCGAGCGCGGCGGCGGCGTGCTGATCGCCTCACTGTTCGAGCAACGCGGCGCAGACATCGAGTTTGGCTGGCAAAACCTCGTCGCCGGGCGATCGGAAGAAATTATCGCCAGCGTCAGCAATGAAGAAACGGTCTTGCTCTGCGAGGTCAACTTGGCCAAGGTGGACGCGATCCGCACCCATTGGGCGCTCCTGCGCGACAAGCGTATCGTGATATAACCCGATGAATGACGCACCCGATGACACAAAACCGCTTGCGTGGATTACCGGTGCCGGAGGGCTGATCGGCAGCCATATAGCCCGGACGGCCGCTGTGCACGCGCCGGACTGGCGGATCCGCGGCTTGACACGAGATGACCTCGACTTGACCAACTTCCGCGAGGTTCAGCGGCAATACGAAGCCGATCCGCCCGATCTGCTGATTCACTGCGCCGCAATGAGTGACCCCAAGGCGTGTGAGACGCAACTTGACCAAACCCGGCTCGTGAATCGCGAGGCGACTTTTTTTCTTTCCGGCCTCGCGCAGGACATCCCCATGATCTTTTTTTCATCAGACTTGGTGTTTGACGGGAGACACGGCCAATACACGGAGGAAGACGAACCTTCGCCACTGACCGTTTACGCCCGAAGCAAGGCCGAGGCCGAGGCGCTGGTGATGGCCAACCAGTTGCACACAACCGTCCGCACCTCGCTCACCGCCGGCAAATCGCCCAACGGCAATCGTGGCATCGAGGAGCAACTCACGCTCCGCTGGGCCAGGGGCGACACCGTGAAGCTGTTCGCCGACGAATATCGCTGCCCCATCCCGGCGGAAGCCACCGCACGCGCTATTTGGGAACTCGCCTTGGCCAAACGCCCCGGTCTTTATCACCTCGCCGGGAGCGAACGAATGTCCCGTCTCGAAATCGGACGATTGATCGCCGCAAAATATCCCGATCTAAATCCCAAGATTGAACCGTGCAGCCTGCGCGACTACGACGGTCCCCCAAGGGCAGCCGACACATCACTCGACTGCGCGAAGCTGCAGCAACTTCTCTCATTCCCGCTGCCTGGACTGCGAAAGTGGCTGGATTCCGACACGCCACAGCCTGCATGAAGGCGTATCGCGGACGCATCGCCCCGACACCGACCGGCCTGCTCCACCTTGGCCACGCTCAGACGTTCTGGATCGCCAGCCAACTCGCACGCCAGGCGGGCGGGCAACTGCTTCTCCGCATTGAGAATCTTGACCCGCAGCGGTGCAGGGAGGCGTTCATCAGCGCAGCCATCGAGGACCTGGCCTGGCTTGGCATCGAGTGGGACGAGGGGCCGGACCGGGGCGGGCCATGCGCCCCGTACATTCAAAGCCAGCGGATTGAGCGCTACCGCAAACTCCTAGGCAGGCTGCAGACAGCCGGCTTGGCCTATCCCTGTCGCTGCTCGCGCAAGGATGTGCGAGAGGCTGCCACGGCACCGCACGACAAGGGTGACGAACCGGTCTATCCCGGCACCTGCCGGCCGGCGCCTGGCCAAGCGGCGGTGTTTGACGTTGAGACCGCGCCGCACGTCAACTGGCGCTTTCACGTTTCCGATGGCGAGGTGGTGTCGTTCGAAGATGGACGGTTCGGGCAACAGTCGTTCGTTGCCGGCGACGATTTCGGTGACTTCGTGCTGTGGCGGCATGACGATGTCCCCAGCTACCAATTGGCGGTCGTGGCGGACGATCACGACATGGGAATCACCGAGGTGGTCCGCGGGGCGGACCTGCTCAAGTGCACGGCGCGGCAACTGTTGATTTACGACGCCCTTGGCTGGAAAGCACCGGCATTCCACCATTGTCCACTGGTGAAAGACGACTCCGGTCAGCGCTTGGCCAAGCGGAACCACGCGCTGAGTCTCCAGGCCATGCGCGAGTCCGGTGCGAGCCCGGCGGCAATCCGCTCGAGATTCATCGAATAAGCCGCGTGCCGCCCAGTCAGTAGGACTTGGATTCGCACAAGAACGGGTTGCATCCGGAGATTCTCGATCTAGGCTGAGCACTGGATGTCCTGCCCGCAAACTGCAAGCCTTAGAAAAAAAGATTTCTGGTGAACCATTAACCGATCCCAACCATGGCAACACATCTCTTTTGTGACGGAATACAGCGACGCGATTTTCTCAAAATCGGTGCCTTGAGCGGCATGGGGCTTGGCTTGTCCGACTACCTCGGCTTGGCCAAGGCCAATGCGGCCACCAACGCTACAGCCAAGTCGGCGATCTATGTGCGTCTGGCCGGCGGGCCAAGCCACATGGACACGTTCGACATGAAACCGGACGCCCCCGACACCCATCGCGGCGAGTTCAGAGAAATCGCCACCAACGTCCCGGGTGTTCGCATCTCCGAACATCTTCCGAAATTGGCCAAGTGCGCCGACAAGTACGCCATTCTCCGGGGCGTGAGCCATACGCTGGCCGCCCACCGTCTCGGCGCGGAATACCTGATGACCGGCAACCGCCCCCTGCCCGCCCTCAAGTATCCGACCTACGGCGCCGTGGTTAGCAAGGAACTCTCCGCGCCAAGGGACATCCCCGGTTCAGTGGCCATCCCCAAGGGTGCCAATGCCTCAACCGGCTTCCTTGGCTTGGAGTATGGCCCGTTCGAAACCGGCGCCTCGCCAAAGGCCGGGCAGCCGATGAACATCCGGGACTTGTCCTTATCGAACGGCCTGACGTTGGCCGACATCGACCGGCGCAACAACCTGCTCAAGCGCTACGACACCGCCTTTGGCTCCTTCGTCAGGGAGGACAAAGTGCTGAGCGGGATGGATGCATTCAGCCAAAAGGCCTACGAGATGATGCGCTCGAACCGGACCCGCGAGGCTTTCGACCTGACCCGCGAGTCTCCATCGGTGTCTGGCATGTTTGGCGACGGGGGCTTTTCACAAAGCTGCCTGCTGGCGACCCGCCTGGTGGAATCCGGCGTGCGCCTGGTCAACGTCCAACTCGGGGGCTGGGACACACACCGAGATAATTTCAACCACCTCAAGGACAACAACCTGCCCAACCTCGACGACGGCTTAACGGGGTTGTTCCGGGCGCTCGAGGCCAAGGGCCTGCTGAAAACAACCGCGGTGTTCGTGACCGGCGAGTTCGGCCGCACCCCGAAGATCAACCAGCGAGGGGGTCGCGACCACTATCCGCGGGCGATGTTCTGCCTCCTTGCCGGCGGTGGGATGGAGGGGGGTCGAGTGATTGGCGCATCCGATGAGAAGGGCGAAGGCCCACGCGACCGGGTGATATCTCCCGACGACGTGGCAGCCACCTTCTACCATGCGCTGGGCATCGACCACACCAAGGAATACCACTCACCGACCGGACGGCCGGTGATGATTGTGCGGCACGGCAAGCCGATCCCGGAACTGACTTAAACACCAAAGCACCGGACGATTTTTAACGCGCTTGGCCAAGCGAAGAGCGCTTGGCCAAGTTTTTTGTCTCGCAAAGCCACGGGTTCCTCGGCTCAATCCCCGCTTTTCAGCCCGATGAACGAGCAGATTGTCATTCTGGATTTCGGTTCTCAGTACACGCAGGTCATCGCCCGGCGCATCCGCGAGTGCAAAGTTTACTCAACCATCATCCACTACAACACGTCTGCCGCCACTATCGCGGAAATGAATCCGAGTGGCATCATCCTCTCCGGCGGACCGTCCAGCGTTTACGCCAGGGATGCCCCTCTGCCCGACAAGACGATTTTTGAGTTGGGCGTACCCATTCTCGGCATCTGTTTTGGACATCAGGTGATGGCAACGTTCCTGAACGGCAAAGTCGAACGCGGCCAAAAACGGGAATACGGCAAGGGCATGCTGCGCGTGAAAAACACCCGCTGTCGGCTGTTTGACAGCCTCCCGAAGGAACTGCAGGTCTGGAATTCGCACGGCGACAAACTGACCAGACTACCGGACGGCTTCAAGGCGGTGGCCACCACGGAAAATTCCGGCTTTGCGGCGATCGAAAATGCCAGGGCGCGCTTTTACGGCCTGCAATTTCATCCGGAAGTGGTTCACACGCCGAAGGGCAAAAAGATCATCTCCAACTTTGTCCACAAAATCTGCGACTGTGGCCGCAAGTGGACCATGCGCAATTATGTCGAGCAGGCGGTGGAGGACATCCGCGCCCAGGCCGGCAAGGAAAAGGTGATCCTCGGGTTGAGCGGCGGTGTGGACTCGAGTGTCGCGGCGGCGCTGATCCACAAGGCCATCGGCAAGCGGTTGACCTGCATTTTTGTAAACAACGGCGTGCTGCGCGCCAACGAGGCCGAGGTCGTCAAAAAAGTGTTCGGGCGCAATTTCAGGGTGAAACTCCATTACGAGGACGCCACAAGTCTCTTTATGCGCAAGCTCCGGGGTGTGAGTGATCCCGAAAAAAAACGCAAGATCATCGGCAACACGTTCATCGACGTGTTCCAAAAAGCCACCAGCAAGGTCGGGAAGGCCCGGTTTCTCGCGCAGGGCACGCTGTATCCCGATGTCATCGAGTCGGTGCCGATCGGCGGCAACCCGGCGGCGCTCATCAAGAGCCACCACAACGTTGGTGGCCTGCCGGAGAATATGAAGTTCGACCTGATCGAACCGCTCCGCTGCCTGTTCAAGGATGAGGTTCGCCAACTCGGCGCCGAACTGGGTCTCCCAAGGGAGATCGTCATGCGCCAACCGTTCCCCGGTCCCGGCCTGGCGGTACGCATTCTCGGTGAGGTCACCCCCGAGCGCTGCGAGATCCTCCGCAACGCAGACACGATCGTCGTCGAGGAAATGAAGGCCAACAAGCTGTACTACAAGATCTGGCAGAGCTTCGCGGTGCTGCTGCCGGTGCGAAGCGTCGGCGTGATGGGGGACGAGCGAACCTACGACTACACCATCGCCGTGCGGGCGGTGGAGTCCAAGGACGGCATGACGGCCGACTGGGTGAAACTGCCGTACAAGGTGATCGAGACGCTCTCGACCCGGATCATCAACGAGGTGAAAGGCGTGAACCGCGTTTGCCTCGACGTTTCCAGCAAACCGCCGGCGACCATCGAGTGGGAGTAGGTTTCAGCCGCCGATCCGAGTCGGCTGGATTTCGCCCCTCGGTTGAACGTCCGGTTTGGGTTGCGGCATATCGGGCGACCAGTCTTCCTGAAGTAAGCTGATTCTGTCGACCCCCCACAAGCCCTGCTCCAGCACGAGGCTCACCCCGCACGAAATCCAGTGTCCACCCTCAAAATAGAGATAGGCGTCCAGGACGGCGGTGGCTCCGTCATCCATGACCAGGCCGAAGTGGGTCGCCGTCGAGAGCGGCAGCAGCGGCAGATCGTTGCGGATCATGTCACGCAAGTCTTCCGCCGTGACGCCCTGCCACGTGGCGGACATCCTCGATCTGGCTTCGACGAAATTGCCAAGCCGCACGGCTTTGAAGAAATCGCACGCCTTCTCGTTGAACTGGTGATGCAGCAGAAGCGTCTGCAGTGAATCCCGCATTGTTTTGAGCAGTGTCAGTTCCCTCATGGCTTATTCCGGACAGAGATGGTCCGTGAACAGAATCGACCGCACACGCCAAAACTTTAGCGGGAAGTTTCAGGGGCGTTGACCGTGCTGCTGAGCGCGCCAGCGTGCAGGTGCGTCCGCAGCACCTGTCCGCGCTTGGCTTTGCTAGCGTCCCTCAACACCGCGCCGGTTTTCGCGTCGCGGGTGATCGAGTAGCCCCGGGCCAGGATGGCCTTGGGCGAGAGCAGTTCAAGCTGGCTCACCACCCGTCCAAAGCTTGCGAAATGCTCCCCGAGTTTGCGGCGCGGCACACCGCCCAAGCGGTGCCGAAGCCAGGCCAACTGTTCCACGCGCTGCGCAATCAAGGCGGCTGGCCGGAGGGAAGCCAGGCGCTGCCTGGTTAACCGGAGACGGTCTTGCCGGATCGCCACTCCCTGCTTGGCCAAGCGATTCAGATCGTCGAGCTGGTTGTCCAGCCGCTGAAAGGAGTCGTCCAGCGCCCGACGCGGGTGCGCCCGGTTAAGGCGGTGCGAAAGGGCCGACAAGTCGCGCCTGGCCAACCCCACCCCGCGCTTGGCCAAGCGACCCAGCTGTGCAGCAACCTCCGCCAAAAACCCACGCGAGGCGAACACGCCCTGCGTGATCAACTCGGCGGCCACGCTCGGCGTTGCTGCCCGGACGTCGGCCACGAAGTCGGTGATCAGAAAATCAATCTCATGCCCCACGGCGGACACCACCGGCAAAGCTGACTGGTGGACGGCACGGGCCAACTCTTCCTCGTTGAACGCCCAAAGATCCTCCAGGCTGCCGCCACCGCGGGTCAGCAGAATCAAATCGAGTGGTTCAGCCTGCCGGACACTCCATTGGTTGAGCCGCTGCAGCGCCCCGGCCATCTCCGCAGCGGCGCTCTCTCCCTGCATGCGGCACGGCTCCAGCACGATTTGCAATGAGGGATTACGCCGTTGAACCACATGGAGCACGTCCCGAATTGCCGCACCGGTCGGCGATGTAACCAGCCCCACCCTAGCGGGAAAATCGGGCAGCGGCCGCTTGCGCCCGGGCGCGAACAACCCCCCGGCCTCCAGTTTGCGCTTCAGCTTCTCAAACTTGACCTGTAACTCCCCCTGCCCCTGCAGTTCCACTTTGCGAATGATGAGCTGATACTGCCCTCTCGGCTCGAACAGCGTGACCTCCCCCTGCAGCACCACCTGCGTCCCGTCCTCTAGTAGCGAGCGGTTTCCTGAATCGCTTCCTCGAAATAGCGCACAGTTCAACTGAGCTTTCTCATCCTTTATGCCGAAATAAACGTGGCCGGAAGCCTGTTGGCGCAGGCCGGTGATCTGTCCCTCCACCCAGACGGTCCCGAGTTGACTTTCCAGCAGACCCTTTACCACCCGGTTCAGCTCGGTGACGCCATAAACCCTGCGCGCCTCCCCATGATCCGGGGATCCGCCGAAGTCCCACAGGCTCTGTTGCTCTCGGCTCATTCCTCGGAATTGTCGTCCGGTAACAGCTCGGAGATCCGCTCAATGGAACGCGCCATGCCGGTAGTCCCGTCGATCTCAATCAACGCCCCATTCAGGATGATGCGCTCGGCAGCCACGCCAAACCGTTGAGGCCGGTACGTTGTGAAACGTCGAAGGATCGGCTCGATCTCGCGGCCAAGGATGCTCTCGTGCGGCCCCGTGAAACCCGCGTCGCAGAGGAACGCCGTGCCGCCCGGAAAAATCTGTTCGTCGGCGGTCTGCACATGCGTGTGCGTCCCCACCACGGCGCTCACCCGCCCATCGAGGAAGCGCCCCATCGCGATCTTCTCAGAGGTCGTCTCCGCGTGCATATCCACAAAAATGATGGAAGTTTCTTTTCGCAGCTCCTCCACTCCTTCGTCTGCGGCAAAGAAGGGATTCTCGATCGGTTTCATGAACGTTTGCCCCTGCAAATTCAGCACACCCACGGGCGGAAGATCGTCCTTGTGGTTGACGACAAATCCCTGCCCTGGCGTGCTCTTGGGATAGTTGTACGGTCGCACCAGTCGTGATTCACTGAGTAGCAGCGACTCCACCTCGCGTTGGTCCCACAGGTGATCGCCGGACGTTATCACATCGACGCCTGCTTCAAACACCTCGCTCGCGGTCGCCGGGGTAATGCCGGACCCGCCGGCCATGTTTTCACCGTTGGCGACAACAAAATCGATCCCAAGGGACTTGCGGAGGCGCGGCAAAAAATATCGCACCGCCCTGCGGCCCGGTTTTCCGACGATGTCCCCGATGAACAGCAGCTTCACGGACGACACGGTACGCCACCCGCCTGCTCACGCAAAGCCCAACAACAGTTTGAGGGCAAACTTGAAGCCGAAGGCTCTGGAGATTATCACTTTGGCGTGCCGTTGAAGATCACCGCAGCCTCTATTCACCAGATTCAACTCAAGACGCGCATGCCTTTCAAGTACGGCATCGCCACGATGACCGAGGTACCAATGGTGTTTATCCGGCTCGAAACTGAGGTGGATGGCCGACCGTCGTGGGGGATTGCCTCCGATCTGCTGCCCCCCAAGTGGTTCACCAAGGTGCCTGACGATCCGATTGACAAGGAAATCGCAGACATGCTCCGGGTGATCCGCCGCGCCTTGGCTCGTTCAATCGGCATTGAAGCCCCGACGGCCTTTGACGCTTGGCACACGATCTACGATCAGCAAACCGCTTGGGCGAAGGCAGAGAAAATCGCCCCGTTGTTGGCTCACTTTGGCACGTCGCTGGTGGAGCGGGCCTTGATCGAGTCGGTTTGTCGCGCCGCAGACCGGCCACTTGGCCAAGCGCTGTGCGACGGGACGCTCGGTTTTGAACCCGGAGCAATTCACCCGGTCTTGGCCAAGCGCTCTGCCGCTGAATTGCTCCCGGAACAGCCCTTGTCCAAGGTGCTCGCACGCCACACGATTGGGTTGGCTGATCCGCTGTCCGCCGATGCCATACCGGAGGATGAGCGGCTCGACGACTCGCTGCCGCAATCGCTTGACCAGTGCATCCAGGCCTACGGTCTGCGCCATTTCAAAATCAAAATCAACGGCAACCTCGACACTGACTTTGAACGCTTGCGCAGCGTCGCCTCCGCTGTCGAGCAACATGCGCCGGGCGACTATGCATTCAGTCTCGATGGCAACGAACAGTTCAAATCCGTGGACGCGTTTCAAAGCCACTGGATGCGCCTTGCGGGCGATACGAAGCTGGCCCCGTTTTTCAAGCACCTCCTGTTTGTCGAGCAGCCATTCCACCGCGACATCGCGTTGGAGGATTCCGTGGGCGACGGATTCGACAACTGGCCGGACCGTCCGCCGATCATCATCGATGAATCCGATGCCACGATCAAAAGCCTGCCCACGGCGCTGGCTCTCGGCTACGCCGGGACGAGTCATAAAAACTGCAAGGGCATTTTCAAGGGAGTCGCCAACGCCTGCCTGTTCAACGCACGGCGGGAGGGCGGTCACGTGTCGGTCATGAGCGGCGAGGATTTGTGCAACGTCGGGCCGGTCGCCGTGATACAGGACTTGGCGGTGATGGCGACGCTTGGCATCGAGAGTGTCGAGCGCAACGGGCATCATTACATGGCCGGGCTGTCGCAGTTTCCAGACATCACCCAGCGGCAGGTGCTTGACGCTCACGCAGGATTGTACCGGAATAGTGAACGGGACTGGCCGACGCTCGAGATCCGCGACGGGCGGATTGATCTGGGAAGTGTCAACAACCAGCCGTTCGGGACCGGCTTCGTGCTCGACCTGTCACCGTTCGAGGAGACCGGCCTCGCAGAGGAATGAAAAAGCATCCCCTGGCGAAGCTCGATCAGCAGCATTTGTGGCATCCGTTCACGCAGATGCGTGACTGGCTTAGGAGCGAGCCGCTCGTCATCGAACGCGGCAAGGGCGCACTGCTTTGGGATGTGCGAGGACGAGAATACATCGACGCCAACTCGTCCATTTGGACCAACCTCCATGGTCACAACCACCCGAAAATCAACGACGCCATTCGGGGGCAGCTGGCCCGGGTCGCCCACACCTCGGCGCTGGGCTTGGCCAATGAACCGGCCGCGCTACTTGGCCAAGCGATGGTGAATTTGGCCAATCCGCGATCCGGCCCGGCCAAGGGACAGCCGCGCCTGACCAAGGTGTTTTACTCCGACGACGGTTCGACCGCGGTCGAGGTGGCTCTGAAGCTGGCTTACGAATTCGCCCGCCGCACCGGCCGCGCCCTCAAGCCGAGATTCATGTCACTCGATGGCGCATACCACGGCGACACGGTCGGGGCGGTCAGCGCCGGACACATCGACCTGTTTCGCAGGGCCTACTCCGGGATGCTGTTCAAGACTGACAAAGTGATGTCGCCGTACTGCTACCGTTGCCCGTTCAACAAGGCCAAGCCGGAACGCAGCGACGCGCGTGATACCCGCAAGTGTAATTTCGAGTGCGTTGACAAGGTCGAGCAACGGT